>DAVZHM010000034.1:0-18516 GCA_052273845.1 Candidatus Fimenecus sp. | reverse complement strand
ACATTGCCCGGGGCGGTCTTGTGCGAATTGGCGAATTGCCTCCAAAAACGGCTGGCTTTCAATGTCGCCTACGGTGCCGCCGATTTCGACCAACACCACATCCACACCCTCCACCTCGTTTAAGGCAATGCGGCGTTTGATTTCGTTGGTGATGTGCGGAATAATCTGAATGGTTTGCCCGCCGTAAACACCCTTGCGTTCGTTCGAGAGCACATTGTAATACACGCTGCCCGAGGTGCACGAACTGTTTTTGGTGAGGCTGACATCAATAAAGCGCTCATAATGCCCAAGGTCAAGGTCGGTTTCGGCGCCGTCATCGGTCACAAAAACCTCGCCGTGCTGAATGGGGTTCATTGTGCCGGGGTCAATGTTCAAATACGGGTCAAGTTTGATGACCGTCACACAAAGACCTCTGTCTTTCAAAAGTCTGCCGAGCGAAGCGGCGGTAATGCCTTTGCCAAGGCCCGAAACTACGCCGCCGGTTACGAAAATGTACTTTGCTGCCATAAAAAAGTCCCCTTTTGCAGAATTCTGCAGTGAATTTCCCGTTTCATTTTAATATTGCATAATATTTTTCTTATTTGTGATACAACGATTTGGTTTCTCGCATCGGTTCGTTGGTGACATGCACCCCGAGTTTGGAAAATGTGTGCATATCCACATCTGCCAAAATTACGGTGGAGTGCATTTCGCAACCGCGCAGAAGGGACAACGCCTGCATGGCTTTTTCCGCAGTCGGATTGGTCGCCGCCGAAATGGAAAGTGCCAAAAGCACCTCATCGGTGTGCAAACGCGGATTTTTGTTGCCCAAATGGTTGATTTTCAAATCCTGAATCGGCTCAATGACCACGGGCGAAACCAAATCGATGTCCGAACGGATATTTGCGAGCGATTTTAAAGCGTTGAGAATCAGCGCCGAGGAAGCCCCCAACAAATTGCTCGTTTTGCCTGTAACGATTTCGCCGTTCGGCAGTTCCATTGTCGCGGCGGGTTGTCCGGTTTCTTCTGCTGCCGCAAGAGCAGGTTGCACACAGCGGCGCGCTTCGACCGTAACGCCCAATTGTTTCATCAAAAGTTCCAACGAAAAGATTTCGTTTTGCACCGCTTCACCGTTTTTCGCGGCGACAAGCGCTTTGTAGTAGCGGCGAATGACCTCTTGCTTGGAGGCTTCACAGCAAACCGCATCGTCCACAATGCAGTTACCCGCCATATTCACGCCCATATCGGTGGGGGATTTATAGGGTGACTGCCCGAAAATGCGCTCAAAAATGGTGTTGAGCACGGGGAAAATCTCAATATCGCGGTTGTAGTTGACGGTGGTTTCACCGTAGGCTTCCAAATGGAACGGGTCAATCATATTGACATCGTTCAAATCGGTGGTTGCCGCTTCATATGCAAGGTTAACCGGGTGCTTTAAAGGCAAATTCCAAATCGGGAAGGTCTCGAATTTGGCGTAGCCTGCCTGCACGCCGCGTTTGTGCTCGTGATACAGTTGCGAAAGGCAAACTGCCATTTTACCGCTGCCCGGGCCCGGGGCGGTTACCACGATTAAGGAACGCGTGGTTTCAATATAATCGTTTTTGCCGAACCCCTCGTCGCTGACAATCAGCGGAATATTCGCAGGGTAGCCCTCAATCACATAATGTCTGTAAACGCGCACGCCGAGTTTCTTGAGCTTTTCCTCGAATTTTACGGCACTTTGCTGTGCGGCAAACTGCGTCATCACCACGCCGCAAACCGAAAGCCCGAAAGAGGTGTATATATCAATCAAGCGAAGAATGTCTTGGTCATAGGTAATGCCGATGTCGCCGCGCACCTTGCTTTTTTCAATATCATTGGCGCAAATGGCGATGATGATTTCGGCCTCATCGCGCAACTCTAACAACATTTTCATTTTGCTGTCGGGCAAAAAGCCGGGCAGCACGCGCGAAGCGTGGTAATCGTCAAAAATTTTGCCGCCGAATTCCAAATACAGTTTACCGCCGAACGACTCAATGCGTTCGCGAATACGGGCGGATTGCGTTTTCAAATACTTGTCATTGTCAAAACCGATTTTCACTTTTTCATTCTCCTGCACAGTTGATTCTTAAATATAAATACCTCTAAAATACAAAAACACACCTCGTCGGTGTGCTTCCACCACAACGCCGAAGTGTGACACAATTTATTATACAGAATACAATTTCAAAAATCAAGGGGGACGAAAAGACTTTTTTAAAATTTATACAAATTTGTCACATCCAAACGAAAAGCGGCGCCTGTGCTTTATAAAGGACGAAAATATGTAATAATTTCTCTTGCAATCGGGAAAAATTCATAGTATAATAATTCTACCTTAATTGGGTCGTGTGCCGTGTGGGTCCTGTGCGACAGCGCTCCGTGAACCATGTCAGGCGGGGAACCGAGCAGCATTAAGCGGTCAGCCTGTGCGCCGCAGCTCGCCTGCACGGTGCATGACCGAGTTAAGGTATTTTTTATGGGCTGATTTCAATATAGGGAGGTTTTTCGATGTATCAGGTGCTTTACCGCAAATGGCGTCCGCAGACTTTTGCGGATGTGGTCGGGCAGCCGCACGTTACCGCTTCACTTTCGGGGGCGGTCAAAAGCGGTCGGCTTTCACACGCCTATTTGTTCACGGGCTCGCGCGGTACAGGCAAAACCTCCTGCGCAAAAATTCTCGCCAAGGCGGTCAACTGTTTGCATCCCGTAGACGGGAATCCTTGCAACGAATGCGAAATCTGCCGCGGGATTGACAACGGCTCGGTGCTCGATGTTATTGAAATCGACGCCGCTTCCAACAACGGGGTGGACAATATCCGCGATTTGCGCGAAGAGGCGAATTACACGCCCACCGCCGCAAAATACCGCGTGTATATCATCGACGAAGTGCATATGCTTTCCACGGGCGCGTTTAATGCGCTTTTAAAAACGCTTGAAGAACCGCCCGAGCATGTCAAATTCATTTTGGCAACCACCGAAGTGCACAAATTGCCTTCGACCATTCTCTCACGCTGTCAGCGTTTCGATTTCAAACGGATTGAACCGCAGGACATTGCCGCGAGATTGCAATATGTTGCAAACGAAGAAAATATTGCCTTGCGTGCGGACGGCGCCATGCTCATTGCCCGCATTTCGGACGGCGCCATGCGCGACGCACTTTCGCTTTTGGACCGCTGTGCCGCCTACGGCGCGGAAATTACCGAAGCGGTGGTCAGCGACGCGGCGGGGCTTGCGGGACGCGAATATCTGTTCTCGCTGACCGATGCCGTCTGTGCGCGCGACAGCGCCAAAACGCTGACGCTTTTAAACGATTTGTATAACAACGCCTGCAATATGGAACGGCTGGTTGCTGACCTGCTTTCCCATTTTCGCAATATGATGCTTGCACGCAGTGTGCCGAATTATAAAGATTTAATCATCTGCCCGCAGGCGGAACTCGAAAAAATCTCTGTGCAGGCGCAGAACTTTACACTTGCGCGCATTTTGGCGGCAATGGATATTTTAAACGAAACCGCCGTCCGCCTGAAAGCGGGCGCAAACGGCAGAGCCACGGTGGAAATGGCACTTTTGCGTCTTGCCGACCCGCAGTTGGATGCGGATTACGGCGCGCTCGTTTCCCGCATTGCAGAGTTGGAACGCCGAATGGACACAGGGGCTTTCCAAGTGCCCGTAAAGCCGAACAACTTTACGGAAAATCTGAAAAGTCCTGCAAAAACACCTGCCCCCGAAACCGAAAAATCCGCGGCACAGGTGGAAAAACCGATAGAACAATCGGCAAAACCCGAACCCGCACCGCAGCCGACCGCCGAAAAAACGGCGCCGGCACTCGCACCGACGGAAAGCGCGTCAACGCAAGCGGAAACCGAATTTACAAAATGGGCGGAAGCACTTGAACGCCTTTCCGCGATTGACCGTCCGTTGGTGCCGCATATGGCGAATTCCACAGCGGTGGTGCGCGGGGAGTATTTGCTGATTAAAACCGACAACCCGCTTTTGGAGCGGTTTTTGCAGACGGGTTCGCACGCCAACTGTATTGTCCGCGCGGTGTATGATGTGACGGGCGTAAAATACAAATTGGGCATATTCAATCATACCCAATCCGCACAGGGCGCACCCGCAAAAGAAGAACCGAAAAAAGACCCGCTTGCCGATTTGTTAAGCCGTGCGCAAACACTCGGCGTGCAGGTGGTGGACCAACAATAAAAGAAACATAAAAACGCAAAAAGAGGAGTATACAAAATGAAAGCAAGAATTCCCAACCAAGGCCCCACAGGCGGCAATATGATGAAAAAATTGCAGGAAATGCAGGCAAATATGGAAGCCGTACAGGCAGAACTTGCCGTGGCAGAGTATTCTGCATCTGCAGGCGGCGGCGCGGTAGATGTTACCGTGAACGGTTCGCACGAAATCAAGGCAATTCACATCAAACCCGAAGTAATGGACCCCGAAGAACCGGATATGTTGGAGGATTTGCTGTTGGCGGCGCTCAATGAAGCTATGCGCAAAGCCGATGAAACCGCTGAACGCGAAATGGGCAAAATCACCGGCGGCTTGCAGGGTATGCCCGGCATGGGTGGGCTGTTTTAATGGGGTATTCCATTCCGATTTTAGAAGAACTGATTGACGAATTTCGGAAAATGCCTTCTGTCGGCACCAAATCCGCCGAACGAATGGCATTTTATGTGCTCGGGCTCACCGAGGAAGAAGCACACGCGCTTTCTTCGGCGATTGTCCGTGCGCACGATAACATTCATCAGTGCGCCATTTGCCGTAATTTGACCGAAGCGGAAATCTGCCCGATTTGTCAAAACGAGGCGCGCGACAAAAGCACCGTTTGCGTGGTGGAAAATCCGCGTGATGTGATTGCGTTCGAGCGCACCCACGAATACAAAGGACTTTACCATGTTCTGCACGGCGCAATTTCGCCGATGAACGGTGTGGGGCCCGAAGATTTGACGGTCAAGGAACTTCTTGCCCGCTTGCAGGACGATACCGTGAACGAAGTCATTATGGCGACCAACCCCACCGTAGAGGGCGAGGCAACCGCGATGTATATCGGCAGACTGCTCAAACCGTTGGGAATTAAGGTGACGCGCCTTGCTTACGGCGTGCCCGTCGGCGCGGACTTGGAATACGCCGACGAAGTAACGCTTTCCCGCGCGTTACAAGGCAGGAGTTTGTTATAAAGGTGATTTTATGCAAAGCAATGTAACCGGAGATGAAGCGTTTGCGCTTTTGAAAAAATATAATAAAGAACCGTTCCACATTCAGCACGCGCTGACCGTGGAAGGGGTTATGCGTTGGTATGCAAAAGAACTCGGATATGCTGATGACGAAGAATATTGGGGCATCGTCGGGCTTTTGCATGATATTGATTTTGAACTGTATCCCGATGAGCACTGTAAGAAAGCGCCGGAACTGCTCAAAAACGGCGGCGTGGGCGACGATATGATTTATGCTGTATGTTCCCACGGCTACGGTATTTGTGTGGATTTAGAACCGAAGCACGAAATGGAAAAGGTTCTGTTTGCAACCGATGAATTGACGGGACTGATTTGGTCGGCGGCTTTAATGCGTCCGTCTAAAAGCGTTTCTGATATGGAACTGAAAAGTCTGAAAAAGAAGTTTAAGGATAAAAAATTTGCAGCAGGTTGTTCCCGTGATGTTATTCGCACCGGTGCGGAATATCTCGGGTGGAAATTGGACGATTTGCTTGAAAAAACAATCCTTGCTATGCGGGATTGTGAAGAAGAAATCAACCGATTTATGGAAAGTTATCAAGTTTAAGGGATACATGATTTGAGGGAATATCATGGCTGAGAAAAACGGGAATATGACAATTGCACAAAATAAAAAAGCTCTCCATGATTATTTCGTGTTGGAAAGCTACGAAGCGGGCATTGAACTGCGCGGTACAGAGGTCAAATCTCTGCGGCAGGGCAAATGCAACCTCAAAGACGCGTGGTGCAGCATTGTGGACGGTGAAATGTTCGTCAACGGAATGCACATCAGCCCCTATGACCACGGCAATATTTTCAACCGTGACCCAATGCGTGTGCGCCGCCTTTTAATGCACAAAAAAGAGATTATGCGTCTTTTGGGCACCACGAAACAGCAAGGGTTAACGCTCATTCCGCTGTCGGTGTACTTCAAAAAAGGCAGAGCAAAAGTGCAGGTCGGACTTTGTAAAGGTAAAAAACTTTACGATAAGCGCGACGTCGCCGCCAAAAAAGAAGCGACGCGCCATATCGAACGCGAAATGAAAGAACGAATGCGGTAATTTCCGCAAATTACCTGTTGCAAAATTATTTTTATATGGTAAAATAAAAATCCCATATGGGGATGAAAGGATTTCGACGGGGATATTGAACCGTGATAAGCGAGCAGCGGTGTGGTACCGCTTTAAACAGCCACAGTTTATGAAAATAAACGACAAAGATTCTAAAGTACTTCTCGCTGCTTAATTTGCAGTGAGCGTTCCCCTCGGAGCACCGCGACCGAGTACGGAGCGTCATTAGCGGTAAATGTGCACGGGCGAACGCCTTGTAACCCGTCACACACAACAGGGCTACTGCGTCAGAAAGCCTGCCGTGCGGCGTTCTGACAAGGGAATTTTAAACAATCGGCTACGCTCGTAGAAAGTTGCGGGAATGTGTTTTCGGACGCGGTTTCGATTACCGCCATCTCCACCAAGAAAAGAACGGTAGGCCGGAAGGCTTGCCGTTCTTTTATTATATATAAAAGTATACGCGGGAATCGAACCCGCATAGTCCATCTTTTGCGAAGCAAAAGGGACGTGCAGAACCGAAAGCGAAAATATGTGGGAAAACGGAAAACCGAAAAAATGGTATTACGCCGTTCCGATTGTGCTTGTTTGGGTGCTGATCGCTTGGCTGATTGTCAAAGCGATTTTTCTGCAAAGCGTAAGGTAAAGAGAGTCAAACCCGATATGATTTAAAACGGCATCTTTCCGCTGAAACTGCGTTAAAAATCTACTCGTTTCAAACTGCTCTGCATTTTCGGCATATTGTGTTTGACTCTCTTTACCTTAAGGGGAGGAGAGTTCAAATCTCCGTTGTGGCTCGTTTGAGGCAAAGAAAAAAGAGATACACTTTCGCGTATCTCTTTTTTTGGTGATCCACCGGAGATTCGAACTCCGGACACCTTGATTAAAAGTCAAGTGCTCTGCCAACTGAGCTAGTGGATCATAGGAAGCGGCAATTTGAAAACGCCGCCGAATTGGTTTAGAAGAACAGCATCAACAAGGTAGAAGCGATTGCAAGCACGAAGAATACGATTGCAGCGTATCTTGTGATTTTTGCAAGGCGTGCTTCAAGTGTTCTGCCTTTATTTTTACCGAAGAAGGTGTCAGAGCCGCCCGCGATCGCACCGGAAAGTCCGCCTTCACGACTTTTTTGCATCATAACAATCACAATGATGGTGAGAGAAGCCAAAATCAGCAAGATGCTGAGGATAATTTCAAGAGCGCTCATTTCCTTACCTCCGTTCGTTGTCTGAATTTTTAGTGCTTTGGTATTCTATCACAGTGCAGAAAAAAATGCAAGCCTTTTTTTATCTTTTTTTTAGAAAGAGTGAAAATTCTTGCATATTTTTTGTTTTTGCACATAAGATATGGTCAGCAAAAGCAATTTCTATTCAAAATGCGCGTTTGCAATTTTGCTTTTGCGCCGCCTGTGCCAAACGGTACAGGCGGTTTATTTTTGCAAATACTCTCCGCTGTCGAAAGCGTACGCCATATACAGTAGTTGCAGAACCAATCCCGAAACGAACACTGCGCCGAACAGTTCCTGCCCGCAAAGCAGTAATTCTTCATAAATTCGCAGCATTTTGTCGTAATTGCCGACCGTACCAAGCAAAAGGCGGCAACAAAGCGCCGCGAGAAACATCCCCGCAACTGTCGGCACGCCGAAACGGAAAAACTTTCGCGCCGCGGGGCAAAAACTGCGCAAAAAAGCGCGTAAATCCATAAATAGTGCTTGCATTTTTGTGTGCCTCCCTATTACAATAATAGTAACAGGCGGTTTTTGATGCCGCAACACACAATTTTTGGCAGGTCAGGTGATTTTTATGGCAGTCGGGATTTCCACCGCGTGCTTTTATCCGATGGAAACGGAGCGTTCGCTCATTGAAACGGGGAAATTGCAGGCGGACTGTGTTGAAATCTTCATCAATTCTCCGCATGAGCTCGACAAAGCGTATATCGACAAATTCGCGGATATACAAAAACAGTACGGTATGCGCGTGAAAAGTTTTCATACCTACGCATCATTTACGGAGTCTTACTATTATTTCAGTTCTTATGAACGCCGTTTCGCGGAAAGCATAGAGGAGTTCAAGCGCTATTTTGACGGTATGCACACCCTCGGGGCAGAACTTTTGGTGATGCACGGCGCGAAAATTCCGGGGAGCATTCCCGATGATCAGGTGTTTGAACGCTTTGGGATTTTACAGAACCTTGCCAAAGCCGAGGGACTGACGCTTTGCCAGGAAAATGTGGTGCATTACCGTTCGGAAAACCCCGAATTTTTGGCGAATATGCGTGACGCTTTGGGCGAGGATTTCGCGATGGTGCTTGATATCAAGCAGGCACGCCGCACGGGGATTGACCCGTATGTATTTGTGGAACGGTTCGCAAAATCCATTCGTCATGTGCACATCAGCGATTATACCCCTACGCGCGATTGCGTGGTGCCGCTTTGCGAAAACGCGCAGTTCGATTTTCAGCACTTTTTTGCGGCAATGCGCGACAAGGGATACACAGGGGATTACATCATCGAACTGTACGAAAACGGGTACGAAAGCCCCGCGCAAATCGGCGAAGCCCGCGACCGCTTAAAAAAATGGTTGTAAAATACTTTACATTGTGTATACCGTTTGTTATAATACAATTAGTTATACCATATATTGCGTAAACTTGGAGTGATTTTTGTGAAATGTCCGTTTTGCGGTTATGAAGAAAGCAAAGTAATTGATTCGCGTCCGACCGACGAGGGTGAGCGTATTCGCCGACGCCGGGAGTGTTTGCAGTGCAACAAACGCTTTACAACCTATGAGATTATTGAAAGCGTGCCGATTTTGGTGATTAAAAAGGACAAATCCCGCGAGGCGTTTGACCGGAATAAACTCTTGCGCGGCTTGATGCGCGCTTGTGAAAAACGCCCCGTGACGATGGAAACGCTGGAACGCGCGGTGGACGAAATTGAGGTAAGTTTGCAAAACTCTTTGGACCGCGAAGTTACCTCATTACATATCGGCGAATTGGCGATGGACAAATTAAAAGACATTGACGAAGTTGCCTATGTGCGCTTTGCTTCGGTGTATCGCCATTTCCGCGACATCAACGCGTTTATGGACGAACTGTCCGCTTTGTTGCAAAACCGTTAAAAACGATTTGCTTTTATGAAGAAGAAAATTTGTGTTTTGCTTGCGTTTATGCTTTTGTGTTGTACGCTTCTTCAGGCACGCAAATGGACTGCCGAACAAAGTGCAAATGCCGATGTGAACGGCGACGGCAAAGTGAACGCCGTGGATGCGCGATGGATTTTGCAAATGGCTTCAGGCGCGAGAATATTGGCTGCGTGATATGCTTACAGTATAAACGGTTTTTGCAGCGTATGTGTGAAAACCGTTTGTTGTTTTTAAAAGCATTTTAAAGGGGGAATCCCAATGAAAAAACTCTTGACC
The DNA here is from genome assembly GCA_052273845.1 of Candidatus Fimenecus sp. GTDB lineage: Bacteria > Bacillota > Clostridia > Oscillospirales > Acutalibacteraceae > Fimenecus. The sequence goes on along the minus strand of DAVZHM010000034.1, from coordinate 8,811 downwards.
TTTTGCGTAGCGCTTCTGTTTTTACTGCCGAACGGCGTATTGCTTTGCGGTGCGGCGGCAGAGGAAGTGAGAACCGTTACGGTGGATAGGCGTTGTGGAAGCGGTGCAGTTCGACCCGCGTACAACCGCGCCTGCGGCAGACGGCAATTTCGGGTTTGCCAATTCATTTTTTGCCGCCGATGCCGACACACCTTATACTTTCTATATGTATCTAACCCAACGGCAAAAAGATGTATATAATGCCGTTTTGCAGGCGGGGATTGCAAGCGCGGACAATGTAAACGGTGTTGCCGTTACTTTTTCACAACCGATTACTTGCGACAATGCAACGCTTGCGTTAGATACCGCCGCGGCAAACGAACTGCAAAATGCGGTCGCAGGGGGCTTGTCAGCTTTGATGGATGACCACCCAGAATTGTTTTGGATCGGCGGTTTCAGTTATTCGTACAGTATTTCCTATTATTACAGTGACGGCCTGTATCATATAACCGTGAAGAAGCTCACCTGTATAATTAGCTATGATACCGCCGCCTATGCCGACCAAGCCGCGGTGACGGACTATTATAACCGTATGATGGAAGCGTATAATGCCTTCCCGGTCGAGGGCTTTACGCGGTATGAAAAAGTGAAATCCATTCACGATAATATTGCGAAACAGGTTGCTTACGATTCTTCGTTTACCAATCCGACGGCACATCAGCCAACGAGCGTATTTTTGGAACCGTATTTACCTGTTTGCGAAGGCTATGCCGAAGCGTTTAAAATGCTTTGCGACCGTGAGGGAATCCCCTGCGTCGTGGTGGTCGGGAATGCAAACGGCGGTGGGCACGCTTGGAATTATGTCAAAATGGAGGACGGCAAATGGTATGCCGTAGACAACACTTGGGATGATCAAGGTGCGTATGTTTTCTACGATTTCTTTTTAGTAGGCGCTGATGCGACCAATCTGTATTTTGACGGCGATGACACGACTTTTGCAAGTTCGCATACGCCCACGGGGGTGCATTACCCGAGCATCGATTTTGCGCTGCCATACCCAACGCTTGCCAACGATTCTTACAGCAAAATGATGGTAAATCGCAATGCGGATGCCACCGTAAAAAAAGCGAATCATATTGTGCTTGTCGGCAAAACGCAGACGCTTAGCAGTGCCTTTTCCACGCCGTTCGGATACACCCTTTCCGTAAGCGGCAACACCACGGGTGGCACATTGACGGTTTCTGCGAACGGCACCGCGGTGGAAACATACACTGTTGCGCGGCGCGGCGATGTGGTAGCGGATAATACCGTCAATGCAACCGATTACAACAAAATTGTGCAAACGGCAATTGGGGCGCAAAGCATCACCGACAAAGCGCAAACCGCGGCAGCCGATATGAACAGCGACGGCGTTGTGGACGCTTTTGATGCGGCGCTGTTGGATTTGTACTTGAACGGATACGAAATTTATTAAATACAAATCGCATAATCCCATAGAAAAACACCCCTGCTTTTTTTGCAGGGGTGTTTTTTGGTGAAATCATCAAAATCCGACCACTTGATGGGTGCGCGGCACGCTCGGCGGGTCGCCAATCATACCGTATTTTCGCAAAGTGGCGATTTTTTCCATATCTTCTTCAGAAATCGTAAACCCGAAAATATCCGCATTGTTAATAATGCGTTCGGGCGTGGTGGATTTCGGCACGGGGACAACGCCTTTTTGGAAAATCCAACGCACGCAAAGTTGTGCCACGCTCACGCCGTATTTTGCGGCGGTTTCCACAAGCAGTTCGCGTTTGAACGCCTGCCCTTGAATCAGCGGGCTCCACGCTTCGGGCAAAATGCGGTTTTCTTTGCAGTACGCGACCATTTCATCCTGCGGATTTTGCGGGTGCAACTGTACTTGGTTAATCATCGGGTAGTCTTTGAAATTTGCTTTCAAAATCTCAATGTGTTCCTCCAAAAAGTTGCTTGTGCCGATGGAACGCAGTTTACCGTCCTGATACAAGCGTTCAAATGCGCGCCAAGTGTCGCACAAATCGTCTGCCACGCGGCCTTGATTTTCCACAAGCACGGGCCAATGAATGAGGTAGGAATCTAAGTAGTCCACCTGCAATTTTTGCAACGAACGCTCACAAGCGTCAATCGTTTTTTGATACCCGTGGTCTGCATTCGGCAGTTTGCTGACCAAAAAGATTTCATCACGCGCAATACCGCTGCGCCGCAATCCTTCGCCTACACCGACTTCGTTTTGGTATGCACCTGCGGTGTCAATGTGACGATACCCGTTTTTAAGTGCGCACGCGACCGAAGCGGCGGCAACATCATCGGGCATTTTCCATGTGCCGAATGCAATGCACGGCACTTTTACGCCGTTGTAAAGCGTATAACAATCAAAAGTACTGTTCAAAAAATCACCTCAAAGCGGAATTTCTATTAGTTTACCACATTTTTACGCATAAAACAATCTTTTCGGTAAATTGTAAGAACGGGAGGAACGCTTATGATGTATTTAAAGGCTTTTTTGATAGGCGGCGCGATTTGCGTTGTCGGACAACTTTTAATGGATTACACCAAACTTACCCCCGCGCGCATTTTGGTATTGTTTGTGGTGTCGGGCGTGGTATTGGGTGCTTTGGGCATTTACGGACCGCTTGCAGAGTTTGCCGGGTGCGGCGCAACCGTGCCGCTTACAGGATTCGGCAACCTTTTGGCAGAGGGCACAAAAGATGCCGTGCGTGAACAGGGGCTTTTGGGTGCCATATCGGGGCCGTTTCGCGCAGGGAGCGCGGGTATTTCCGCCGCCATGCTGTCGGGACTTGTGGTTTCCGTTTGCGCACGACCGAAAAGCAAATAAACAAAAAAGGTTGCCGTACAGGCAACCTTTTTTACATAGTTTGTGAATTTACGCAACCGTTTCGGAAACGAATGTGTCATCACAGCAGGAGCAGGAAACATAGTTTTCCGCATCGTTACCGATGACAACTTTTTTGCTGTCTACATATTTTTTAACAAGAACATACGCGCCGAATGCCGCGCCGGCAATAGCGGCGATAATTGCAATTACTTTTAATGCTTTTTTCATTGGAAACATCCTCCTAAAATCAAGATTATATGGTTATTATACCCACAAAGTTTGTAAAAGTCAATGAACAAAATATAAATAAATGCAGAACTTTGCGCGCCGAAATCCCAAAAAATCGCGTTTTACGCTTTTTTGCAAACAAAACATACCCAGCCGCTTTGTTCGTTGCGTTCTACCACCTGAAACCCGTTCTTTTGGAGTGCGGAAAATACCTCTTGTTCGCGCGTGTCAATAATGCCCGAGGTGATGAACACCGCGTCCTCTTTCATAAATTGCCCGACATCTTTTGCAAACAGCATAATGACATCGGCCACAATGTTGGCGACCACTACATCATACATACCGGTCACCTTGTCTGCCAAATTGCCTTCCAAAACCGTGTATTGCGGCTCTGTAAAGCCGTTCACCTTGCCGTTTTCCACAGCGGTTTTGACGGCGAGCTCGTCAATATCCACGCCCACCGCTTTCTTTGCGCCGAAAAGCAGTGCGGCGATTGCCAAAATCCCACTGCCACAGCCGGTGTCGAGCACTGCGTAGCCCGGTTTCACATAGCGTTCGAGCGTTTCCAAGCAAAGCCGCGTTGTGTGGTGGCCGCCTGTACCGAAAGCAAGCCCCGGTTCAATCGAAAGCACGGCACGGTGTTCGGGATTGTCAATCTCGTCAATCCAAAGCGGTTGAATGAGCAACTTTTCCCCGATTTTCATCGGTTTAAAATATGTTTTCCAGTTGTTTTCCCAATCTTCGTTTTTGCAAAGGCTTAAATCAATTTGGTGGGGGATATCCGCCGCCGCAAATCGCTCGGACAAAAAGGCGACCGCCTCTTGCGGATTTTCCTCGGGTGCGATGTAAATGTGCACATAGCCCTTTGTGCGGTCTTTTTGCAAAAGCGTTTCGTCAATCAAATCAATGTTGGCGATTTCCCAGGTTTCCGCTTCCAAATTGCGGTAATCCTCAATATAAATACCGTAGGGGACTACCATATTGGCAATGTCTGCCGCGCGGTCAATATCCGCGGCGGGAATTTCGATTTTTACTTCCGTCCAATCCATTTGCTCGTTCCTTTTTCTCAATATTTATTGTGTACGCGTTCGCAGAAGCAAACCAAATCTTTGATTTGAAGCGCGGTGCCGTCGTCTAAAATTGCCGTACCGCTCATTTTCCCGAATACCTGATGCTGGTCGGTAACAATGGCTTTTATGTCGATTTTTGCCGCGCGGTCAAGTATGGGCACAAAATCCATTTCAAACCGCCCGTCGCTTGAGGAAATTTTCCACGGGTCTGTGTATGACGAAGCGGGAATATGGAATGTCACATCGTCCAACTTGTGCCCGACGCCGTCATAAAACAGCATATTTTCACTTGCCGCCGAGGTGTCGCCGAAGCCGTACCCGATGTTAAATCCGAACGGTTTGCCGTTTACCACCGCGTTGCCCGAACCCCAATTCCAAGTGTTATCGTAAGTCCAAACCCCTCTGCCCCAATCCAGCGTACCGAAGTCCGTTTCGGGGTTGAAGGTGTAGGTTTTGCCGTTAAAGGTCGCTGTGCCTTCGGCACGCATACAGTTGATTTTTTGGTTGTAATAAAAGGCTTTTTTGTCCTCTTTCCACGGGGTGGCAATCACCATGGTATCCATTTTCGGCTGATGCAACACGATGTCGCACGAAAGCGTTTTGCCGTCTTTGAAATTCTTGAATCGGCACACAATATGCCGTGCGTTTTCCATCTTTTCAAAGGATAAATACAGCCGCTTGTCGCGGTAAACCGTATTGCCTGCCGCGCTTGTTGCAGGAAGTTTCAGTTTGCCCATCGGGAACGGCGTCAAAACGGTTTCGGTATGCTCCCACGGCGTTTCGCCGAATTCCAACAGGGAAACGGACTGCAAACCGACATACCCGTCATCCGACACAGTAAAGGCAAGCGCATAGTCCTCGCAAAGTACCAAATAATAATCCCATTCCTTAATGCGGAATTTCGGTGCTTTGATGTCTCCGCGGTCATAAATTTGATACAGTTGCCGCGACCAGCCGGGTTCTTTCAAGGACCCGTCCACATTTAAAAGCCGTTGTACCGCCGTGACTTCGTGATTTCGCATACTGACAACCTCCCACTGTATATTTTATTCAATTTATGGAATACCTTACTCCAAGAATACGCCTTGGTCTGTGTCTGACAGCCCGTGATTATACATTTTCCGTTCTTCCAACGCCCAAAGCCGATTGGAAAATGCGCCTTTTTGCAACGGAGCGGTGGCTTCGTGGATTTGGTAGACGCGCGCATCCATCAAGTCGAGTTCCGACAAAAGTTCTGCTTCCAAAAACTGCGGGCGCACCGCCGCACCGAAGTCCGGTTCGCCGTGGTGCGAAAGAATCATATGTTGCAAAAGCATGGATTTTTCTGCGGGAACATCCAAAGATTTCGCGGCTTCGTCCACCATACGCGCGCCCATGACCAAATGCCCGATTAAGTTGCCCTCGACGGAATACCCCGAGGCAATCCCTGTGTTGCCGACCACGAATTCCGAAAGTTTGGCAATGTCGTGCAAAATCGCGCCCGAAAGCAACAAATCCCGATTGACAAACGGGTACACTTTGCAAACGCCCTCGCAAAGGCGCACAATGGACAGCGTATGCATCAAAAGTCCGCCGCGCAATGCGTGGTGCAGGCGGTATGCCGCGGGCCAAATCAAAAGATTTTCTTTGTGCTTTGTGAGCATTTCAAGCACCAAACGCTTCAAATCCGCGTCCGAAAAGTTGTTGACACATTCGAGCAGCTGCGCGTACATAAATTCGCTGCTGTAAGTGGCAGAGCGCACGAAATCCGCCATATCCACGCCATCCTCGGGGGTTGCTTTGCGGATGCGCTCTACGCGGAATTGGTCGGCGCCGTTGTACTGCGAAATTGTGCCGCGCACTTTCACAAGCGTTTCGGCAGGGAACTGCCCCTGCACCGCCTCGTTATAATCCCAATATTTTGCGGAAATCTCGCCGTCTTTATCGGAAAGCGTCAAATCCAAATAGTCTTTGCCCTTGGCGGTGACCTTCTTTTCGGATTTGGTAATCAACACAAAGCCTTCGTAAAGTCCGTTTTGATTGATTGGCGTAAAGTTCATAAACAGAAAATCTCCCTTGTCTATTTCTATGTTTCAGTATAGCATTTTTTTCCGTTCTCGTAAAGAGGAGAGCCGATTTTTACGGAATGTGTATCGGATTGCAGAGCCGCAGGGGGCGGCGACTCGACACACCGTCCTCGGTTTTTGATGTGATTAACGGAACAACATTGAGGTTGTTCCCTACAAAAATTGCGATATGAATTTATTTCGGGCGCGCAATGCACGCCTCTACGCGGTAAATTCAATCCGTGCGTAGGGGTGCTTCACGAAGCGCCCGCAAAAAAAGCACTTACCGAATCCGATCGGTAAGTGCTTTTTCAGTTATAAACTTATGAATTTTACCCGTACAGGCTTATGAAATTGTTTGGCATAAGCAATCATTGATTGTGTGCCTTTGCTTTTGCCATCCCAAAAACATATAATATAATCCGCTTTTTGTGCCATTTCTTTGTTTCTTTTTGGTCCTGCGGCTTTTCCGTAATTTTTCCAATCCGCTAAATACAGTTCAATTTCAAATCCGTTTTCCGGAGCATAGCGTTCTCCCGGAATATCCGCACCTCTGCAATGTCCCGAAACAAAAACAAGCGTACATTCTTTCCGAATTTGGCTGATACAAAAATCTATATATGTTTTCACTTCTGGATAATTATTATATTCTCTACAGCCTGCAACGACAATCCTTTTCAACATAAAATCACCGATATATATTTATATAAATATATACTTATTAAAATGAATTGTCAAGCAAATATATCTCTAATAAAATACAGTTAGAGGTGTAAACTACAATTATGATTAGAATGACTTTGGAGAAAGCGTTGCAAAGCGCCGGTTTCACAAGATATGAATTGGCAAAACGCACGGGGATTCAGTATCAAATTATTGATAATTATTACAAAAATAAAGTCAAACGGTACGACAGTTACATTTTAGACCGCATTTGCGCCGCGTTGGAATGTGATATTTCCGACATTATCGAATACAAAAAATAATCTGTATTGGAAATATGTTCCGCAAAAAAAGCACTTACCGAATCCACTCGGTAAGTGCTTTTTCAGTTATTTTATTCAATCTTCGGACAAAAGCATTCGGTCGTTGTCGAGCACTTTGCCGGCTTTTTCTTTATACATTTCCAAAAGTTCGGGCAGAGTGATTTTTTCGCGTTCTTCGCCTTCCAAATCTAACACGACTTTTCCGCTTGCCAACATAATTGTACGGTTGCCGGTGTGCAACGCCTGGTTGATGTTGTGGGTAATCATCATGGTGGTGATGCGATTTTCCTGCACGATGTTTTTTGTGATTTCCATCACCTTTTGCGCCGTAACAGGGTCAAGCGCGGCGGTGTGTTCGTCCAAAAGCAGAAGTTTCGGCGTGACCATCGTGCTCATCAAGAGCGTGACCGCCTGCCGCTGCCCACCCGAAAGTTGCCCCATTTTGGTGCGCATGCGATCCTCCAACCCCATATCGAGTTTTGCGAGGATTTCGCGGAAATACGCCATATCTTTTTTGCGGTGCGCCGAAGCGAGTATATTGCGCGTGGCTTTGGAGTAGGCGAGTGCCATATTTTCCTCCACCGTAAGGTCGGGCGCGGTGCCTTTCATCGGGTCTTGAAAAATCCGCCCAATGTTTTTGGCGCGGATGTGTTCTTTTTGATAGGTGATGTTTTTCCCATCCAAAAGGATTTTACCGCTGTCACAAAGGAAAGTGCCTGCCACAGCGTTAAACAGCGTGGATTTGCCCGCGCCGTTCGAGCCGATGACCGTCACGAAATCGCCGTCATTTAAGTGCAGCGAAAGGTCGCAAAGCGCGGTATGCGCATTCGGCGTACCCTTTAAAAAGGTTTTTGTAATATTTGTAATTTCAAGCATTCTTGCGCGCCTCCCTTCTTGTGTGCGCTTCGGAAAGTACTTTCTTGATGGCAGGTACCGACAGCGTAATGCCGACAATTACCGCCGAAAGGAGTTTGAGCGCATCTGCGGTGAAGAAGTTGGTTTCGAGTGCCAAGGCGATAATCAAACGGTAAACGACAGAGCCGACCACCGCCGAAATCAGACCGACCGCAAGAGAGCGTTTGCCGAACAGCACTTCTCCGATAATCACGGAGGCAAGCCCCACCACAATCATACCGCTGCCGCCGTTGATGTCGGCGAAGCCGCCTGTTTGGGCAATCAGCCCGCCCGAAAGCGCAACCAACGCGTTGGCAAGCGAAAGTGCAACGATTTTCGTCACATTCGTATTGATGGACGAAGCACGCACCATATCTTCATTGTTGCCCGTTGCGCGAATGCAAAGTCCGAATACCGTGCGGAAAAAGAGAATGAGCAGCGCGGTAAGTCCTGCGCAAATTACTGTAACGGCAACGATTTTCAAAATATCCTTGTTGCCGTTTTGGAACAGGGTATACAAGAATTCGTAAAAACGGGGTTTGCCGATCAGCGACACATTCGGCGCCTGCATAATCGCCATATTTACGGTATATAACCCACTCATCGTGAGAATGCCCGCCAAAATCGGATGAATTCCTGCTTTCGTTTGCAAAAAGCCCGTCACCGAGCCTGCTGCCGCACCGCACAAAATCGCGCAGAACAGCCCCAAAAACGGATGCCCCGCCACACTCAAGACCGCCGAGACCGCCGCC
>DAVZHM010000033.1:0-19070 GCA_052273845.1 Candidatus Fimenecus sp. | reverse complement strand
TTCAGCTTCAGAGTGGCTGTTTGTCCTTTTTCCAGCTTCAAACGCACCGATTTCCACCGTTTTTTCAAGGTCTGCGGATACGGTTTCGTTGAACACAACGCTGTCTGCCAAAAGTTCTGCTTCCAAATACGCTTGTTTTGCCTGAAGTGCGGCAATAATTTCTTCATTATCAGAAGAGATTGCCATTCTGACGCGCTGTTCGACCTCATACCCTGCTTCTTTACGGAGAAGTTGGCACTGACGAATGACATCGCGTACAAGACCTTCGCGAATCAAATCCTGTGTCAAGACTGTATCCAAAGCGATAACTGCCGCACCGTTGTTGAATTCTGCGGAAACGATGCCGGATTTGGTTTTGGTAGAAAGGTTGAATACGGAAGCGTCATAGGCTTCATCAAAACCGGGTACCTTCACCTGTTCGCCTGCCTCAACGGCCGCCACAGCCGCCACCATATCGCTGTCGGGCAAAGTTTCGAGCGTCTGCTTCATTTTGTTGACATTCTGTTTGAGTACTGCGCCTGCCACTTTGAAGTTGACGGTTAAATACTTATCTTCAAGAACATTGACATCTTCCAAATAGACCAATTCTTTGATGTTGAGTTCGTCTAAGATATTTTTCTCAAATGTACGGATTTTATTCGCAGACGGTGCATCGCAGCAAATATACAGTTTGGAAAGCGGCTGGCGCACTTTCAACTGCTGTTCATTGCGCAAACGCATCGCTACGGCAATCGCTTCACGCACCAAAGCGGTCTGTGCAATGATTTCATCGTTGTCAAAGCCTTCCAGCGGTTTGGGCCAATCGCTCAAATGCACGGAAATCGGAGAAGACGGCAATACTTTGCGCGTCAAATTCTGCCAAATGTGCTCGGTCATAAACGGAATGACCGGTGCCATTACTTGCGTTGCGGAATTCAGTGCATAGAACAGCACCCAATAAGCAAGTTTCTTATCCTGCTCGTCGCCGGTTTTCCAGAAACGGCGGCGGTTGGTACGGATGTACCAATTGGAAATATCATCTACAAACACTTCAAAGTCTTTGACAAGCAAATAGACCTTGTAATCGTCATAACAAGCGGTTGCGCGTTTGATAAACTCGTTGGTACGCGCAACAAGCCACAAATCAGTGGGGCTCATTTTGGATTTTTCGGGCGTGTAGCCTTCAAAATTCGGCTTGTCGATTTTGGCGTAAGTTTCATAGAATGTGTAGATATTCCAGAAAGACAACAGTTTTCTGCGCGCTTCATCCCCGAGATTATACCCAAAGCGTACATCGCTTGAAACAGGTGCGCCCGCGTACATATAACGAACGGTGTCCGCGCCGATTTTTTCGGCAGCCTCGTCAAATTTAATCATAAAGCCTGTTTTCGAGAACTTGGAGCCGTCCTCGGAAACAACCGCGCTGTTGGTTAAAACACGCTCATACGGCGCTCTGCCTTCCAAAACAACGCTCATAAAGAGAAGCGAATAGAACCACAAACGCACTTGCTCGTGCATTTCGGTCACCCACTCTGCGGGGAAATTCTTTCTCCAATATTCTTTATCGCGGAAATAGCCAAGCGTGGAGAACGGCACGATGCCTGCATCCAACCAAACGTCACCGATTTCGGAAACACGCGAAACAGGCTTGCCGCAATGCGGGCATTTGATTTGAATTTCATCCACCCACGGGCGGTGCAATTCAGGCAGTGCGTCAACCTTTGCGGGGTCTACTGCCAAATCGTGGAGTTCCCGGCGCGAACCGACTACGGTAACATGCCCGCAATCGCACGGATAGAACGGCAACGGCATACCGTAATACCGTTTTCTCGAAATATTCCAATCGCCCATATTGGTCAGCCAGTCTTGCATACGCTTGCCGTTAGAGGCGGGTTCCCACTTCACGGAATTTGCGGCTTCAATCAATTTCGGCTTCAATTCCTCGGTGCGGATATACCAAGCGGGCACCAAACGGAACACAACTTCGGATTTGCAACGCCAGCATACGGGATAACTGTGCTCGTGCGGTTCAACTTTATACAGTTTATTGTCCGCTTTTAAGTGTTCAAACACTTCATCAGCAACGGTGTGGCTGTCCTTGCCGGTCATCCAACCGAAACCGTCCAAATAAATGCCGGTATCGTCAATCGGCATCACTTTGGCAAGGCCGAGACGCTCGCCCAACTCGAAGTCTTCAATACCGCAACCGGGTGCGATATGCACAACGCCTGTGCCTTCGTCAGCGGCGACATCTTCCCACGGAACAATAACATGGTCAATCCCGTTTTGCGCAGGAATAGCGGGGAAGCAAGTTTCGTAGTGGAAGCCTACCAGTTCCTCGCCTTTTAAGCCACGCACAACTTCGACTTTATCGTCACCCAAGTACTTGATGGCGTTTTTCGCCAAAATCAAGTTCTGCTCGTCGCTTTTGATTTTGACTTCAACATAGTCAATTTCAGGATTTACCGCCAACGCGACATTGGAAGAAAGTGTCCACGGCGTGGTGGTCCAAACCAAGATTTTGCAGTTGAGTTCTTTGACAGGCAATTTGAAGAACACAGAATTGTGCGTCATCAATTTATAAGAGCCGGTCATTTCGTGTTCGGAAAGCGATGTGCCGCAACGCGGGCACCAAGGCATCGGTTTGTATTCGCGCTGAATCCAACCGTGCTCGTCGCATTTCTTTAAGAAATACCAAATGCCGCCGATGTTTTCGTCGGTATTGGTAAAATAGGAGTTTTCCCAATCCATCCACTGGCCAAGGCGCTTTGACTGCTCGGTGATAATGCCTGAGAAGTGCTTCACGCGGTCTTTACAAGCCTGGGTGAATTTGTCCATTCCGTAATCTTCAATATCTTTTTTGGTTTCGAAGCCGAGTTGTTTTTCCACCTCAACTTCCACCCAAAGCCCCTGCGAGTCGAAGCCGTTTTGATAGCGGCAATCGCAGCCGTTCATTGCGTGATAGCGAATGAAAACATCCTTGATGCTTCTGCCCCACGCATGGTGAATCCCCATCGGGTTATTGGCGGTAATCGGGCCATCCAAAAAGCGGAATATTTTGTTCCCTTTATTTTTTTCGACCAATTTCTCGAAGCATTTTTCGCGCTCCCAGAAATCCATTACATCATGTTCTAATTCTACGAACATATTTTTTTCTTCTGCCACTTTTCTGCTTCCACCTTTCAACACAAATCAATTTGTGCATACTGTTAAGATTATACATAAAAAGAATTGTAATTACAAGGTTTATTTTATTTTTTTCGTATGATTGGTTCAGAAATCGGCGAACCGTTTGCTGTTTTTTATGAAAAAAGGTTTTGATGCAATAAAATAAATGCTTTTGGGGACAAAATTTTGGCATCCTCCATTCGGAAGATGCCATAAGACTGTGTAACTTTGTTTTTTATTCTTTTGCATTGTGTTTATATTTTTCCCGCGTGGCAAGTCCGCCGCGAATATGCCGTTGCGCTTTGTTGACATCCAACACCTCGCGCACCTCGCGGTACAAAGACGGATTGATGCGCTCTAACCGCCGCGCAACATCAATATGTACCGTGCTTTTGCTGATGCCGAACGCCTGTGCCGCCGCACGAACGGTGGCTTGATTTTGCACGATGTATTCTCCCAATTCTACTGCACGGTCTTCAACAGTATCTTTCAATGCACAGCCCTCCTTAACTTCTGTCATTCATATTTATGACAAAGCAAGGCGGGTTATGCCTTATATATTTTTTTAGTTAACGCTTGTCAGCGCGCAGAACTGTCAACCGTAAAAAAAAGTGTCTTCGGCCAAGCAATACTGTAAGCGAACAGAACCGCACTGTACCGTTATGCGGGTGGACAGTGCGGTTACGCTTTAATGATTTGATACTTTTATGCTTTATTCTGTTTTTCCGCAAGCCTATACCCTCATTAAATCCGCAACCCCATTTTAGCGAACTTAAAAGAACTTGTCAATTCGACAATTCCCCTAAAATTCGGGTGCAAGCGTTGTGCAGGTTACAAGGTAAAAAGCACTTTGCCGACAGAAACCAAAACGATTTTACTTTTCTTCATAAATACCCTTCTTTCGTATTCCGCAAAGCAACTATCATTCGCAGTATACCCGTAATCACAGTATAGTAAGCCTACTCCCTATTGTCAACCGAATCAAATCGCGTACTGCATAAACCAGCCGCGCCGCAAGGCTGCGTTTTTACGGCGTTTACTTTTGCGCACAACCGCAGACAAAAGAAAATACAGTCATTTTTTTACAGTTTTAGAACTTTTTTTCTCAAATATCAAACCGCAAAACGCTCAAAATACTATTGCAAACGCAAATTCTATTGCAAAGGAGTGTTTACTGTGGCTAATAAGAACGTAGTCCCCGAAGCTCGCGCGGCTCTTGACAAGTTCAAGATGGAAGCAGCTTCTGAAGTGGGTGTAAACCTGAAACAGGGTTACAACGGCGATTTGACCTCGAAACAGGCTGGCTCTGTCGGCGGTCAGATGGTTAAAAAGATGATTAAGTCTTATGAAGACAGCATGAAATAAGTTCGTTGAGATTTCGGACAAAAAGGTCTGCCGAGGGAATTTTCCCCCGGCAGACTGTTTTTATAGCCGTATATTATTGCCACCATTTATCGAAACGGTGCAAATCCTCTTGCGGAATTTGCATAAACACATTGGCGTTCGTCATAATTTCCACCGCGCGGTTTAGGCGGAAAATATAATTTCGCTTTGCTTTGGGAAATTTTTTAATAGAATCCCAAATCCACCAAACCGATAAGATAATACACACCGTAGCAATTAAAATGTACGGATGCTGACCGATGCTGACAAAGAAGTAGAGACTCAACAGCAAAAACAACACACCCAATAAAAGAAATCGGCGTGCCGATTTGCGCTCTTTATAATACTCTTGCAACGCTTTGTCCCGCAACTCCTCATAACACGGTGCTTGTTTAATTTCGTCCATAGAATCTCCTCCGCATATAAACTCCGTCCTCTTTTACAGTGTACCACACATATAGAAAAAAAGCAAGCAGAGCATATCGTTCCATATAAAAAGATATGTTCTGCTTGCCGAAAGTTATACCTGACTGTAATCCTGTAAAAAGTCCTTTAACGCCCCTGCCGCCGCCGTCAGTTGTTTGGTCGTGGGCAAATACACAATGCGCACATGGTCAGGCGTCGGATAATTGAACGCCCTGCCGTGCACCAAAAGGATTTTCTTTTTTCGCAAGAAATCCAACACAAACTGTTCATCGTCTTTAATATTAAATTTATGAATATCAAATTTCGGAAAAATGTAAAACGCGGCTTTGGGTTTTACGACCGAAACGCTGTCGATTTCCTGCAATGCGTTATAAATGCACTCGCGCTGTTCGTAAATTCGCCCGCCCGGTTTTAAAAGCGCATCCACGCTTTGGTATCCACCCAACGCGGTTTGGATAATCTGCTGTGCAGGCACATTGGAGCAAAGTCGCATAGAGGAAAGCAAATTTAGCCCCTCAACATACCCTTTAATCCGCTTTTTGTCGCCGCTTATGCACATCCAGCCGCATCGGAAACCCGCAACGCGGTGGGATTTGGACAGCCCGTTGAAAGTCACGCACGGCACATCGGGCGCAAGAGAAGCAATGGCGATATGCTGTAAGCCATCCATCACCAAGCGGTCATAGATTTCATCGGAAAAAATAATAATTTCATTTTCACGCGCGACCTGCGCAATTTCTTTTAATATTTCTTCAGAATACAGCGCACCTGTGGGATTATTCGGGTTGATGATAACAATGCCTTTGGTTTTTTTCGTGATTTTCTTTTTAATGTCATCAATATCGGGATTCCATTCGTTTTGCTCATCGCACATATAGTGCACGGCATTGCCGCCCGCAAGCGTAACAGCCGCTGTCCACAGCGGATAATCGGGCGCAGGCACCAAAATTTCGTCACCGTTGTCCAAAAGACCCTGCATTGCCATGGTAATCAGTTCGCTGACGCCGTTGCCCGTGTATATATCGTTTAGCCCAACGCCCAGAATATGCTTAATTTGACAGTATTGCATAATCGCTTTGCGTGCAGAAAAAATACCTTTGGAGTCGGAATATCCCTCTGCGTCGCGCAAGGTATAAATCATATCCTGTATAATTTCATCGGGCGCGGTAAAATGAAACGGAGCAGGATTGCCGATGTTGAGTTTTAAGATTTCCACACCGTTTGCAATCATACGGTCTGCTTCGTCCATAACGGGACCGCGAATATCATAACAGACATTGTCTAACTTATGTGATTTTTCAAAATTTCGCATTATTTCACCTGATTTTGCACTTTTTGCTATTATACCACGCTTGTCAACCCGCTTTATACTTGCGTACTTTTGAAAATTCATATATAATAACACTATATATTATGGACTGTGAGGCCTTTTGTATGAAAAGCGGATTTATAAAAGTGTGCGCCGCCTCCCCGCGCGTAACGGTGGGCGGTGTGCAAAAGAACTTGGAAAACGCGCTGACCGAAATCCGAATTGCCACCGAAAACAAGGTGAAAATTTTGGTTTTTCCCGAGTTATATCTTTCGGGATATACCTGCGGCGACTTATTTTTGCAGAAAACGCTGACGGACGCTTGTATGAACGCACTCGCTACCCTTTGCGAAAAAACCACAGATTTGGATATGGTTATCTGCATCGGGTTACCCGTGCGCGCGGATAATCGGCTTTACAACTGCGCGGCGGTTCTCTATAAAGGTGAAGTTTTGGGCTTCGTGCCGAAAACCTATATTCCAAATTACGGTGAATACTATGAAAAACGCCGGTTTGCAAGCGGAAAAGGAATGCAGCAGGACATTCTTTTCAACGGCGAAGCAATCGCTTGCCAGCAAAACGTGTTATTTCATCTTTCCGATGAAACCGTTCTCGGTGTGGAAATCTGCGAAGATTTGTGGGTGCCCAATCCCCCGAGCACTGCGCTTGCACTCGCGGGCGCAAATGTGATTGTCAATCTTTCCGCAAGCAATGAGGCGGTCACCAAAAATGAATATAGAAAAACCATTCTCGCGACACAAAGCGCAAAATGCTTCTGCGCCTATGTGTACGCATCGGCAGGCGTTGGGGAATCCTCAACGGATTTGGTCTTTTCAGGTGCTTGCACCGTGGCGGAAAACGGCGCGATTTTAGCGGAGGGCGAGCGCTTCGCGTTTAACGGCACCCGTGCTGTGGCAGACATCGACCTCGACAAATTGGCAGCGGAAAGAATGCGCAACGGTTCATTTTCGGACAACTGCGACAAGGCAGACTGCCGCATAATTTCCGTACAGGCAACATTGCAAACCGAACTTGCCGATGTAACGCGCGGGTTTAATCCGCACCCGTTTGTGCCTGCAAATACCCTTGAAAAAAACGCGCGTTGCCGCGAAATACTGGCAATACAAAGTCACGGTCTTGCAAAGCGGTTGTCGCACACAGGGCTTCAAAAAGCGGTGCTCGGCATTTCGGGCGGTTTGGACTCCACCCTCGCGTTGCTTGTATCGGTTCGCGCAATGGAAATTTTAGGGTTGCCTGCCGAAAACATCATTTGCGTGACAATGCCCGGCTTCGGCACAACCGACCGCACCTATCAAAACGCGGTTTCGTTGATAAAATCTTTTGGAGCAACCTTTATGGAAATCTCGATTCGGGACGCCGCGCTCGGACATATGCGTGACATCGGCCACAATCCCGATTTGCACGACATCACCTATGAAAACACACAGGCGCGCGAACGGACACAAATTTTAATGAATTTGGCGAACAAATACGGCGGCATTTTGGTGGGCACGGGCGATTTGAGCGAATTGGCGCTCGGTTGGTGCACATATAACGCCGACCATATGAGTATGTATGGCGTAAACGCCGGCGTGCCGAAAACGCTTGTGCGGCATTTGGTGGAAAACGAGGCAGAGCATTTGCCCGAAAGCATTGCCACGGTTTTGTACGATGTTTTGGCAACACCCGTCAGTCCCGAACTACTGCCGCCCGATGAAAACGGAAAAATTCAGCAAAAAACCGAAGATACCTTGGGACCTTATGAAGTGCACGATTTTTATTTATACCACTTCCTGCGGTTCGGTACACGCCCACAAAAACTATTGTTTATGGCAACGCGTGCTTTTGCTGGCATATACAGCGAAGAACAGTTAAGACGGTGGTTACAGTTGTTTGTAAAACGCTTTTTCTCCAACCAATTTAAGCGTTCTTGCCTACCCGACGGCCCGAAAGTCGGCTCGGTAAGCCTTTCCCCGCGCGGCGATTGGCGTATGCCCTCCGACGCGGTTTGTGAAGAATGGTTGCAGTTTTAAACTGTCCGCAATATAAAGAAGAAACTCCGAAGTCTCGTTGCTTCGGAGTTTTTTATGTTTTTATACACTCTGCTCTTTCTTGATGCCGAAAATCATCCGCAACAGACCGCTCAACACCTTCGGGCTTTTCACCACAACCACTTTCATAAAGACGCCTCCTCAGCAGTTTTTGCAAAGGGCGATCCCGCTGACAATCAGCGAAACAGACAGAACAACAACCAAGAATTTTGAAGGGAAAACAAACGCCAACACAAGCCCCACGCCAAGCATTGCAAAAATCAATCCAAGACTGTTATTCTTTCTCCGTTTCATATCGACACCGCCTTATTCATTGCTACTATACTATATGCGATGTCAAAAAAAGTGTTCCTGACCGTATTTCAGTCTTTATCCGTTATAAAAATCAATGCCGTACCGCTTGAAACCGTAATTTCCGCAATATCTGATGTAATTTCATTGCTCACACCCAAACCGCAAAACGGCTCGAAAGTGAAATTTTCCAAAGGATAATAAAACCCCTTTAAAGTCACCGTACACGCCCCGCCAAGTGCGAAAACGGAAACATATTTGTTGTCATCTTTGGAAAGCAACTGTGTTTCATTTTGCAAGACAAACACACGGTGGTGTATATCTGCAACCGTGAGGTTCGCGCCCTGTGTTTTCGCATAAGCGCACAAATCAAAATTGGCAAAGGTATGGTCCAACCGACTGCCCGTGCCGCCAAACAGCACAATCTCGGTAAAACCGCGTTTTACTGCCTCTTTTACAGCAACAGCGCTGTCGGTATCGTCTTTTATCGGATTTAACCGCAAAGTTTCAATATTCGTTTCGGGGCAAGCAGACGAATCAAAATCCCCGAGTATCAGATTCGGCGTGCAGCCGACGGACATGGCGAATGGATAGCCGCCGTCAGCCGTAATAACAAACGGGTTGTGGTTTAAATACGGAAGTACCTGTTCCTTCGGTATCGGATCGCCCGCGGCGAATATAATACAATCGGATTTGTTTACAATTCCCATTCTTTCAAGTCCTTTACGGCGTTATACAGTTCCACATAACTGTTGTGGCGAGAAAGGCTGATATTGCCGTTTTCAACGGCTTCCAATATTTTGCAGCCTTTATCGCAAGTATGCGAGCAAGTCGAAAATTTACAGTCGCCCAAATACGGACGAAATTCCCGAAAACATTCCGCCAAATCGTCTTTGCGTATTCTTTCTGTCTTTTCCAATTCCAAAGCGGAAAAACCGGGGGTATCCACAATATAACCGCCGCAGGTTTTAAAAAGTTCCGCCTGCCGCGTTGTGTGGCGACCGCGGCCCAATTTGTCGCTGATTTCGCCGGTTTCCAAAGAAAGACGCGCATCTAACGCATTAAGCAACGAGGTTTTTCCGACCCCCGAATTGCCTGTGAATGCCGTGATTTTCCCTTGCAACAGGGATTTGACTTCCTCTACGCCCTCCCCTGTTTTGTTAGAAACCGTTAAGCAAATAAATCCTGCGTTTTTGTAAATCTCGAAAAGCGGGTCGGCTGTTATCAAATCGGTTTTGGTGAACACCACAATCGGTTCAATTTGCTTTTGCTCGGCAATGGCAATCAACTTGTCAATCACCAATGCAGAAGGTTTCGGCGCAGTTGTAGAGGCAACAATCAACAGTTGGTCAATATTTGCAACCGGCGGACGGCGCAATTCATTTTTACGAGGCAGAATTTCTTCAATCGTGTTTTCCGCGTCCCCTTCTTGCACCGTAATTTGCACATAATCCCCTGCAAGCGGTGTAATCCGCTTTTTGCGGAACACCCCACGCGCTTTACAAACATATACCGCATCGGCGGCTTCAACCGAATAGAAGCCGCCGATGCCTTTCAGCAATATTCCTTTTTGCGTAATACTTGCCATTGAAAACCTCTTACCCAACCGTCAGTTTGATTTCAGTAGACGGTATGACTTTTTCCTGTTCGGGGGTTTGTGCAGTAACGGTTCCCGTTGAAACTTTATTTCCTTCGCTGTCTACAACGGTAATATTCTTAAAACCTGCGGCTGCAAGCTGTTCACGCGCTTTGTCCGCAGTTTTACCGACAACAGAGGGAACAACAACGGGGAATTCGGTTTTCTTAATATCCGTAACGGATGCAGGTGACTTCGTAAAGTCAATCTTACCGCTTTGAATTTCCTGGTCATCAATCACAACTTGATATGTGTTATTGGCACCCGAACCTTTGAGCGTAATGGTAATGGTTTCACCGGAGAAACTGACCTCACGCGGGAACTGCTCGCCGTCGGCGTTATACAAAGTGCTGTTCAAATACACTTTCATAACACCCGAAGCACCGCTGGATTTCGGCAAAGTGACCGTAACGGTTGCCGAAGTTGCCTCCGGGACACCGTTGCTGACGACCAATGCGACAGCGGCACCCGCCTCTGCGGTTGCACCGCCCTCGGGCGACTGGGAAAGGACAACGCCTTTTTCTTTATCGCTGTTTGCTTCGGTAATGTTGCCGACTGTAAATCCGGCGCTTTCAATCAGTTTCTTTGCAATATCCTGACTGTATCCAAGGACCGTCGGTACGGTTGCGGCATTCGGATTTTCAGTTGTGCCGACATAAATGGTAACCAGAGACCCCTTTTCACCGTAAGAGCCTTCCACGGGATAAGTGTCAAACACAATGCCGTCTTTGGCGTTTTTATCGTATTTGGTAATGACCTTAACCTCAAATCCGCTTGCTTTCAGTTTCGCCTGCGCTTCCTCGGCAGAAAGACCGACTACGCCGGAAATGAGTACGCTGTCATCGTTATAAGCAATTTCCAATTTAATGGTTTTGCCTTTGCGGATTTTGGTTTTCGCCTCGGGATTCTGCGAAAGCACCTCGCCGGGTTCTGCCTCTGCGCTGTATATCGGCTCGGTTTCAAACACAAAATTGTCGGTATACAAGGCGTTCCCCATAATTTCATCGTTATAATTCATACCGACAAAATTCGGCACTTCCACCTTTTTGGCGTTGCGCCCCAAAAATACGCCGACGAAAATCGCCACGATAACGATAAGCCCCGCAATCACACCAAAAATAATCGGCATGGTTTTGCTCGGTTCTTTTTCTTCTTCGTCTTCCTCCGGCTCAGTTTTCACCGCATCGGCGGGCGCTTTTGCAGGCGGCACACGCTTCGCGTCAACAAATCTTGTGGGCTCGCTATCCACAAAATAATTGTAATCAAATTTGATGGACGGATTTTTGCGGAACTCGTCTAAATCCAACAGCATTTCCGATGCGGACTGATAACGGTCTTTCGCGTTTTTCTGCATCGCGCGCAAAGTAATTTGTTCAAGTCCGAGCGGAATATCGGGGTTGATTTCGCGCGGGCGTTTCGCCTCCTGCTGCATTTGCATAATCGCAACCGAAACCGCGTTGTCCGATTGGAAAGGCAGTTGCCCTGTAAGCATTTCATACATCACAACGCCGACAGAATAAATATCCGCTTTGTCGTCGGTGATTTCACCGCGTGCCTGCTCGGGACTGATGTAATGCACGGAACCGATGGCGCTTTCGGTCATGGTGCGTGTATCCCCGCGGGAAAAACGCGCAATGCCGAAATCGCTGACTTTAATCGTACCGTCTTGCAACAAAATAATATTTTGCGGCTTAATATCACGGTGCACAATACCTTTGTCGTGCGCGTGCTGAAGTGCTTTCAAAATCTGATTGACGAAATGTACCGCTTCTTTCCAATTTACGACCTTTTGCTGTTCAATGTATTCTTTGAGCGTAATCCCCTCAATATATTCCATTACGATATATTGCAGGCGGTCACCGAAACTGACATCATACACTTTGACGATATTCGGATGCGACAAAACCGCAATCGCCTTGGCTTCGTTTTTGAAGCGGCGGCGGAATTCCTCATTCGCCAAAAATTCTTCTTTTAAAATTTTAACAGCCACAATACGGTCATCAATATTGTCATACGCCTTGTAAACCACAGCCATTCCGCCGACGCCGACGATTTCGCGTATTTCATATCTGCCGTCTAAACGTTTACCACAATAGTTTTCCATCGTTCTGTCTCCTTAAAATCCGATTGTTACCACAGTAACATTATCGCCGCCGCCGTTTTCAAGCGCTTTTGCGACAAGCGTTTCAGCAAAATCATTTTCCTTACAGGTTTTCGCGAGTTCTAAAATCGCGTCTTCCTCTACATAATTGGTCAAACCGTCCGTGCAAAGCAACAAAACATCCTCTTTGTCTAAAGGTTGTTCGTAAAAATCCACACGAATTTCCGGAAGCACACCCAAAGCACGCGTGATGATGTTTTTATTTGGGTGAACTTTCGCTTCCTCTTGCGTTATGCGACCGGTATCCACCATTTCCTGCACAACCGAATGATCACGCGTTAACTGCTGAATATCGCCGTGCAACACATACGCGCGACTGTCGCCTGCATGGGCGATATACGCAATACCGTCCGCTATAAGCACACACACCACCGTGGTGCCCATGCCCGCGAGTTCGGCATTTGCCTGCGCCATATCAAACACGCTGATATTTGCGGCATTGATGGCAGAAACCAACAAATTTTTAATAGATTTGCTACGCATCGAAGCGCGATAAGCCGATGTAATTTGCTCTGAAATAATTTTCACAGCGGTTTGCGAAGCAACATTGCCGCCCGCAGCACCGCCCATACCGTCGCAAACCACTGCCCACGCCACACCGTCGGGCAATTCCCCGGTAGCGTATGCGTCCTGATTGCTTTCACGGACTTTTCCGATGTCGGTTTTTGCTGCAAATTTCAAGAAAGATCACCTTCTTTTGGATGCGCGTAACTGCCCGCAGGAAGCGTTAATATCGCTCCCGAGGGTGCGTCTGACCGTAACGGTCAAACCGTTTTGCTCTAATATTTTTGAAAACCGCCGAATACGGTCCTCATTGCTTTTTCTATAATCTTTTTCCTTGACAGTATTGACAGGAATCAGATTGATATGACACAGCATACCGCGCAACCGTTTTGCAAGTTCCGAAGCACAGGCATCTGTATCGTTAAAGCCGTCAATCATAGCGTATTCAAAAGAGATACGCCGCGAGGTCACTTTTGTATAATATCGGCACGCCGTAAGCAGTTCTTCCACATTCCATTTGTGGTTTACAGGCATGGTTTGCGAACGAATGGCATCGTTCGGGGCGTGCAAAGAAATGGAAAGCGTCAACCCCAAGCGTTTTTCTGCCAAATCGTAGATACGCGGCACCACGCCGCAGGTGGAAAGGGAAATATGCCGCATACTGATATTTAAGCCTTTTTCATCGGTTACCAATTCCAAAAAGCGCATTACATTGTCGAAATTGTCAAGCGGTTCGCCCGTGCCCATTAAAACGATGTGCGAAATGCGCACGCCGAGGTCACTTTGCGCCGTATAGATTTCCGAAAGCATTTCGGAAGGGGTTAAATGGCGCTGAAATCCACCGATAGCGGAGGCGCAAAACGAGCAACCCATTTTGCAACCGAGTTGTGAGGAAATACAAATCGTGTAACCGTATTTGTATTTCATTACGACGCTTTCAATGTATTCACCGGGGTTTAATTCAAAAAGATATTTGACCGTTTCATCTAATTTCGAGCAAAGTTTGGTATCAATGGTACAGTTTTTGATTTCAAACTCCGCATCGAGTGAATCGCGAAGCGATTTCGGCAAATTGGTCATTTCGGAAAAATCCCGCACGCCTTTTTCATAAAGCCATGAATAAATTTGCGATACGCGAAATTTCGGCAAGCCGCGGTTGCAGATTTCTTCCGTCAGTTCTGCCGCGGTTAAAGAACGAATATCGATTTTGCTCACTGTGCTTTTCTCCCGAGCCGCGCAAAAAAGAACCCGTCCGTTCCATCTTTATGCGGCAACAGCGTGGTGTACGCCTCTAATTTTTCAAAATCGGGATTTTCCTGCAAAAAACGGTCGCAGACCGCATCGTTTTCCGCACGGTTTAATGTACAAGTGGAATACACCAATACCCCACCCGATTTCAAATACTTTGATGCATGAACTAAAATATTATACTGTAAATGCGTTAGATTGTCAATAAACGCCAAGTCCTTATAGCGGATTTCCGGCTTGCGGCGAATGGTGCCAAGCCCTGAACACGGGACGTCGCACAACACGCGGTCCGCCGTGTTTTCTAAAGCCGGTGCAAAAACGGATGCGTCCTGCACGCTCGCCTTAACAATTGAAAGCCCCAACCGTGCCGCACCCGTTTCAATTAAGCGAACACGGTGCGCGTGCAAATCGAACGCCAAAATCTCGCCTTGATTTTCCATCATCTGTGCCAAGGTAAACGTTTTTCCGCCGGGTGCGGCGCAAACATCAATTACCCTTTGCCCGGGCTTTGCGTCTAAAGCCTGCGCACAAAGGGCACTTGCCGTATCCTGCACATGAAAAAGCCCGTTTTGATAGGCTTTACTCTGCTCTATTGCACCACTGTTTTTGATGACAAGCGTATTTTCTGTTTGCCCGAGTTCCGCGGAAAACCCTTCTTCTGCCAAAGCGGTTTTCAAGTGCACGGCATCGGTTTTCAAGGTGTTTACGCGAAGCACCGTCGGTACCGCGCCGAGAGAAGACGATAAAATACCTTCTGCATTCTCTTCTCCGTAATCCTGTATGTAGTGCTGCACCAACGATGTTGGGCAAGAATAGCGAATGCTTAAATACTTTATAAAATCAGTTTTGTCAGGGTAAATAACCTCTGCATTTGCAACTTTGCGCAACACGGAATTCACCAATCCCGCAGCATATGCGCAACCGTTGTTCTTAACCAGTTTCACACTTTCGTTTACCGCGGCGGAAGTCGGAACCTTGTCCATAAATTGCAACTGATACGCCCCCATACGAAGCGCAGTCAACACTTCGGGGCGCAATTTTTTAATCGGTTTGGTTAAAAAGGCAGAAAGGATATAATCCAGCGTAATTTTACGCTCCAAAACCCCGTAAACCAACGCGGTTACGAATGGGGCAGAAACGGTTTCGCCTTGATTTTGCCGCAATTCGGCGTCCAGCGCCAAATTGGAATAGGCATTATTGCGTTCTATTCGATTTAATACGCGAAACGCCGTTTGGCGGTCATTCATAGGTTCAATCCCTTCTCTTGGTAAGCAAAAGCAAACGAAGCAGGTTTGCCGCAGACATGGCGAACGCCGCAACATAAGTCATTGCCGCCGCACGCAACACTTTTTGCGCGCCGTCGGTTTCCGACTGTGCCAAAAGACCCGTGTCCTGTATAACGGACAAGGCCCGGCGGCTTGCGTTAAATTCTACGGGCAGTGTAAACAGTTGGAACAGCATCACAGCGGCATACAGGAAAATGCCGAAGTTCATTAAAAACTGCGAGCCGAAGAAAATACCGATAATTGCCAAAGGAATTGCCGCATTGGAGCCGATTTGCGCAGGCAACAAAAGCGCGTTGCGCACTTTGATGGGCGAATACCCCTCGGCGTGCTGTGCGGCGTGCCCTGCCTCGTGGCAGGCAATGCCGACAGCGGCAATGGAACAACTGCCGTACACCCCGTCGGAAAGCCGAATCACATTGGTTTTCGGGTCATAGTGGTCATTGAGTTTCCCACGGATATGCTCAATGCGAACACCCTGCACACCGTAAAAATCCAAGACTGCCTGTGCCGCAGCGGCACCAGTCAGCCCACGCATATTGTTGACACCCGAATAACGGTTGTATGCGGAATTTACGCGTGCCTGTGCAATCAAAGATACTATGAGCACCGGAACAATCAGTATAAAATAATAATAATCCAAATACATATTTGTCACCTGATTTATGCAAAAATATCCCCCGTGTTGACCTTATGCCCCACCAAAAATGCTTTTGCAGACATTCGTTTCTTCCCCTCAGGTTGCAATTCGAGGATGTCAACCGTTTTACCGTCACCGCAAGCAACCGAAATCGCCTCGCCGACCGCCACAACCGTACCGGGCGGCGCATCGGTAGAAATATTCGTAAGGTGCGTAGCGTGGATTTTCATACGCTTGCCGTCAAGGCACGACGTTGCACTCGGCCACGGGCATAAACCGCGCACTTGATTATGCACTTCCTGTGCGGATTTATGAAAATCAATCGGACACAAGGCTTTTGTGAGCATCGGCGCGTAATTGCTTTCTTTCGGCTGCGGTACAGGTTGCAAATTCCCCGCCGACACGGCTTTCACCGTTTCGGAAAGCACTTCTGCGCCGAGTGCGGAAAGCGCATCGTGCAATTCCCCTGCCGTCATATTCGGCGAAATGGCAAGGGATTCGGAAAGAAGCATATCGCCTGTATCCAATCCCTCATCCATCAGCATTGCGGTGACACCCGTTTCGGTTTCGCCGTTCAAAACGCACCACTGAATCGGTGCCGCGCCGCGATACCGCGGCAAAAGCGATGCGTGAATATTCACGGAATGATATTTCGGCAAATACAAAATCTCTTTCGGCAGGATTTTGCCGTATGCCACCACAATTGATAAATCCGGCTTTAAATCTCTTAAAATAGAAAGTGCTTCGCCGTCACGCATACTTTTCGGTTGAAAAACCGGAATGTTATGCTTCAACGCTTCCACTTTCACGGGCGGCGGCGTTAATTCGTACCCGCGCCCTTTCGGTTTATCGGGTTGGGTGAAAACGCCGACAACCTCCTCGCCGTCTGCAATCAGCCTTTGCAGGCACGGTACGGCAAAATCGGGCGTACCCATAAAAACAATCCGCATAACACTCAGTCCTCCAAATCCGGATGCTCCGCTCTCATTCGTGCAACCGCATCTTTCGGCGCCAAGCGGTCTGTATATAAATGCCCGTCCAAATGGTCAAGTTCATGGCAAAATGCGCGCGCCAACAGTTCTTCCCCGCTGTATTCGCACCACTCGCCGTTGCGATTTTGCGCACGCACACGCACATATGCGGGGCGAAGCGTGTAACCGCTCTCACCGGGAAGCGAAAGGCATCCTTCCACATCGCACTGCTCGCCTTTTCGTTCCACGATTTCGGGGTTAATCAGTTCCAAAAGCCCGTCGCCTACATCAATGACAACCACACGCTTCAAAACACCGACCTGCACCGCCGCAAGGCCGCAACCATCGGCTTCGTACATTGTATCGTGCATATCGTCAAGCAATGTAAACAAACGGTCATCAAATTTTTCAACCGTTCTGCTCTTCAATCTTAAAATCGGGTCACCTTTTACGCGTATGTTTCTGATAGCCATTCTCTTCACCTCAATATATGTTCTCCGGATTCAAATCCGCTATGACTGTAACTTTTTTGTAAGTATTGTTTTTCGCAAAGTGCTTTAATTGCGCACCGACAAACGCACGCAGGCGCGCGTTGTTATGACATTTTAAAATAATGCGGTACCGATATTTTCCCGAAACTTTTGCAAGTCGCGGTGCAATCGGCCCTAATACAATCAGTTGCAAATCGGCATATTCGCTTTGATGCGCCGCACGAAGCGCATCTAAAAACGCTTTTGCGGCAGATTTTGTCAAAATTTCGTCTGTTCCGATAAAGCCAATCGTACACAAATCGCAATACGGTGGGTAAATCATTGCTTGGCGAATTTGCATTTCCAACTCGTAAAACGCAGGGAAATTTTGTGCTTTGGCAAGTGTAATCACTTCATTATCGGGAAACGCGGTTTGAATAATCGCCTTACCCGCTTTGTCGCTGCGCCCCGCCCGCCCGACAACCTGCGTCAGCAAATCGAATGTGCGTTCCGCGCTTTTATAATCATCATTATATAACATTTGGTCCACAGACACAACGCCGACAAGGGTTACATTCGGAAAATCCAGCCCTTTTGCCACCATTTGTGTGCCTACCATAATATCATATTCCTGATTTGTGAACTTTTTTAGGGATTTTTCAAAAGAATATCGAGAAGCGGTAGTATCTGTATCCAATCGCAGGATGCGAGCATCGGGAAGTTGGGTTTGTAATTCGTCCTCTAACCGCTGCGTACCAAACCCCGAATACGCCACTTGCTTTTCGCCGCATTCGCGGCAGACATCGGTAAACGGCTCGGAATACCCGCAGTAATGGCACATCAGCCGTTTGTTACGGGCGTGGTAGGTCAGCGAAATACTGCAATTCGGACAGGTCATCACCTTGCCACAGGCATTACAAGCGGCAAAAGTGTTATAGCCGCGCCGATTCAAAAGCAAAATGGATTGATTGCCCGCGCGTAAGTTTTCCTGTAGTTCCGCTAAAAGCACATCGCTTAACTGCGCACCCGCCCCCGCGCCGAACTGTGCCGCATTCACGGTAAGTACCTCGGGCAAAACAGCGTTGCCGTAGCGCTCGTCAAGCGTATACAAAGTATACACGCCCGTTTTGGCGCGTGCATAACTTTCAATAGAGGGTGTTGCGGAAGCAAGAAGCAAAAGCGCATTATGATTTTTTACACGAAAACGCGCCGCATCGCGTGCATGATACCGCGGGGACATTTCGGATTTATAGGTATGCTCCTGCTCCTCGTCTATGACAATCAAACCGATTTTTTCAAAAGGTGCAAACACGGCCGAACGCGTACCGAGAGCGATTTTTGCCTCTCCTTTTTTAACGCGTTTCCATTCATCCAAGCGCTCGCCCATAGACAGTGCACTGTGAAATACCGCGACAAGACTGCCGTAACGCTCATAAAAGATGGACAGCATTTGCGGAGTTAAGGAAATTTCGGGTACCATCACGATAACGCCGCAATCGGTTTTCAGTACCTCGTCAATCAGGCGCAGAAAAACCTGTGTTTTCCCCGAA
>DAVZHM010000032.1:0-19204 GCA_052273845.1 Candidatus Fimenecus sp. | reverse complement strand
GCCCAATTTGCTTTCCATATCGTAAAGCAAAGTTTCGGCGCGTTTGATGGCGTCGCGCACACCCTGCCTGGAAATGCCCTCATTTTCGGCAATTTCCGAAAGAGAAAGGTCATCGTTATAATAATAGCCCAAGAAATCCCGCTGTTTTTCGGTCAGCATTTCGCCGTAAAAATCAAGCAAAATGGTTATTTCCACATTATTTGCCATTGGTTCTCCCTTTCCTTTCCGATAAAAAGCCCTGTAAAGTCATAGACTTTACAGGGTGATATTATACTAAAGATTTCTGAACTTGTCAAGCAGAATTTTTACCAAACAATGACAGCGTCTTTTTCATTGTTGTTGGCAATGCTGTCCGATCCGACAACCATACCGCCGCTGTTACCGCTGTTACCGCCGCTCGTTGCGGGGGGTGTGTTCCCGCCATGGTCGCCTGCCGGCTCTTTTGTGGCATTCTCTTCTGCCGCGATAGACGCTTTTTCTTTATCCGCCTGTTCTTTGGTCTTGGTAACCAAATCTTCCATCAGGTCCATACTGCCGTCTTTCGAGGTGGTCACGGGAATTAAATCACCGTAAACATTGGTAATGTAGATTTCGCCCGTTTCGGCGTCCGTGGTGTATTCCACAGGCGCATAGGTGGAATCTTCTTCAATTTCATCTTTCTTTCCGCAGGCAACTGCGCCGAATACAACCAACAACAGTGCCAGGGAAACTATCAAAATTTTCTTTTGCATAAAAATACCTCCGAATATTAGAGTATATTTTAGTCTAACATATTTATTCCCGTTTTGCAATCGAATTTTATTTGAGTTCGGCAATGGTAACGCCGTCCTCGCCCTCGCCGTACACCCCTAATCGGAAGGTACGGATATTCGGGTGGGTGCGCAAATGTGTCTGCACCGCTTTGCGAAGCACCCCCGTGCCTTTGCCGTGCACAATGGTGACCTCGGTGAGTCCCGAACGCAAGGCGCTGTCGATAAACATATCCAAATCGAGAATCGCTTCTTCGGCATTTTTACCGCGCAAATCCACACGCATTGCCGCGCTTGTGCTCGCACGCTCGCGGGTAACAGCGGTACGGCGCGGCGCGGTGCTTTTTGCCGCCTTACCGCCCAAAAGACGGAGGTTTTTAAGCGGCACTTTCATTTTCATTGCACCGGAGAGCACCTCGGTATTGCCTTTGCTGTCGGGCAAAGTCACCACGGTCGCTTTCGTGCCCAATGTGGTCACAAGCACCGTGTCGCCGACCGCAAGCGGACGCAGCAGTACATACTCTTCGCCGTCAAAAGTATCGAACCGTTCGGCGGTTAAGTCGTCAATTTCGTTCAGATGCGATTTCATTGCCGCCTTGGCTTTTCTTGCAAGTTCTGCGGCGTTTTTCTCTTTCGTCTGCTCTTTTTTCAGGCGGTCTACTTCCAAAAGCAAAGAATTTGCCGCGCGGCGGGCATTTTCCACCAATCGGTTGGCTTCCGCTTTGGCGCGTTCCAATTCTTTTTCGCCTTTTTTCGTGGCTTCTTGGTATTTTTTCTCCGCTTTTTCGCGAAGTGCGTCAATTTCGCGTTGCAATTCCAGTGTTTTTTCTTTTTCCTGCTCCATTTCGGCGCGGGTTTGTTCCAAAGTATCCACAACATCTTCAAATCGGCGGTTTTCGGTAGCAACCAACTCCCCTGCCGCGTCAATGATTTCGCGGCGAAGCCCCAAACGCTCGGAAATCGCAAACGCGTTAGACCGCCCGGGAATCCCGATGAGCAGTTTATAAGTCGGGGCAAGGGTTTCCACCGAAAATTCACACGATGCGTTTTCCACACGGTCGGTGGACAGGGCGTATTCTTTCAGTTCCGAATAATGCGTTGTTGCGGCGATTTTCGCTCCCTTTTTGCGAAGCGCTTCCAAAACCGCAACTGCCAACGCCGCGCCCTCTACGGGGTCGGTGCCCGCGCCGAGTTCGTCGATTAAAACAAGGGTGTTACCGTCTGCCTCGCGGTCAATGGAAACGATGTTCGTCATATGCGCAGAAAATGTGGACAGAGACTGTTCAATGCTTTGCTCGTCGCCGATGTCGGCAAGAACTTTTCCGAACACCGCCACTTTGGAATTGTCCGCCGCGGGGATATACAGCCCGCACGATGCCATTAAGGTCAAAAGGCCCAAGGTTTTAATGGAAACCGTTTTACCGCCCGTGTTCGGACCCGTAATCACAAGAGAGTCGAAATCCGCGCCCAGGCGAATGTCTACGGGCACAACCTTTTGCGCAGGGATAAGCGGATGCCGCGCTTTTTTCAGTTCCACCTCGCCGAAGGCGTTTAAAATCGGTTTGCTTGCTTTCATTTGATAAGCAAGATTTGCTTTGGAAAATATCAAATTGAGCGCCACGGCGCTTTCGTAACTGATTTTGACGCTGTCATAAAACGCACCTGCTTCGGCAGAAAGTTCTGCCAAAATGCGTTCGATTTCATCGCGTTCTTTGCTTTCGAGCACCTTGATTTCGTTGTTTGCCTCCACCACGCTTGCAGGCTCGATAAACACGGTAGATCCGCTTGACGAAGTATCGTGCACCATACCTGCAACCTCGGCGCGGTGTTCGCTTTTCACAGGCACCACAAACCGCCCGTTTCGTTGGGTGACAATCGATTCTTGCAAACTGGTTTTGTAGGTAGGAGAACGCAAAAGTTTGTCGAGTTGTTCGCGGATTTTCGCATCCTGCTGTTTTTTCTTTCGGCGAATACTTTTGAGTTCCGCAGAAGCGTTGTCGGACATTTCGTCCTCGGACACAATCGCGTTATTGATTTTATCTTCCAAATATTTGTTGGCACAAATGCTTGAGAACAAATCGTCAATCGCCGTTTCCATGCCCGCGCTTTTTTCGCGCCAAGAGAGAATGCCGCGCAAAACGCGCAATACCTGCGATACGGTTAAGAGTTCGCGCATAGACAGCGTACCGCCCGACTGCGCGCGGTGCAAGGCGTTATTAACATTGCAAAGTCCGCCGAAAGACGGCGCGCCGAATTTGGCAATTAAGATGTGTGCCGCCTCGGTTTGTGAAAGCAACTGTTGTGCTTCAAAAAAATCGGTTTGCGGCGTGAGCGAGAGCGCCAATGTGCGCGCGTCCTCACAAGCGGTAAGGCCGCTTAACTTTTCTAAAATTTTCGGAAGCTCTAAGGCTTCAAAATGCTTGTTCATAAGCGTTTTCCTTTGTTATACGGTATACTGTGATGTTCATTTTGTATTGTATCACGGGCAATCAAAAAAATCAATCACGCGGTACGACATAGAACCCCGCCCCCTACGCACACAAAAACCCCGCCGTAAAAGGGCGGGGTTTTGCTTATGTATGGTCCTGATTGATTATCTCTTGATGTCGTCCCATGCCACGCCATTGATGTGGAACAAATCGTCAAATTCGTAACGGTTGTTCTCGTCTTTTCTGTGGCTCGGATACCAAACCTGTGCAAAGAACGGGTTGGTTTTGGCGATTGCATCATAATCCCAAGCTTTTTGCGGGATATAGCACTCGGGGCACCAATGGCCGCCCAACAAAATCAGCGCGGGGCTGGCTTCAAATTCGGCGCCGCAGTGACCGCATTTCCATTTCAGTTTGGTTGCCATATCGCCTTTGGTCATCGACTCGGACAGGCATTCGCCGCCGCGGAATGCAGCCGCTTGTTTCATATCGTCAATGTCGAGTTCGCTTTCGGGTTTCGATTCATCATAACCGTGGTCGAGTTTAAACTGTTCGGCGGCGCTGTTGTCTTTGTCGAACTTAATAATCTCATATTTATCCCAAGTCTTCGGAATCTGTTCCCATTCCTCTTTGGAACCGTAATATGCGCTCATACGCACCTTATTGTCTTTCGCAACCCAATCCAGAGTACCGAAATCGGGTGTGGAAGCGATTTTCTTCATAAAGGGTTTCGCGCAAGCGGCAACGAGGTTCTTCGGAAGATAACGCGGAATTTTGAAGTAGAATTCCACCTGATCTGCCAAGCGATTGAAATAATCCTGAATCGGCAAATTCTCACGGAAGTGCAGGAAATCTTCGAGTTTGTCGCCGTCGGCATAGAACTGGCCGTGGAAATTTTTGGTGATGAACCAGTTCGGATCAAACAATTTTTCGGGGCCGGCAAGACCGAGTGTGCCGAGCAAATACTGCTCGAACTCATAGTTGGAAATTCTGTATTCTTTACCGGAACCGATGTTGAAGAAGTGATTCCAGAAATCAGCACCGAGGTTGCCTTTCGCATCCTCATCGACCAAATTGGCAAGCAATCTGCCCGAATCTTCCACCGTGCACCATTCCAAAACGCCGTTAATCGGCACGTGGAACATAATCGGGTCCATGTTCTTCAAGATGTTGGGATAGAGAATGCCGGACTGACGCATAACCACCCAATTTTTCAAGCCGCTTTCAACGAATGTGCGCTCTGCAACGGTTTTGGAAATGGCATAGTGGTCATAAATCGAAATTTTAATCGGGTCACCGCAACGACCCCAATGAATCGGGTAATTTCTGCCGCCGGTTTCCGCAACCGTACCGATGTAGCAAACCTTGATGGCATCGGGATTGGGCTGCGCCAAAACCGCTTTGCAGATGGACTGCGCCGCGCCGATATTGGTTTTTTGGGTTCTGTAAGGTTTCCAGTCCGCCGTGGGAGAAACCATACCGCCGACGTGGAGCACATAATCTGCACCTGTAACAGCTTCCAAAACGCTGTCATAGTCGGTCAAATCGCCCCAAACGATTTTCACAGACGGATCGTCTTTGTAGGGGGCAAACATTTTTTCATTTTTTTCGCTTTTGCGAAGCAACAGAACGGTGTTGTATTTGTCTTTCATTTTAAACAGTTCTTTGAAGCCTGCAAAGCCCATGTTGCCGGACGCACCGGTCAGCATGACGGTTTTCTTTTCTGCCATTTCTTTCACCTCAAATTTCAATAGTATATACAGTATAGCGTTTTCTGTTCAAAAAGTCAATAAAACGCGGTCGGTTTTTGGAGCTTTTCGGCAAAAAATCCCCCGAACAGAACAGTTCGGGGGAACAGAAAATCAAGATATGTACTTTTACCAAGCAATGGTGAAGTCTTTTTCAAGACCGAACGGAATAGACGGCGTCATATTCATCACGGTCAACTGCAAAGTCCATACAAAATAATAATTTGCATGTGTTACATTACCGGTCGCCTTGTCAACCGTAACAACAATTTTGCCGTCTTTATGACCGGTTTTAATGTCTTTCAGCAGGCTCTCCACACCCGGGGCATTTTCCGAAATAATGCCGGGGCGAATAACCGAAAACGCTTTTCCGTGATGACCGACACCGTAATTTGTGTCTGTACTGACAGTATCTTCTTTCACCTTAATGGTAATTGTGTATGCGCTGTCGGTAACTTCAACAGCAGCCGACTCAATATCATCCGCAGTCAGTTTGCTGGACCAAGTTTGCGTCTCAACAGGGAACATAGTATTTTTCTGATCAACCGTTGTGGCATTGACCAAGCCGGGATCTAACTTGGAAAGATCTTTTTCACCCATATTGGAAGCAATCAAGTTATTTGCAACACTAACGAGCGTTTTGGGAACTTCACCTGATATACCACCGGCTTCGCTGTTTCTCTCATAATTCAAAGTGATTTTCTTTGCGTTCGGTTTTACATTATTAATGGCAGTATTGAAGTAAGCGAGAATTTCCGCCTGACTGCTTTGTGCGGTCAGTTCCTTCACAGCGGCTGTACCCGCACCGTCGCCTGCGGCTGCGGGCTCGTTGTTGCCGCTTGCGGCGTTGTCGCTCGAAGCCGTGCCTTGGTTATTCTGCACAACCGCACCTTGCGCGGCGTTGCTGCTCGGGTCAACTGTGTTTGCGGCGATGCTCATCGGATTGATAAACGCAATATAGCATACCGAATAAATCAGCAAAACTGCAAGACAAATTGCAAACGCTTTAAAGAATGTGCTTGTAAAAGCCTTTCTGAGCATTTGTTTATTGGCAAGTTTTTCTGCTCTTGATTCGGGTGTAGACGGTTCCTTATTCTTTTTAGACATTTGCGAATCCCCTTTCAAATTATACGCCCAAGCATTTTAGGCGGTATATACAAAACATTACTTCTATAATTTACAATAAAACCGCTGAAATGTCAATGCATTTTCTGTATCATTTCATAGAAAAAAACAAAAGGTGCGGCTTTTTCTTGCAAAATGCAGGAAACTTTTCTCATTATTTTACATAGAAAATGTTGTATAATCAACCAAATCATATTATAATACACTATGTCAATTATTTTTCGGTGCGCAAGGCGCACCGTGTAGGAGGAAACACCTATGAAAGAAAACAATGTGGACAGCCGTGTGCGCCGTACCAAGCGCCTTTTACGCCAAGGGTTAACCGAACTTTTGAAAGAAAAAAGCATTAAAAAAATCACCGTGCGCGAACTTTCCGAGCGCGTGGACATCAACCGCGGCACATTTTATTTGCATTACAAAGATATTTACGATTTGGTGGACCAAATCGAACAAGAACTGTTTGCGGAATACGAAAGCATTTTATCGAATTACACCATTGCGGATTTAAAAACCCAGCCGCATAAGGTGTTTTCGGATATGTGCGGCTTTCTCTATGCCAACCGCGAAATCTGCGCCGCGCTTTTGGGCGACAACGGCGATATTGACTTTATTTTCAATATGCGCAAGTTCCTGCGGGAAAAGTGCCTGCGCGATATTGCAAGAGTTTCCACGACCGATAACAGCGTGCTTTACGATTATGTTTACACCTATTTTGAGGCAGGTACAACAGGTGTGATTCGGTATTGGCTGGAACACCCCGAGGACGGCAAAACGCCCGATGAAATTGCAACGCTGATTGAAAACATCTTCTTAAAAGGCGCAAGTTATATTACCGACACGGTTTGGAACGGAGAGACACAATATGGCTGATCTGCTTGCAAAACTGTTTATTAAAGATTACCAAAATACCAAAAGTCCCGCCGTGCGCGCGGCATACGGGGAATTGAGCGGTGCGGTCGGTATTTTTGTCAATATCGCTTTGTGCATTGCAAAATTCTCTGTGGGCACACTTACGGGCAGTATTTCCGTTTCGGCGGACGCTGTGAACAACCTGTCGGACGCGGGTTCTTCGGTGGTGACTTTGGTAAGTTTCAAACTTGCCAAAAAACCTGCAGACAAAGACCACCCCTACGGGCATGGCAGAATGGAATACATCGCCGCGCTGATTGTTTCGTTTTTCATTTTGATGATGGGATTTGAACTGTTGAAATCCTCTATCGACAAAATCCGCAATCCCACGCCCGTCACATTCAGCCCCGTGGCATTGGTGATTTTATTGGCATCTATTGCGGCAAAACTGTGGCTTGCCTATTTCAACCACAAACTCGGCAAAAAAATTGACTCCGCCGCCACCAAAGCCGTGGTGACCGACAGCCTTTCGGACACGGCGGCTACCGCGGTTGCCCTTGCGGCGTTGCTTTTGTCGCTCGTGACGGATTTACCCGTGGACGGTTGGTTCGGAATTGCCGTCGCGCTGTTCATTTTCCGTTCGGGCGCGGAAATTCTTAAAGACACCGCCGGGCTTTTATTGGGTAAGCCGCCCGAAAAGGAATTTTTTGACGAAATCGAACAGGAAATCCTTTCTTATGACGGCATTGTGGGCGTGCACGATTTGATTATTCACGATTACGGCCCCGGCAGAAGTTTTGCTTCGGTACACGCCGAAGTGCCCGCGAATGTAGATATTATGCAAAGCCACGATACGGTGGATTTAATCGAGCGTGATTTACAGCACAAATACGGTATGCTTGTTTCGATACATATGGACCCCGTGGTGGTAGACGATGCGCGTGTAAACGAATTGAAAGCCATTTGTAAAAAAGTCCTTCTTGACATTGATGAAAGCTTAACATTGCACGATTTTCGTATGGTAGAGGGTCCCACGCACACCAATTTGATTTTCGATGTGGTGGCACCGCCGGAATTTTCCATAAATGACCGTGCACTCTGTGATACCATCGCTGAAAAATTGAGCAAAATAGACGAAAGATATTTCTCCGTTGTCACGGTAGACCACGCTTTTAACTAAATTTTTTTATCCGCCGTTTTTTCTGCGGTTTTGCCCTTGAAAAAAACGCAGAATATAGTAGAATAGTATCGTAAAAAAACGCCTGAAAATTTATGCTGCACGGAGGAAAAAATATGCCTGATTACACACAAGACTTCACCAACATTCCTTACGGTCCGCTCGGCATTGTCGCCCTGCCCGGCTGCGAAGAACTCGCCGAGAAAATCGACCGCTACATCGTAAAATGGCGCGCACAAAAGCAAAGTGAGCACAAAAACAGCATCGCGTTTGCCGGCTATGAGCGCGACACTTACATCATCAATACCGGTTTCCCACGGTTCGGCACCGGTGAGGGCAAAGGTACTTTATCGGATTCGGTTCGCGGCTACGATATTTTCATTGTTTCCGATATGTTTAACCACGGGCTGTCCTACAAAATGTACGGAAAGACCGTTCCGATGAGTCCGGACGAGCATTATGCCAACTTGAAGCGTGCCATTTCCGCAATCGGCGGCAAAGCGCACCGCATTACCGTGATTATGCCGATGCTGTATGAAGGCCGTCAGCACAAGCGTTCTTCCCGCGAGTCTTTGGACTGCGCGATTGCATTGCAGGAACTGTGCCTGAATATGGGCGTGGACAACATCATCACCTTTGACGCACACGACCCGCGCGTACAAAACGCCATTCCGTTAAAAGGCTTTGAAAATGTTCAGCCGGTTTACCAAATGATTAAAGCGCTCGTCAATCACGTGGACAACCTCCACTTTGACAATGACCATATGATGGTCATTTCCCCCGACGAAGGCGGTATGGGGCGCTGCATTTACTACTCCACCGTTTTGGGCGTGGAATTGGGTATGTTCTACAAACGCCGCGACTACTCGCGCGTAGTCAACGGCAGAAATCCGATTTTACAGCACGAATTTTTGGGCTCGAATGTCGCAGGCAAAGATGTGATGATCGTAGACGATATGATCTCATCGGGCGAATCGATGTTGGAAGTTGCAGGCAAATTGAAAGAACTCGGTGCGGCACGCATCTTCATTTTCTCGGCATTCGGTCTGTTCTGTGAAGGATTGGACAGTTTCGACCAAAAATATGCCGAAGGGATGTTCGACAAGGTGTTCACCACCAACCTCGTTTACAGAACGCCCGAACTGCTCTCGCGTGAATGGTACTGCGAAGTGGATATGTCGAAATATGTTGCGTATATTATCGACACCTTAAACCACGATATGTCCGTCAGCAAACTGCTCAATCCGGCAGACCGCATTGACGCCCTGCTTCGCAAAAAAGGCTATAAAGCGTAAGTATCTTAAAAATAAAACACAAACACGCGGCACATAAAAGCGCCGCGTGTTTTTATATGCAAATTGCACCGATTGTTCAGCCGCAGACCGTTAAGCCGCTTCGCCGTCCCATTCGGCATACATAGACCGGTCCGGCAGTTCTTTCAGAACGGTTTTGACCGTGCCGTCCTCCACATACACCCAAAGTTCCGCGCTTCGTTTGTCCTCCAGCGGCATATTGGCGTTTTGCTCCATCCATTCCGCTATCGTTTGAGCGTCCTCCGCTTCCAGCATATTCAGCACATCCGCGTCCAGAGTGATTACAGAAAGATTGCGCTGATTCCACGTCACACGCGCATCCCACCGTATCGAGCACGCCGGATACTGCGCCTGCAAATCTGTCATATACGTCTGCAAATCCTTGTTTACCTGCTGTACAGCGGCGTCATCACATCCGCGCACCGAAACCGCTTTGATAACATCGTTGCTCTCCTCACGCGAATATTCCCATTTGACGGCATCCGAACCGATTCGCGGAACCAGAAACAGCGCGGCAAGCAGCACAGCCTGTATCCCCAAAGCAATGCAGAAAATCGTTTGCTTTTTCATACTGTCCCCTCACTTTTGTAAACTGCCGCATTCGCAGCGCCCTGTGCGTCCAACAAAACCCATACATCCCAGTAAGCGCCGTTTTCCGCGCCGGAAATCCGATAACAAAACGTATGGTTTGATTTGGACAGCACCGTCAGGCTGATTTGTGTTTTCGTAAAATCGTAGGTATGGATATAATCGTTTGAAATGTTCGCCAGCAAATGGTTGAGATTTCTGCGGTTGATTGCCGCGTCGCCGACCGTTTCATCCTCGCTGAACGGCAGAAGCGGCATTTGTTGATAGGCGGGCACGGCTCTGTTTTGCGCACCCGTTTCATCCTGATATAAAATGTTTAAACTTTGGTCGTCGATTTCCCACCGCGGCAGGCAAAGGCTTACGATTGTCGCCGCGAACAGCACCAAGAATAAAATTTGTATGCACCAAAGCAAGCGCATTTGTTTCTTTTCCAAAAGAACCTCTCCTCTCACATCGCATACGGAACTGTTGTGTCAGGGACAGACAAAGCAAATGCCTGCACTCCAAAACTGAAAAGAAATACGCTGACTACGGATACTTGTAATAAATTTTTTCATAATACTTTTCTCCTCTTGCAAAATACATTCCTAAAAAGGTGAAACACAAACCAATAAAAATTTACATTGTACGCCCTCCTCTTTTTACAATTGACAAAATGTTGAATCTGTTATAATACAGCACATTTTGTTTACATCTATAATACCATATAAAGCAAAAAAGCACAATTGTTATTTTATATAAAATATATTTTTATACATTTTGAACAAAATACAAAATCTAAAATCATAACTAACTCCGATAGAATATCGGAATCCGTTTGTTGCTTAACAATTTAATTTTATCTGCCATACAAGGCTTTTTGTGCTGTCCGCATAATCCGGGGCTGTTCAGGTTCAACCGGGGTTAAGACCAAAAACCAAACGCCGCCGAACAAACCGTTCGGCGGCGTTTAAACTTTTCTCATTTCACTTTTCGGGCAATTACGCCTTGTTGAGTTTCGAAACGAGGGCGGACTTTTTACGGGCAGCGTTGTTTTTGTGGAGCAGCCCCTTTGCAGTCGCCTGGTCAATCTTTTTCACGGCTGCAGTTACGAGTGCTTCCTTGTCAGCTGCACCGGATTCAATCGCTGCGTTTGCCTTTTTGATTGCGGTTTTGAGCGCGGAGTTCATCGACTTGTTACGCTCTGCACGCTTGTTGTTCACGATAACGCGCTTTTTCGCGGACTTGATATTCGGCATTTGTCACACCTCCCTTACATTAGCGGAATATATATTACCATTCTTTTCAGAAAAAAGCAAGTTTTTTTTCAAAAAAGCCGATAGTTTTTTCGGTTTTGTGAATACTAATGGCAGAAATGTACCTAAGGAGGCAGAAAAATGGATTTTCGTACCGATTTGGCTGTGGAACGGCGCGCCCTCGACATACAAAGCCATACCGACAATGTGCGCGTGCAAAGTCGCGTGCAGGGCGAAACAAAAATTACGGAAATTGAAATCCGAAACGAATCGGGCGCAAGGGAACTCGGAAAGCCCGTCGGCAAATACATCACTTTGGAAATCCCCGAATTTGCGCACGACAGCGAACTGCTGGACGGCAGGCTTACGGCGCTTTGCGACACCTTGCGGGATTTACTGCCCGACCGCGACGGTGCGGTTTTGGTGGCAGGACTCGGCAACGAGAGCATTACGCCCGATGCGTTAGGGCCGAAAACCGCGCGCGGCGTTTTTGCAACGCGTCACATTGAAAAGCGTATGGCAACAAGCCTCGGCTTTCCCGATTTGCGTTCTGTTTCATCGGTGACATTCGGCGTTTTGGGGCAAACGGGATTGGAAACCGCCGAAGCACTGCGCGGTTTGGTGGAAACCGTACAACCAAGCGCCGTCATCACCGTAGATGCGCTCGCCGCACGCAGTCTTTCCCGCCTTGGTAACACCGTGCAGTTGACCGATACGGGCATTACACCGGGTTCGGGCGTGGGCAACAGCCGTGCGCGCATTGACCGTGAAACCTTGGGCGTACCCGTTATTGCGGTGGGTGTGCCGACGGTGGTGGACGCGGTGACGCTAATCAGGGATTTCACAGGGGACGAAAAGCATTTGCACGAAGAAGCCGAAAAAGAAGCCACGCAAATGATGGTCACCCCGCGCGAAATCGACACGCTCATTCGCCGTGCCTCGCGGTTTTTGTCGCTTGCAATTAACTGCGCGTTACAACCGTCCGTTTCTCCGGATATTCTTTTGAACATCGTATAAATGCGCAAACATTTTTCCTTTCATTTCTGCATAACAATAATTGAAGGATATTGAAAGGGATTTGCTTATGTATAGAACAAGACCGCCGAGACGCCGTAAAAAGCAGAACAATGCGCACCGCTTCGCGCTGTATTTTGCCGTGCCTGCCTGCTTAATGCTGACTTTCTTTGTCGGGACACGCTTTCCCACCGCACTCGGTAAAGCGGCGATGCTGGGCGCTTCGCTCGAACTGCCGCAAGGTACGGTACAAGTATTCAAAAACGATTTGGTGCGTGCGGCACAAATCGGCACGCCGTCTGCACCTGCGGCGCCAATTCCGATACAAAACCAAACAGCGACACAAAAAGCGGAAACACCGACTGCCGAAAACGGAACGCCGCAAGACATTCTTGATATGATGCGTGAAGCGGAACAGGTATTTGCAACCGCCGAAAAAAACGGTAACATCGTGGAAAAGCAATATGACGCGGCAAACGCCACCAATACCTATCAAAACATTACGGTGCGCAACACCACGCCGTCGCACAGCATTGACATTCAATCTTCGATGGAAAAAGCCGCTACGCTTTCCGTCAAAGACAAAAGTGCGCCGACGGTACTCATTTTTCACACGCACACCACCGAAAGTTACGAATTGCTGAATTACGGATGGTATACAACGGATTATGTGACGCGCAGCAACAGCCCCGACCGCAACATGGTGCGCGTGGGCACGGCGATTTGCGAAGAATTGGAGAAAATGGGCATCGGCTATGTGCACGATACCGAAATTCACGATGCGCAATACACAGGCGCGTATGACCGTTCACGGGAAAGCATTACCAAAATTATGGCGGAAAATCCGAGCATTCAAGTGGTGATTGATGTCCATCGTGACGCAATCAAACAAAGCGACGGCACGCGGATAAAACCGACCGCCGAAATCAACGGCAAAAAAGCGGCGCAGATTATGATTATCGCGGGCTGTGAGGACGGCAAGGTAACCGATTACCCGCGTTGGGAAGAAAACCTGACTTTCTCTTTGCAACTGCAAAAGACCGCCGAAACGAAGTACCCGGGGTTAATGCGCCCCGTGCTGTTCTCGGCACGAAAATACAATATGGATGTAACGCCATGCTCCCTGCTTTTGGAAATGGGCAGTGATTCGAACACCCTTGAAGAAGCGGAATATTCGGGGCATTTAATCGGCAAAGCGCTCGGGGAATTGATTTTAGACTATACATAATATAAATAGCAGAAAGGAAGTTAAAAATGAAAAACGCGGTACTCAAACGGTATCTTTTATGCCTGTTTATACTCACCCTCGCCTTTGCCGCCGTAACAGGCACGGTAAAAGCGTGGGAAAACTCGGAATTTGCCCGCACCGGAGAAACACCCGAACAAGTGGATTTGGACGAAATTGCCGAGAAAATCGAAAATATTTTGCCCGATTATATTACACAACAAACAGGGAGCCGATAAAACACGGCTCCCTGTTTGTTTGGAGTGGTGTATTCTGTATTTTAGGTACTTTGCCGTTTAAAGCCGTGCAGCAACAAATCAATTTCTGCCGCATCAAAGGCGTCTACCGCACCGTCGCCGTTGATGTCTGCCGCGCGGTATGCCGCAGAATCGGTAATTTCCAAAATGCCGAGTGCCGCGGAACGCACCAT
The DNA here is from genome assembly GCA_052273845.1 of Candidatus Fimenecus sp. Taxonomy (GTDB): domain Bacteria; phylum Bacillota; class Clostridia; order Oscillospirales; family Acutalibacteraceae; genus Fimenecus. The sequence continues at coordinate 5,322 of DAVZHM010000032.1, read as the reverse complement.
GGCGTAATCGGACATTGTAATTTCGCCGTTACCGTCAATATCGCCGGGCGTTACAGGCACTTCTGTTGTGGGCGGTGCATCCACAATTTCAAAGGTCAGCGTTTTTGTGCCCGTGAAATTGCCGATGCCCGTTACAATTACAGTTGCCTGCCCCACTTCGGTGTTGTTTTTGTATTCAACGGTATAATCCACGCCCTGTTCAAGCACATATGCCCCGCAGGAAAGCACCGGCGTCGGTTCTGCCGCAGTATTGCCGATTTTTTGCGGCACAATATTGCCGACCAACACATCATCGTCCATATCGCGTTGAACAATCGCAAACTTGGCAACTGCCGCAAAAATGCTGTATTCGCCAAGCCCCATAACCGTCACGCTTGCCGTGCCCGCATCGGTATTGTTTTTAAAATAGGCTTCATAATCAACATTTTTCGTCAGTTGTTTGCCGCTTGCCTTCACCGTGAATTCAGGTTCAATGGATGCGCCCGTATAGGTCTGATTGGCAATCGGGGAAATTTGCAAAGTGGTAACGGGAATGTTGTTTTGCACGGCATAGCTGTATGCGTAACAGGTTTCCGTCGGCACTGCAATCATCAATTTTTCACAGCCGTCAAACGCCGTGCTGTCGATTTTCTTCACTTCATCGGAAATATAGGCAGTTTTTAAATTTGCACAATTTGCAAATGCGTTTGCTTCAACGGTTTGCACGCTGCTGCCGAGCATAACCGTTTCCAAAGACGCGGTATCTTGGAATGCCGAAGCAGAAACGGTTGCTTTTTCGGTGCTGTCCGTATCGCCGTAAACCACTTCGGAAAGGCTTGTGCAGTTGTCAAAGGCGGAACTGTCAAGCGACAGCACATTGGTCAAATCCACAGACTGTAAGGAAGTACAAGCGTCGAATGCCAACGCAGAAAGATACTGTATTTTACCGAAGGTGATATTTTTCAGATTTTCACAATCCTTAAAGCAACGTTCGGGCAGTTCGGTGTATGCCGAATCGCGGTCAAATCCGACGGTAGTCAAATTGCGGCAATGCCAAAATGCCTTTTCGCCGATAGAGGTGATATTTTTCGGTATGAAAATGCTTTTCAGGCTCGTATTGTAAAACGCCGCTTTGCATATGCCGGTGACATTCGCAGAAAGCAGAACGGTATCCAAATTGCCGTTTATGCCGGCATCCAACCAATCGGTCAGTTTAGAATCCATCAAATCCAGTTCTCCGTAATAACGAACTTTAACCGAGCCAAAATGGATACCGCCGAACGCGTTCGAAAAATCGGTTACAGTTGCAGGCATCATATACACTTTCGTAGATTTGCCGCTCGGGTAACAATACATTTTCGTCATATCCTTGCTGAACAGCACCCCGCCGACCGAAGCATAATTCGGATTTTCGGGAGAAACCGTGACGCGCGTTAAATTCGGGCAATTCATGGCGATGTTTTTCTCAATGGAAGCGTCGGTGGAATATTCCATAATCATATCGGTAAGATCCATCGACCCAAAGGTAAAGGAAATCCCTGCATTTTTCATGGCAATCCCCCACGGGTTGCCGGTATCTGCCATAGGCGCACCAACATTTTTGCCGAGATGCAAACTTGTAAGATTTGTCATACTGAACGCGCTTGCCCCCACAAAGGTAACGCTTTCAGGCAAACGCAAATCCCCTGCAAGTGCCGTTCCCGTAAAGGCATAAGCGCCGATGTGCGCAAGTGCGGGCAAAGTTTCTATATTGACGGTTTCCAATGCTTCGCACGCAAAAAACGCCAACATACGAATCGCGGTAATGCTGTCGGGCAAATGAACTGTGCGCAAGTCGGCGTGATACGAAAACGCCCCATCGCCAACGGTTGTGACAGGATGGCCGTCAATTTCGGCAGGTACGGTGACCTCTTGCGCGGTGCCGGTATATTGCACAATAGTGACACCGTCCGTGCTGACGGTATATTTCAGTCCGTCGGCAGTTTGCCTGGTTGCGGGCGCCGCAAGCGCGCCCACCGCCGACTGTGCCAAAAGCATTGCCATACACAGAACCAATGCCAAGCATTTTTTGCAAAAACTTGTTTTCTTCATTTTACATTGCCTCCTTCGTGAGAATGAATGAGAACGAACGGTCCTCGTAAGATACGGTTACAAGTGCTTTGTTTTCCAACTCCATAAAATTCGGTTCCACCGTGATTTCACAGTCTGCAAGCGGGATTTGCTGTTCACTTCCGTCGGAATACACCGCCGTAATTGTCAAACCGTTGAAGTCCAAATCATCAAAAGACTGCACGGTGAAAGAAAATCCCTCTGGGAAAGTGCCGTAGATAGAATTGAGAATTACGGTGTCTTTTTCGGCAGTGACCGTAACGGCATAGGAAAAAGACAAGCCTTTGTAGAACACGCGAACCGTGTATTTGCCGGGGTCACGCGAAAATCCGCGTTCGGTGGTGACATCACAGTCCGAAAGTGCCAATTCGCGTTCTGTGCCGTCCGTAAGAACGGCAATCACACGCACGCCGTGCATATCAAGTGCCTCGCCCACCTTGTATTCGGTTTTGAGGTTCTCGGGGAAAATGCCGTAAATACGCACGGGTTCGGTTTTCGGTGTAGGTGCAGTCTTTTTCACAGCCGCAACCGTTGTTTCGGGTTCTATCTCTGCTTCGGGAGCAGACGGTTCTTCCGACGGTACCGCGGTCGGTGCGGACTGTGACGGTGCTTCGGGCGTTTCGGGTGTCTCCACATGGTCCAAAGAGAACCACGCTTCGATTTTTTGTTCAATACGCTTCGAGAGCGTTTCGCCCGTGGTTTGCTTGCTGTACGCAGAGGACGCAACCAACAGCAAGACCGCCGCCGCACTTGTCAACGCGAGCGCGCGCTGCCGTTTTTGCCGCAATACGGAATGTTTTTTGATTTCTTTTAAGAATTTTTCATTGTCTAAAAGCGTCAGGACAGCATCGGTACCTTGTGCGTTCGGATTTTGCAGTTCTGTAAGCGCGTCTACACAAGCATCGATGATATCGCAATCCATACCGTCTCCTTTTTCAAGTTCGGCATCTATGACGCTGTTTAAAAAGTCTGAGAGTTCTCGGGTTGCCGCCGCATCCGCAAACAGTTCACGGAGTACGGTTTCATTCATTTGCAATCGTTCCAACCGAATTCCCTCCTTTTCTGTAATTTTGTATACTTTCGGTCACTTTTTCCTGAATACGCCGCCGCAATCTGGAAGTGCGTTTGGCGGTTGCCACGGGGGATATGCCGAGCAATTCGGCAATTTCCGCAAGCGATCGGTGTTCCACATATTTGAATATGTATAACTGTTTTTCCGACGGGGTCAACCCATCTAACAGTGCCGCCGACAGCACATCGTAATCCAAATCGGCCGCGTCGAAGGGCAGTTCTTCCGCAGCGACCTCCAAAGCCGTATCCAGCGGCACGGTGCGGTCGCGTTCGCGCACAAATCGGTCGATTGCCTGATGCAGAAGATTGTCGGTTGTGCGGTACAGAAACGCACGCGGATTTTGAATTTCTTCCCCGCGCAGAAGTTTGTTGTAGTACACCAAAAACGCTTCCTGCACACAGTCCTCCGCCGACAGTGATGCGTCACCTTTTCGGGCATTGCAATATTTGATTAAAGGCAAATAGCAAAGCGAATACACCTGTTTTAAAGCGTCGTCCGCCTGTTGTTTTACAGCGCTGTTCAACGAATTTTCTCTCCCTTCGTATGGTAGTCACGAAAAAGGCAAAAACTGACAAAAATTTTTTGCTTTTTACAGAAAAAGAGGCTGTACGCAATGTACAGCCTGCTTCATTTTATGGTAAGGGAAATTACTTTAACGCAACCGCTGCTTTGGCTTTTTCGGCGATGTGCGCCGCATCCAAGCCGAAAATGTGCAACAGTTCCACAGCAGGACCGGATTTGCCGAACACATCCTCCACACCGACACGAATCACCGGCACGGGTACGGTTTCGCAAACCACTTCTGCCACGGCACTGCCGAGGCCGCCCAAAATGTTGTGTTCCTCGGCGGTAACAATCGCGCCGGTTTTCTTTGCAGAGTCCACGATAATATCGCGGTCAATGGGCTTAATGGTCGCCATATTCACCACGCGCGCCGAAATACCGTCCGCTTTCAAACTTTCTGCCGCCATAAGTGCTTCGTTGACCATCAAACCGGTGGCAATGATGGTAACGTCCGTGCCCTCTGTGAGCACAGCACCTTTGCCGATTTGGAATTTGTAATTTTCATCGAATACACGCGGCACGGCAAGTCTGCCGAAACGCATATACACGGGGCCTTTATGTTCTGCCGCCGCAAGCACACAAGCGCGTGCTTCCACATCATCGGCAGGATTTAAAATGACCATACCGGGAATGGAGCGCATAAGCGCGATGTCCTCACAGCATTGGTGGCTTGCACCGTCCTCACCGACGGAGATGCCCGCATGGGTAGCACCGATTTTTACATTCAAATGCGGATAACCGATGGAATTGCGCACCTGTTCAAACGCTCTGCCCGCCGCAAACATTGCAAACGAGCTTGCAAAAACAATGTGCCCTGTTGCCGCAAGACCTGCCGCAACGCCCATCAAATTCCCCTCGGCAATGCCGACATCAATAAAACGCTCCGGAAACGCCTTTTTAAACATACCCGTTTTGGTTGCCGCCGCCAAATCCGCGTCCAAAACCAAAACTTTATCGTTACGCTCGCCCAATTCCACAAGGGTTTTGCCGTAAGCCTCGCGCGTTGCGCATTTCACTACATCTGCCATGGGTTACGCCTCCAATTCTTTCAATGCGGCTTGCAATTCTGCCATAGCCTGTTCGTACTGCTCGGTATTCGGGGCACTGCCGTGCCAACCGATGGCGTTCTCCATAAACGAAACGCCCTTGCCTTTGACGGTTTTCATCACAACCGCGGTGGGTTTGCCTTTGCAGGCTTTGGCATCTGCCAAAGCCTTTTCAATTGCATCGTAATCGTGGCCGTCAATTTCAAGCACATTCCAGTTGAATGCGGCAAATTTCTCGGCAATCGGATACGGGGCGTTTACTTCGTCCATAGTGCCGTCGATTTGCAGATTGTTGTTGTCGATAAACGCAACCAAATTGTCAAGCCCTTTGTTGCCGGCGAACATCGCCGCTTCCCAGACCTGACCTTCCTGCAATTCGCCATCGCCGAGAATGGTATATACGCGGTAATCGGCACGGTCAAGTTTTGCGCCGAGCGCCATACCGACCGCCGTAGAAATCCCCTGCCCCAAAGAGCCTGTGCTCATATCGACGCCGGGAACTTTATCCATATTGGGGTGGCCCTGCAAGTAACTGTCCGACTTGCGCAGGAT
>DAVZHM010000031.1:0-20021 GCA_052273845.1 Candidatus Fimenecus sp. | reverse complement strand
CTTTACCGCACCTACATACTGTCAGAAAATGTCCCTATGAACACTAACAGAACGGTTTCGGGGTTTTGTTATGTCATTTTTCAAAGTGAAATTCAAAAGATATCATTTCCCCAAATCGACCTTTGGGGAGAACTTGAACTAAATCATTGGGATGTCAGGGGCAGATTTTACGATTTATTTCGTGAAATCTGCCCCTTTTTTCGTTTGTATAAATGTTAAATGTTTGTGTCTTGGGAGGTTGCGCTTGGGGAGTAAGGAGCTGTGCATTAATTGTTAATCATTTGCTTTGAAAACATCAGCCACTTCGCTAATCGTCACAAATGCTTTTGGATCAATGGTGTGAACAATGTTTCTCATCTTTGAAATTTGAAAGCGGTTTACTACAAAGTAAATAATAGTTTTGTCGGCATTCGAATATCCACCGGTAGCAGCAATCTTGGTTGTTCCGCACTCAAATTCTTTTAGTAAAGCCTCGTTGATTTCATTCGGCTTATCGGTAACAATCATAACTTCTTTGCTTCTATCAAAACCCTCAACAATGAAGTCTACTGTTTTCAGTGCGGCCATATAGGTGACGATAGAATAAAGCGGCAGTATCCAACTGTTGATAACAAATCCACAGATGATATAAAGGATAACGTTATATATCATTATGAATGTACCAACGGTGATGTTGAGCTTTTTCGCAAAAATAACAGCCATAACTTCTATGCCGTCAATAGCGCCGCCATATCGGATGGTAAGACCACTTCCGCAACCGGAAATGATGCCTCCGAATAAAGCACACAAGAGCAAATCCTCACCGGCAAGCGGTGAAACCATGCTGACATCAATGGGCAAAATATTGGTAATTAACCATGAACCAAGCGAGTAAATTGCAACCGCAAATATAGAATACATAGTAAAGGCAACGCCTTGCTTCTTCAAACCAAATAGGAACAGCGGAATATTTAGGATTAAGAGAAAGACAGAAAGGGACATATATTCCGGCGTTATCTGTGATAGCAGCATAGATGTACCGGAGATACCGCTGTCATACAATTTTACAGGTGCAAGAAATACAGTTACGCCAAATGCGTTGATGCAACCTGCGACAAGTAATATTACAAAGTTTTTGAGCCGAAGGGTTTTAAGTTCTGCTGAAATTCGGTTCACCGGCAACACTCCTATATAAATGATGAATTAATGATACCACAAAAATGTGAAAAAAGCTACATAAGGTTATTCGGATTGAAAAAGACCAAAATATCGTACAAATCAGCATTTACAGAGTGCAGGACACCGGATATCTTTTTCGGAGCTGCGCGCCATGTTGTGCTGACAAAATAGATGCCGGCACGGAAAGCCCCGAAACCACAACGGTTAACAGTGACAAGTAACTATTAAATTATTTGTCGCAGAAAACGGCATCGCATTTCGCGCCGCTTAACAATCCGTAATTATAAAACAGCAAAATAGGCCGAACAACAGCGTTCGGTCTGGTTTCTTTTCTTGCACAGGAAAAAACGCAAAAAACTCTATGGGCAAAACGGCAAATTTGCACCTGCTTTTTTGTGGGTTTTCACGAAACTTCCTGTTTTGTCTGCATTTTCGGAATAAAAAAATTTTTTTCGGTTGAAGAAAAAAATCTTTTGTGTTAAACTTTAAAAGCTGTATAAAAATATGGGAGGTTTCTGAATGAATTTGGTTCAAAAGGCGAAAAACGGCATTTCCAATATTCGTACATATTGGAAAACGCCTATGGCAGGAAGGTATATGCCTTTCCGCGAAATTGCCGCGTATTCCGGCGGCGGTATCGGTGCGTATATGATTATTACGCTCGGCACGGCATGCTTGCTGGCAACGGGCAACACCCTCATTTCGAGTACATTGGGCGTCGACGCGACCGATATGTATGTGATGTATGTTGTTGCAGTGCTTGCCAACATCCCGTTGACGGGGATTCGTGCAAACATCATTGACAACACGCGAAACAAAGCGGGGAAATACAGACCGTACATCGTTTCCATGGCGTTGCCGACGGCATTGATTTGTATTTTGATGGTGTGGTTCCCGTACAATAAATTGGAATCCATTGTCGGTGTGGGCACATGGTTCGGCGAAACAAGGGCATATGTTGCCAAGTGCGCCATTATTATGGTTTTAAACCTGCTGTTGCACTTCTTCTATTATTTCTTCTATGATGCTTATGAGAACCTGATTCACGTGCTTTCTCCCAACTCGCAGGAAAGAGCCGATGTTTCTTCCGTAAAAAGTATCGTGTATTCTTTTGCGCCGACATTGGTCAACCTCTTTACGCCGATTATTGCGCAAAACGTTTTCCACACGAACACAACCGATATTCGCGTGTATAGATTGCTGTATCCCATTTTGGGCGTGTTGGGCATTTTGCTTTGCATTGTGGTTTACAAATACACCGAGGAAAAAATCGTGCAGGCAAGAACGCACGTTGTGCAGATTAAGTTTTTTGATGCGCTTCGTGAAGTTGCCAAAAACAAATATTTCTGGATTATCTCCCTTGCCGGTTGGATTGGCTTCTTGGAAAGTTCCTACGCCAATATTTTAAGCTGGCTTTACAACTACGGCGGTGCGTGCAGCGGTAATGTTTACGGTCTTGTGGTTACCGTGTACGGCAACGCGTCTTTGTGGGGCATGTTGTTTGCGCCGTTCTGTATTCGCAAATGGGGCAAAAAGGCGGTTTTGGTTGTCACCAACCTGTTCAACATCGCATTCATTTTGATGATGCTGCCCTTTACGGCTGAAATCAGCAATTTGACCATTTGGCTTGTGATGGGTTGTTTGTATTTGAACGCCTTTATGGGTTCGTTTGCACACATTCTCAACCCCGCCATTCAAGCGGATATCCGCGACTATCAGCAATACAAAACCGGCGAACGCATTGACGGTATGTTCTCGGCAGTTGCGACCATCGGTACGGTGATTGCACTTGCAACGTCCTCTGTTTTGCCGATTATCTATGAAAAAGGCGGCATCACCAAAACGAACGCCGCGGTAGTTACCGCAAATCCCGAAATTCTTAACCGTATGCTCGGCGACGGCAAAACCGTCGGGCAGATTTTGACAGAGCAGCTGGCAAACGGGCAGGACAACTACAACAACGCGTTCTCCGCACTGTATGACCCGAACATCTTAACAAACCTGTTGCATGTGTTGATTATCATTTCGGCAGTCGGTGCATTGATGAATGTTGTTCCGTATTTCTGGTACGATTTCAACGAAAAGAAGCAGAAATCCGTTGTGCGCGTGTTGCAAGTCCGCGCGTTGTTTGAGGACTACGGCAACGGCGCTTTGGACGACGGCAAATTGGTCGAAGCGATTGATTTGATTCGTGACGCAAGAACCAACGCTGCCCTTGTGCCTGCCGAAGTCAGCAAAAAGGATTATAAATCCGTGCAGGGTAAGGCGGCGAAAAAAGCGGCGAAAAAAGCATATCGCGCGGCTTTGGAACAAAATGAGGAAATCGAAATTTCCAAGTTCGTTTGCGATGAGTTGGACAAATTCTCTACCGACCTTATGAAACATCAGGTTTCGGTTTACCAAAAAGTATATTCCGCAGGACTTGCCGGTTTGCGCAATGCCGATATGGCGGATTTGCGTGCGGAACTTGCCGCGGCTAAGGCGATGCCCAAAACCACAGAGGCGGAAAAAGAACTGCGCAAATTCTCCGTGGAAGTTGCCAAGAAAAAAATCAGCGCCCGCAAAGCGGTGGACAAATACTTCAAAGGCGACGCGAAATTCGAGAAACCCGATTTTGCGGTGCTCGAAGGGTATTTTGCCGATGAGGACGCTTGCGACGATAAGTTGAAAGCCCTTTATATGGAACAGCGAATCGCCAAGAAAGCGCATGACGGCGCAAAAGCAAAATCCATTAAAGCGGAAATTGACGCCGTGCAGATTGAACGCAAAAAAGCGCGTCAAAATTCCAAAGCGGAAATGGATCGCCACGCATATTTCAACCGTGCCGCAAAACCGTATCTCGATGCGGAAAAACTCATCAAACAGGAAGAAAATTACAAGCACTTTGATGAAATTGCCGCGATGTACGATGATGCCAAAGCGCGTCACGAACTTGCCGTGGCACAAGCCGCCGCAGAAGCAGCGCGTCTCAAACAGGAAGAAGATGCGCTCAACGCAAAAATCAAAGCGGAAAAAGCCGCAAAAAGAAAACGCAAATAACGTAAATCGTTCGCGGGGCATCATGAAGATACCCCGCATTTTTTGTGCGTAATACGCGTGTGTGGCACTTCGTGGATTTAGACTTGAAAAATACGGCGGAATATGGTATGCTATTTGCGTAAAATTATAGGGGAGAGTGTGGTGCAGAGTGTGGAAAACGCTTGTCAAATCAAACTGAACAATGTTAAATTCAACGATTTCCGCCTTTGCTATTGCGGGTATGAGGAATGCGAAACAGGGCACAGTTTCGGCCCCGCGGTCAAAAACCACTATGTTCTGCACTATGTTTTAAGCGGAAAGGGCGAGTTTTCCGTCAACAATCAGCATTACAGCATTTCCAAAGGCGAGGCGTTTTTGATTGAGCCGAATGTCCGCGCGCATTATCAGGCAGATTCGGAACAACCCTGGACTTACCTTTGGGTTGGGTTCGACGGCGACAAGGCAGAGGAATATTTGCGCGAAATGAAACTGTTGGGCGCGAAAAAACCCGTGTTTTCCATTACGAAGGGGATAGAACTCAAACAAATCGTGATGGAAATGCTCAAACACAACACCTTGGGGATTGAAAACGAGTTCGCGCTCCAAGGGCTTTTGTGCAAATTCTTTTCCATTGTTTCGTCCGAAGTGACGCGCCGCGGCAAAAAGGCGGAGGACGACAGCAAGCAGAATTATTACATTAAAAAAGCGATTGAATTTATCCGCGATAATTATTCTAACGGGATCAATGTATCCGACATTTCCGAATATGTCGGACTAAACCGCAGTTATTTGTTCACACTGTTTCAGGACCATTTGGGGATTTCCCCGCAAAAGTATTTGAGCAACTTCCGTTTGGAACGCGCCTGTGAACTTTTAAAAGCCACCAATTATTCCATTGAGGATATTTCCTATTCCTGCGGTTACCGCGACCCGTTGGTTTTTTCCAAAGCATTCAAAAAACTCTATGGCGTTTCTCCTTTGAAATACCGCAAGGATTGCTAATATTCGTTTAAAAGTTGCCAAATCCAAAATAAAAAAACCGCCGTTGATGGCGGTTTTTTGTCTTCTTGGGGCGTATTTCGGTGGTGTATTTTCCGGTTCGCAAGGGAAAATCGTATCCGAAAAGTCTGCCCCGTCAACCGTATTCTTTCGGCACGGCATATAAGCGAATACTACGGCGTAATCTATGTGCGGATAAATTGGTTTCAGTTGCCTCAAAATTTTCCTGACTGTTGAATCAAAATTGCCTTGGTTGCCTACATAGAACATATCCGCATTTTGCTTTTCAATCAGGTCTTCCAATGTCGATTTTAGTGGTAGCGCGACTTCTTTAGGGCATTTTCGATGCCCGAAAAATGTACAGGTCATAAACTCCTCCGCAATCATTATGGGGATTATATCCCCTTAATAATTGCGATTATAACCCCCATAATAATTGTTGTCAAGGAGGGTTATAAATGATTGTTTATGATAAACTTTGGAAAACAATGGAAAAGAAAGGCGTTTCGACCTATTTCCTGCGTGAAAAGGCGGGGATTGACAGCAAAACCGTGCGTCGCTTGAAAGCCAATGAGAATATGGAAACAAAAACGCTTGATAAACTCTGCACCGCTTTAAATTGCAAATTAGAGGATATTGCGGAATATATTCCGTCATAACAACGCCTGCATATCGCAAGGCAACGGCGCGCAAAACACCATTTCTTCGCCCGTTACAGGGTGCACAAGACGGCATTCTCCACAGTGGAGCGCTTGGTGGTTTAAACGCAAATCGGGACTGCCGTACATATCGTCGCCCACAAGCGGCGCACCGAGGTGCGCAAAATGCACACGGATTTGGTGCGTGCGCCCCGTTTCCAAACGGATTTTCAAAAGTGTACATTTGCCGTCGCACTTGAGCGCTTCCCAATGCGTTACGGCGCGCTCACCGTTTTCGCCTACCGCGCGCAAAGTCTTGCCTGCGTCGGGGCGGTAAATCGGCGCGTCTATGGTACCGCTGCCCTCAAATACCCCGCAGGCAACGGCAAAATAGGTTTTTTGCACTTGCCCCGCCAAACGGTAAGCGGCATATTTGTTGCGCGCGCAGACCACAAGCCCCGAAGTGCCTTTGTCGAGTCTGCCCACCGCGCGAAAAACGGCAGGATTTCCCTTTTGTTCCAAATAGAACGCCAATGCGTTGGAAAGCGCGTCCCCTTGGTGATTGTGCGTTTCATGCATGGCAAGTCCTGCAGGTTTGTTAATGACAATTATATCGTCATCTTCGTACAAAATTTCTAACGGAATGTTTGTCGGCGCGCTGACGGAATTGTGTTCGTCATCGGGAAATGCAAGGCAGAGCGTGTCGCCCGCGTGCAGAAAATCCACCGTGCGCGCGTGTGCGCCGTTTACGGTAATCCCCAAAGGCTCTCGCTTTAATATACACAGCATACGGTGCGAAACACCGACTTCGTTTTTCAAAAATTCTTTGATTTTTTTGCCGTCAAAACGGCTGTCAATACGGTATTCCAAATGTCTTGCCACAATTCCACCGCCTTTCTATTGCATTATTCGCAACTTTTGTGTAAAATAATAGCATAAACTTCTTTTGGAGGCAAGGTATGCAACTGTTAATTTTGATTATCCGCAATCAAGCATATATGGACGAAATTCTCGTAAAAATGATGGACGCAGGCATCCGCGGCGGCACGCTGTTGGATTGCGAGGGCGTTTTGCAGGCGGTTGCGGGCAGTGATTTGGAAAAACCGCCCGTGTTTAGTTCTTTGCGCCAATATTTGAATCCGGACGCCGATCAAAATAAACTGCTTTTGGCGGCAATGACCTCGGAAAATATTGAAAAAACGCACAAAATCGTGTTAGAGGTCACCGGCGGACTTGAAAAGGCGAACACCGGCGTGTTTTTAACGCTCCCGCTTGGGTTTACGGACGGCGTGCGCGGTTAATCGCTTTGCATTCGCTTTTTTTCACAAAAGAATACACACAGAGAACCTGCGTTTGTTCAAAATGTAGGTTTCTTTTTTTATATTTGCAAATCCGAATTTGTGCGCGTATAATAGTATTGCGAAAAAAGGAAAACGGAAACGAAAAAGAGAAGAGAAGATATTTATGCAAGCCTATACCGTATTTAAAAGTTTGTGTATCATTATCGTCGCCGCAAAACTGTTCGGCATTGCGGCGCGCAAATTAAAAGCCCCGCAAGTGGTCGGCGAAATTATTGCGGGCGTGATTATCGGGCCGAGCGTTTTGGGACTTGTGGACCAAAGCGATTTCCTGGCGCAACTTGCCGAAATCGGCGTGGTGCTGTTGATGTTTTCGGCAGGACTGCAAACCAATTTGCATGATTTAATGAAAACAGGCTTGAAAGCCTTTGCCATTGCCTGCGCGGGCGTGTTTATGCCGCTTGTCGGCGGCACGGCTTTGTATATGGCAATTTACGGCGCGTCGCCGTTCGGGTCTCCCGAATTTTACCGCGCGGTGTTCATCGGCGTCATTATGACGGCTACTTCCGTGAGCATCACCGTGCAAACCTTAAAAGAACTCGGCAAACTTTCTTCCCAAGTCGGCACAACGGTACTGAGCGCCGCCATTATTGACGATGTCATCGGCATTATCGTTTTGACTTTCGTGGTGGGGTTAAACGGCGGCGACGTCAAACCTGCCGCGGTGCTTTTAAAAACGGCTTTGTTTTTCCTGTTTTCTTTCGTGTTCGGCTTTATCTGCTACAAAGTATTTCGTTGGTGCGACAAGCGTTGGCCGCATACGCGCCGTATTCCGATTGCAGGGTTGGCGCTTTGCTTCGGTATGGCATTTGTTGCCGAACGCTTTTTCGGGATTGCTGACATCACGGGGGCGTATGTTGCGGGCATTATCCTGTGCAGTATTCACGATTCCGACTACATCGCCGAAAAAATGGACATCAGTTCTTATATGCTGTTCGGTCCCGTGTTTTTCGCGAGTATCGGTTTGAAAACCACGCTCGACAAAATTTCGGGCGAACTTGTACTGTTTGCCGTCGGCTTTGTTTTGGTGGCACTTTTGTGCAAAATCATCGGTTGTTCCCTGATGGCAAAAGCTTGCCGTTTTCAATGGAACGATTCCCTGAAAATCGGCGTCGGTATGATGACACGCGGCGAGGTCGCGCTGATTGTGGCACAAAAAGGACTTTCCTGCGGGATTATTACTTCGGCGTATTTCACGCCTGTGATTTTGCTCATTCTCATTTCCTCGGTGGTTACGCCGATTGCGTTAAAACTTTTGTATGCGCACGACGACAAAAAAGCAAAAGAAACAGCGGTTGCAAATGCAACTTCGTGAATGCGGAATATTTGTATAAAAGAAAGAACGGCATCTGAACAAGGATGCCGTTTTTTTGTGATTTTTCACAGATTATTTCGCAATATTTCTACCGCCTGTGCATTGAAAACGGGGGGCAAAAGTGATATAACATAAGAATAAATCAATATAATCGGAAAGAAGTGTTTTGAAGCAATATGGCACTGGTTGCAATGAAAGATTTGCTCGAACGTGCAGAGCAAAAAAATATCGCCGTCGGGGCATTTTCCGTCGGCAATATGGAAATGGTGATGGGGGCTGTAAAAGCGGCGGAAGAACTCGAAACGCCGATCATTTTGCAGATTGCCGAAGTGCGGCTTCCGAATTCCCCACTGGAATTGATGGGCCCGATGATGCTTGCCGCGGCAGAGGAAGCGAATGTGGACATTGCCGTGCATCTTGATCACGGACTTCGCACCGAAACGGTTTTGAAAGCGTTGGATATCGGCTTTACTTCCGTCATGTTTGACGGCTCGCAACTGCCGCTTAAGGAAAACATCGACACAGTGAAAAATGTGGTGCAGCTCGCAAGCGATTACGATGCGACTGTCGAAGCGGAACTCGGCGTGGTCGGCGGCAACGAGGGCGAGGGGAAAGCACACAAAATCCTTTGCACCAACCCTGCCGATGCCGTTCGTTTTTGTGATGAAACAGGCGTGGACGCGTTGGCGGTTGCCATTGGCAACGCGCACGGCAATTATCCCGTTTTGCCCGAACTTCGCTTCGATGTGCTCGAAGAAATCCACAAGGCGGTCAAAACGCCGTTGGTACTCCACGGCGGCACGGGCATCACGGCCGAAATGTTTCAGCGTTGCATAGGCCTTGGCGTTCGGAAAATCAATATCGCCACCGCTTCGTTTGACGCACTTGCCGCTTATGCCAAGGCATACGTCGATCGCAAAGAGGGCAAACCCAATTATTTTGAACTTTCCGCCTGCGAAGTCGAGGGCGTCTATCAAAATGTGAAACGGCATATTGAAATCTTTAATATGCAGTAAATAAAATCATTATATACCTTTACGCTCCCTTTAAGAGGGAGTTGTCACGCGCAAGCGTGGCTTAAGGGAGAAATAAGGAGTACTCTTTATGCAGTATGTAAAATTTGACCAAAGCAAACCCTACGATTTAATCCTCTTGGGCAGAGTTGCCGTGGATTTTAACCCCGTCGATTACTATTGTCCTTTAAACGAAAGCACCACTTTTAAACGGTATTTGGGCGGTTCGCCTGCCAATATCGCGGTGGGGCTTGCGCGTTTGGGCAAGAAAATCGGCTTTTTTGCGCGCGTTTCCGATGACCAACTCGGTACGTTTGTCACCGATTATTTCAAAAAAGAGGGCATCGACACTTCGCACATCAAACGCTGCGAAAACGGCGAGAAAATCGGCTTGACCTTTACTGAAATCAAGTCCGAAACCGAAAGTTCCATTTTAATGTATCGCAATGTTGCGGCGGATTTAAAATTGGATGTGCAGGATATTGACGAGGAGTACATCAAAAAGACAAAAGCGCTTTTAATTTCGGGTACGGCACTTGCCGAAAGTCCTTCGCGCGAAGCGGCACTCAAAGCTGTGGCGCTTGCCAAGAAAAACAGCGTGCCGATTATCTTCGATATTGACTACCGCGCATACAACTGGAAAAACGCCGACGAAATTGCCATTTATTATTCTGCGGTCGCCAAAGAAGCGGACATCATTTTGGGCTCTCGCGAAGAATACGATTTGACCGAAGCGCTGATTAACCCCAGTATGACCGATGCCGAAACCGCCGCGTTGTGGCATAGTTACAACGCAAAAATCGTCATCATCAAACACGGCAAAGAGGGATCGACCGCCTACACAAACGACGGCGAAAGTTATTCCATTAAGCCCTTCCCCGTCAAACTATTAAAATCGTTCGGCGGCGGCGACGGGTACGCTTCCGCATTCCTGTACGGTCTTTTTGAAGACTATGAAATGATGGATGCATTGGAATTCGGCTCTGCATCTGCGGCAATGCTTGTGGCTTCGCACGCTTGCTCGGAAGATATGCCCACAGCAGACGCGGTTAAAGCGTTCATTCAGAAAGAAAAGGAAGAATACGGCGAAATGGTCGCGCGGGCATAATTTTTCTATGGCACGCACACGGCGAATTTTTCGCCACCCTCGCGTATCCTATATACGCGTCAGGCAACGAGAAAACGCCCCGTGCACGCACCCTGAACAAATTCTGCAAACACAGCTTTGAAATACTAACCATACCAAGGTGATACATATGTACGAAACTCCTGTTTTCAATGAAAACAACGAAAAAATCCTATGCGAAATGGGCGGCAAAAACGCCGAAATGCTGATGACCATTAAGGTTAAGCAGATGAAAAGCGGCGAATCGGTCACGCTGTGCAGCGCGGCAAACGAAACCGCCGTTTTACTGCTCGCAGGCGAGGTTGATTTCCTCTTTGCGGGGCGCACCGAACAGGCATCACGCCGCAGCCCGTTTCTTGACAAGCCCTATTGTGTGCATTTCCCGCACAAAAAAGCGGTGACTGTATCGGCAAAGAGCGATGCTCGTATTTTAATTCAGCAAACCGACAATGCAAACGATTTTGATATTGTTTACTACACGCCGGACGATTGCACATTGCAGGAATTCGGCAAAGCCCAATGGAACGGCACGGCACATCGGCAGGTCTTGACGGTGTTCGACTATGAAAACGCGCCGTATTCGAATATGGTTTTGGGCGAGGTGTTCCACAAACCCGGGTGCTGGTCGAGTTATCCGCCGCATTACCACCCCCAACCGGAACTGTATTACTATGAATTTGATAAACCGCAAGGCTTCGGCGTCGGCTTCAACGGCGACGATGCTTACAAAGTGTTAAACGGCGGCGCGCTGTCCATCACCCCGATGAAAACGCACCAACAGGTTGCCGCCCCCGGGTATTCCATGTATTATGTATGGATGATTCGCCATCTCGACGGTGACCCGTGGCGGAAAACCCGCATTGACGACCCCGACCACGCATGGTTGCTTGATGAAAAATAAGGAGGCTTTTTTATGGCAGTTATGACGACCGCACAGGCTCTCGTCAAATTTTTGGATAATCAGTATGTGTCCTTCGACGGCAAAGAAACGAAGTTCGTGGACGGTATTTTCACCATCTTCGGCCACGGCATCGTTTGCGGGCTCGGCGAAGCGCTCGACTCCGACCGCGGCGGACTTACCGTCTATCAAGGCAAAAACGAACAGGGCATGGCGCACGCGGCAACGGCGTTTGCAAAGCAAAACAACCGCCGCAAAATCATTGCCTGCTCCTCGTCTATCGGCCCGGGCGCTGCCAATATGATTACGGCGGCGGCAACGGCAACTGTGAATCACGTGCCGCTTCTCTTAATTCCCGCCGATGCGTTTTCCACCCGTCAGCCTGACCCGGTGCTCCAACAGTTTGAGCAGGTGAATTCGCTTGCAACCACCACCAATGATGCTTATAAAGCAGTTACGCGCTATTGGGATCGCATTGCACGCCCCGAACAACTGATGACCGCGATGATAAACGCCATGCGTGTGCTGACAGATACCGCCGAAACAGGCGCTGTCTGCATTTCAATGCCGCAGGATGTCGAGGGTGAAACCTATGATTTCCCCGAAGAATTCCTGCAAAAGCGCGTGCATAAAATCACCCGCGTTGCCCCCGCCCAAGAAGAAGCGGATGACCTTGTTTCCGTTCTTTTGAGGGCGAAAAAGCCGCTTGTAATTTGCGGCGGCGGTGTGCGGTATTCCGAAGCGGGCGAAAACGCTTGAAAAATTCTGCCACGAATTTAATATTCCCTTTGCCGAAACCCAAAGCGGCAAAACCGCCTGTTTGTCAAGCGATGCGTACAATCTCGGCGGCGTGGGCGTAACGGGCAATTCTTCGGGCAATGAAATCGCGAAAGCCGCAGATGTTATTTTGGGCGTCGGCACGCGTTTTTCCGACTTCACCACAGGCTCGAAAGCGTTGTTCAGAAGCGATGCAAAAGTGCTTACCATCAATACATCGCGTTTTGATGCTTACAAACTCGGCGCCGTCAAATTGGTTGCGGACGCAAAACTCGGCTTGGAAGCGCTGTATACGGCGCTCAAAGCGGCAAACTACCGTTCTGCATATACCACCGAAATCGCCGCCGCGCGTGACGGTTGGGCAAAAGAAATGCAGTTCCTTGCCGATTATAAATATGACGAAAATTTCAAACCCCTCATTGCAGCGGGCGACAAGCGCACCATTCCCGAATTTGTGGAAAAAATCGGCGGCAGACTTACCCAAACCGCCGCGGTTTCCATGGTACGCCGCTTAATCCCCGACGATGCGATTTGCGTCGGTGCGGCAGGTTCGCTCCCCGGCGATTTACAGCGTATGTGGACTTCGGACAGCCGCTATTCCTACAATATGGAATACGGATATTCCTGTATGGGATACGAAATCGCGGGTGCATTCGGCTCAAAATTGGCTGACCCCGAAAAAGAAGTCTACGCGATGTGCGGGGACGGCAGTTATTTGATGCTCCATTCCGAATTGGTGACGAGCGTGCAGGAGCACAAAAAGATCAACGTTCTGCTCTTTGACAACAGCGGCTTCGGCTGCATCAACAATCTCGAAATGTCCAACGGTATCGGCAACCTTGCCACGGAATTCCGTTTCCGCGACGAAAACGGCGATTTGCTGGGCGATTTGGTGCCGATTGACTTTGCTGCGGCGGCTTCCGGGTACGGCGTGAAAACTTATTCCGCCAAAACACCCGAAGAACTCGAAGCGGCGCTTATCGACAGCCAAAAGCAAACCGTTTCCACACTCATTGACATCAAAGTGCTGCCGAAATCCATGACGGATGGCTACGGCGCGTGGTGGAATGTCGGCGTGGCAAGTACTTCGCAAAACGAAGCCGTGCAAGCGGCTTACGAAAAAAAGAAAGAAAATTTAGAGAAAGCGAGAAAATACTAATGTTAGACAAAAACAAAGTAAAACTCGGCATTGCGCCGATTGCGTGGACGAATGACGATATGCCCGACCTCGGCGCGCAAAACACCTTTGAACAATGCGTTTCCGAAATGGCTTTGGCAGGGTTTACCGGCTGTGAGGTCGGCAACAAATACCCGAAAGACGCCGTGGAACTCAAAAAGGCGCTTGACCTGCGCGGGATGCAGATTTGCAACGCATGGTTTTCCACCTTCTTGACCACAAAACCCTATGAAGAAACCGAGCGCGATTTTATTCGCCACATCACATTCTTAAAAGAAATGGGCGCAAAAGTGGTCGGCGTTTCCGAACAGGGCCATTCCATTCAGGGCACGGACAAATCCATTTTCCGCGACAAATATGTGATGAACGACGAAGAATGGGATCTGCTTTGCACGGGGCTGAACAAACTCGGCAAAGTGGCAAAGGATATGGGCATTTCTCTTTGCTTCCACCACCATATGGGCACCGTGGTACAGACCGCCGCGGAAATTGACCGTATGATGGAAAATACCGATCCCGAACTGTTCGGACTTTTGTTTGACAGCGGCCACTTGGCATATTGCGGCGAGGACTATATGGCAGTGCTGAAAAAGTACGCCAACCGCATTCGCCATGTCCATTTGAAAGACATTCGTCCCGAAGTGATTGAAAAGGTCAAAGCGGAAAACTTGAGCTTCCTCGACGGTGTGCGCTTGGGCACCTTTACCGTCCCCGGCGACGGCGCACTCGATTTCAAACCGATTTTCGATGTGTTGGAAGAAACAGGGTATGAGGGCTATGTCCTTGTAGAAGCCGAGCAAGACCCTGCAAAGGCAAATCCGCTGGAATATGCAATCAAAGCACGGAAATATATCAATGAGGTTTCCGGGTTATAATCTTTTCACCTCATATCTAAAAATAAAAATCCTAAAAAGGAGAAAATAAAATGGCAGTTGAAAAACTCAAATACTTTGTGAACGGCGAGTTCAAAGAGTCTAAAACCGATGTTTGGTATGATTTACATAATCCCAGCACCGGTGAAATCACAGGGCAAGCGCCTTGCTGCACCAACGATGAGGTGCTCGAGGCTATCGAAGCGGCAAAGAAAGCGTATCCCGGCTGGCGTGCCGTGCCCGCCATCAAGCGCGCACAGATTCTTTACAAAATCCGCGACTTAATTATCGAAAATATGGAAGAACTGACCATGTCCGTAGCCAAAGAAAACGGCAAAGTATGGGCAGAGGCAGAAGGCGACGTCTTAAAAGCCAAAGAGGGCACGGAGCTTGCTACGCAAGTGCCGTCTTTGATGATGGGCGAGAGCTTGATGGACGCTTCCAACGGCTACGATACGGTCAAATACCGTGAGCCTTTGGGCGTGTTTGCAGGCATTGTTCCCGTGAACTTCCCCGCAATGATTCCGTTCGGTTGGATGGCGCCCACCTGCATTGCAACCGGCAATACAATGGTTTTGAAAGCGGCTTCACTTACCCCGAAAACCGCTATGCTGTTCGCGAAAATCTATAAGGAAGCAGGCGTACCCGACGGCGTTATCAATGTTGTGACCTGCTCGAGAAACGAAATCAATACCATTTTAGACCATCCCGATGTTAAGGGTATTACCTTTGTCGGTTCTACTCCCGTGGGTTTGAAAATCTATCAGCGCGCCGCCGCAGCAGGCAAGCGTTGCCAAGCACTTTGCCAGGCGAAAAACCACGCCCTTGTTATGGCAGACTGCGCATTGGAAAGAACGGTTGCAGGCGTTATCAATTCCGCTTACGGTTGCGCAGGTCAGCGTTGTATGGCACTTTCGGCTTGCGTTGTCGAAGAATCGATTGCCGACCAGTTCGTTGCAGAACTTAAAAAACAGGCTGAAAAGATTAAGGTTGGTCCCTCTTGGGATAAAACTTCCAAACTCGGGCCGATTACCTATGAAAAACACTATAAAGAAGTCCTTGCCGACATCGACAAGGGTGTCAAAGAGGGCGCAGAATTGGTGCTCGACGGCAGAAACTGCGTTGTGGAAGGCTATGAGGACGGCTATTTCGTCGGTCCCACCATTTTCGACCATGTCACAGAGGATATGACCATCGGCAGAGACGAAGTGTTCGGCCCCGTGCTTTGCATCAAGCGTTGCAAGAATTTTGAAGAAGGTCTCGCTATTATGAACGCCAACCCCTATGCAAACGGCTCCGTTATCTACACGCAAAGCGGCTATTTCGCGCGTCAGTTTGCGCGCTATACGGATGGCGGTCAGGTCGGCATCAACGTCGGTATTCCCGTGCCCGTCGGCTTCTTCCCGTTCTCGGGTCACAAACAGTCTTTCTTCGGCGATTTGCATTGCCTCGGCAAAGACGCTTACCGCTTCTTCACCGAGAGCAAAGCCGTTACCACGCATTGGTTTGACGAAGAAGAAAAGAATACAACCAATGTTTCCACTTGGGACGGCACTATCTAATCGTTTGTTTCTGTGTAGGGCGGGGGCCTTGACCTGCAGGTCGGGGCGCGATGCCCTCGTCATCCTTGCAACTCAATATAAAAGGAGAAATACTTATGTTAAAAATCGGTATTATCGGTGCCGGGCGCATCGGTAAGGTGCATTTGGAATCCATTTCGTACCATGTGAAAAATGCCACGGTGGTTGCCGTTGCAGACCCCTTTATGAATGACGAAACCAAAGCGTTTATTGAGGGTTTCGGCGTTGAAAAAATCTACACCGACTACAAAAAAATCATTGAGGATAAAGATATTGACGCCGTGCTTGTTTGCTCCTCGACCGACACCCACGCGCCTATTTCCATTGAAGCCATCAATGCGGGCAAACACGTGTTCTGCGAAAAACCCCTTGCCAACACGGTAGACAAGATTATGGAAATCGCCGATGCGCTCAAAGCACATCCCGAAGTGAAATTCCAAGTCGGCTTCAACCGCCGTTTTGACCACAACTTTGCCGCTGTTCGCAAGGCATATGACGAAGGCAAAATCGGGGATGCACAGATTTTGAAAATCACTTCCAGAGACCCGCAAGCACCGCCTGTCGGCTACTGTGCGGCAAGCATTTTCCTCGATATGACCATTCATGATTTTGATATGGCTTGCTTCCTTACAAACAGCGATGTGGAAGAACTGTATGTTTATGCCGATGCGCTTATCAACCCGTCGATTCGTGAATACGGCGACTTTGACACGGCCATCATTTCTCTGAAAATGGCAAACGGCGCACTTGCGGTGATTGACAATTCCCGCCAGGCAATGTATGGCTATGACCAAAGAGCAGAATTGTTCGGCTCGAAAGGTATGGTAGTAACTTCCAACGATACGCTTTCTTCCGCCGTGCTTTCTACGGCAGATGGCGTAACAGGGGAGAAACCGCTTTATTTCTTCCTTGAAAGATATATGGAGAGTTTTGCACAGGAAGTCAGAGAATTCTGCGACGCTGTCCAAAACAACACGGAAACACCTGTTGGGATTCACGCAGGTTTGCAGTCTGTGAAAATCGCGCTTGCGGCTGAAAAATCCGCAAACGAGCACAGACCGGTTAAACTTTCCGAAATTCAGTAAATACAATATGAATCAAAAGAGCAGCCCCAAATTGTGCGAGCCACACAATTTGGGGCAGTTCTGGTTGCAGGGGCGTTGTGTATATTACTAAGACTGAAATCCTATTTTTGTGGATTTATACCATGGATTTCGTTCGGCTTTATTGATATAATTCTCATAGAAAGAGACGGTTGCGATTATATAACACATTAAAGTAAATGAAAAGAATCTGATTGTCTTATAGAGCAGATGCGATGTGCTTATCCTGATGTTTCAGATTCGGAACTTGCTGTGGTACTGTTTTAAAATGTAATAATTCAACTAATTTTCCGCACGGAAAGTTATCGTTGGATTACCCTTCAATGACAGGGACTGCACTGCGATTTAAATTACAGAAGCCTATTAACTGTAACAGATCTGTTTTGGCACATCTTAAAGCGGCACAGTCGATTTCTGCTTATTTAACATATGGAATTATTGTCGAGCAAGCCGGTATTTTAAATGTCAGAAGCGCTTATTGTCATAAAGAAGTTGCGGCTGGGAGTATTGGCGTAAGCTGTACTTCCGGCGGAATCAGTTTTTCCTTAGCCGGACTGAAACACGACTGTAACGCAAGGATTATAACTGTGAATGTTGCGTAGGAGGATATGATGAAAGGGAAATATATTCATGGTATGAAATGGCTGTTGATGGGAATCGCTTTCATCATTTTTCCATTGCCCTTTTCCGATGTAAATGTCATTTCACCGGGACTTGATTTTAGTACGGTGTTAATGGGATTTTGCGTTTTCAGTCCTTTTATCGGTCTGGGCTTTTGTATTTATGGATTCTTAAAGAAAGATTAGCATTGGAAACGGGAATGTTATCGGTATCAAATTGCCGTCTGCGGTATCAAGCGGTATCAAAGATATATGATTTATGTAAACGGCAAACCGCTGTTGTCGCTTTGTGATAATACTGTGTGTAAAAATGCAGTCTGTCGCAGAACAGGTACAGGTATTCGCATTTTAGGTTCGCTGACAATGCTTCCAAAACGCTGTCAATGTTCTAAGCAATCGTAAATTTTCGAGATACAGGAAAACCCGACCCCATCGCTTAAAGCGGCGGCGTCGGGTTTTAAGTTCCTGTATCTTATTCTGTCTGTGTGTACTCGAATTAAAACCGAATGTACGGCAGAATTCGGCGTTTTTAAGGTTGTGTAACTTCTGCGGTTTCTGCGGCGGCACGGCGTTCTTTCAAATCCTTTTCGACTTGCGCACGCTTTTCGGGTGTGTAGCGAATGAACAACAGCGGAATAATACTCAAAATACTTGCAAGTGCAGGGGTGAGCATTACAAACGGCCAAATCCAAGTTTCAAACGCCTGCGACTGCGTGCCTACAAATACTTCTGCATCGTCGGGTACGGCTTTGTATTGCATCAAATGCAACGCCAATGCGGCAAGACCTGCGGTAATCCCGCTGGTGATTTTTGTGAAAAAGGTTTGCATGGAGAAGGTAACGCCCTCGGTGCGTTTGCCCGTTTTCCATTCCATATAATCAATACTGTCGCAGAAAATAGAGGTTTGTGCAATGGATACCGCGCCCAAGGGGATGCACCCGATGCCGATGAGTGCCAAGCCAATCCAAAGTCCCGCGCCTTCGTAGCCGATGAAATACGCAATCACGCGCACAACAATGTTGCAACTTTGCATAAAAATGATGGCGTTGACATAAGATTTAAAAACCTTTTTCATTCTGTCCGCAAACAACATACCGATAAATCCGGGCAACCCTGTCACAGCGGCATATATCGTGGTCAATCCCAACGCCCCGATAATACTGCCTGCACCGAGATAGTCTGCCGGCAGTTTGTATTTAAAGAAATAGGTGACCAACTGACCGCCGAATCCCACTGCGCCTAACAGATTGGAAAGGGTAACGAGCATCAGCATTTTGTTCTTGAAGAGCAGCGAAAGACTCTCGAAAATCGAATTTTGCTGTGTTTGGGTATTCACGCGAATACGCTCTTGCGCGTAGTAGGTGCGGTAACTGAGCATTGCACCGCCCAAACCGAAAATTACGGCGAACACAAGCGTCATCAAAGCCAAACTGCTGCCGGTAGCATTCGCAATCATTTCAAGTGCCATCGGAATCCCCATGCTGAACGCACCGTAAACACACGAACCGACAGTGCGCGCCCATTTTACAAAGGTGTCGCGTTCCTCGGAATCGGGCGAAACCGACGCGGTAATGCCCCAAATGGAAACATCTTGCACGGTATAAGCCAAATCCCACGCGATGTACATAATGATAAAGTAGGAAACACGCAACCAAAGCAAGCTTTCGTCGGTGGAGAACACAATGAACAAAAGCACCGTGCAAATGCCCACAGGCAAAGGCGTATAGCGCAAAAACGGACGCAGCTTTTCACCGTTTTTAAAGGTGTGGCGGTCAATCATTGAGCCGATAATCGGGTCATTTACGCCGTCCCAAACCTTCATTAAAACTAAAAGCACCGAAACCGTAATGGCGGGGAACATCGTAATATCGGTCATGAAATATGTAAAAAACGAACCGCCGATAAACGAATACACCAAATTTTGCCCAGCAAGACCGGTGTAAAACTGCATACTCTCTTTTTTACTGATATATTTCATAATTTTCACCGCTTTTTACTGCATTTATTGGTATTATACACCAAAAGTATAGTGTTGTGCAATCCCGCAGCACACAAAAAACTGCATAAAGTTTACACATGATTTTTGAATACTTTGCGGTTTGTTTCAATTTATGCGGCACATTGCTACCGTTTTGCATGATTTTTTGGAAAAATATGCAAAAAAACCGCTAAAAATCCGAAAATCCTCTTGATTTCAAGCGAAAAATGCAATATGATTAATTGTAATATTTATTTTTTCTTTCCAAACGAAAAAGGGAGGCAGATGTATGAAAGAAGAAAGCAGAAAATATGCCGAATTGGCGTATGACATTGTCAAAGACGCCGCCGAAAAAATCGGTTCGCGCTTGCCCGGCAGTGAAGGGGAACGC
>DAVZHM010000030.1:0-20073 GCA_052273845.1 Candidatus Fimenecus sp. | reverse complement strand
CCGGGACTCACAAAAAAGTGAATCCCGGATTTTATTTCGGCTGTTTTTTTACAGCGCCTTTAAATTTTTTTCTTTGATTTTCTGTCTGTATATTACCACAAATCGGCGCAAAAATCAAGTCTTGTACTTTTTCGGAATTTGCGGTATTGGATATAAGAGGTGATTTTATGCAGAAAGAGAAAATAAGTTTGACCGCCACCGTCAGTTTGTTTGCGTGGGCGTATCACAACACGGAACACGCCGTAACGGTATTTGAGGACAAAGTGGCAAGTACATTGCTTTCTAAGGAAGAATACCGCGCCATCGAAGCGCATATGGCAAAGGGAATTTCGTTTTTCGACCTGCATTTTCAAGGCACAGCCGAACAGGCAACACGCTTTGTAGCGCGCGAATACCTTTGCCCGACGCCCCTTTCAAGAGCCGCGTTTTCCGAAAACGCGTTGGAATGTGCTTCGTCCCTTGGCGCAAAGCAATACATTTTGCTCGGCGCGGGGTATGATACTTTCGCATATCGGCAACCGCTTTTTGCCAAAGAAATGCAGATTTTTGAAATCGACCGTCCCGCGGTTTTGACAGATAAAATCGGCAGACTTGCCCGCGCAGAAATCACGCCGCCGGAAATTACCGCGCAATATTTTTCACTCTACAACCGCGCCAATCCCGAACACCAAATGACCGCCTTCCCAAATGTGCATTTTTGCCTTGCCGTGCGCAAATGAATAGCAAATTTGTGCATATGTGGCTTTCACTTACGCTTTTTCGGCAGAGAGTTCCGTCACAATATGCACAATGTCATCGTAAATTGTTAAATCTGCCATACGATCGCACGCGGTTTCGGTCTTGTTGAGAATAACCAGGTTTCCCCCGCCGAAATACCGCACATAAGAAGCCGCGGGGTACACCACAAGCGAAGTGCCGATGATGAGCATTGTATCCGCCGAAGCAATGGCGTTTATTGCGCCTTGCACGGTTTTTTCGTCCAGCGGTTCTTCATAAAGCACCACATCAGGTTTAATGATGCCGCCGCATTTTGCACAGCGGGGCACGCCTGCACTTTCGGCTACCGCGTCTACGGGGTAAAACGTGCCGCATTGCATACAGTGGTTGCGAAGTACACTGCCGTGAATTTCAAACACGCGCGTACTGCCCGCCGCTGCGTGCAGACCGTCAATGTTTTGCGTCACAACCGATACTTGTTTCCCTTGCGCTTCCAAATCGGCGAAAAAACGGTGCGCCGCGTTGGGTTGCGCGTTTGGATAGAGCATTTTCGTCTTGTAAAAATCATAAAACAAATCGGTGTGCTCGGTGAAAAACGAATGGCTGATAATCTCCTCGGGCGAAATGTTCAACCCACTGTTTTGATTATACAAACCGTCTGCCGAGCGAAAATCGGGAATCCCCGACGGGCAACTGATGCCCGCGCCCGTGAATACGCAAAGATTTTTGCTTTTTTGCAGGATTTCTTTGAGTGCTTTGATTTTTTCGGCCATATGTATATCCCCCATTTTGCAAAATCTCTTTTTTAAAGTATACCGCGATGTGTCAAAAAATGCAAAGTCTTTTGCGCCTTTTTCGGCATTTTGCGTCTTGATTTTTTGTCGAAAAATGCGTATACTGATTATACTGCGTTTTAGAATAGGACAGCAAAAGAGTTCAAAAACCGCTTTTGAGCGGTTTTTTTGTTGGAGACCATGTGCAAAATACAATGAAAGGAACGATACCGTGTACGGAATGCCGATTTTCTGCGGCTTTTTGTGCAAAGACTGTATCGTATGGCGTTTAGAATGGGAAAAAATCCGTTAGGTGAAGAAAAAATCGGCAAGCTGTTGCGCGCTTATGCCGTGCCGAGTATCATTTCGATGCTCGTCGGCGCGCTTTACAATATCGTTGACCAGTTTTTCATCGGGCGAAGCGTCGGTATGCTCGGCAACGCCGCAACCAATGTCGCGTTCCCGCTTTCTACGCTGTGCACAGCGGCGGCGCTTCTGTTCGGTGTGGGCGGCGCGGCAACATTCAGCTTAAAACTCGGTGCAAAAAAGGAAGAAGAAGCGGCAAAAGCGGTGGGGAACGCCACCACCTTGCTTGCGCTTGTGGGTGTGGTCATTTCGGTGATTGTGCTTGTCTTTCTGCGCCCGCTGATGCGTGTGTTCGGTGCAACGGATGAAGTGCTTTCTTACGCTATCACCTATACGGGCATAACCGCTTACGGCTTTCCGTTTTTAATTCTGACTACGGGCGGCACGGCTTTGGTGCGCGCTGACGGCAGTCCGCGGTATTCGATGGTCTGCACGCTGACGGGCGCAATACTCAACACGATTTTGGACCCGATTTTGATTTTTAAATTCGGATTGGGTATGGCAGGCGCCGCCATTGCTACGGTGATCGGGCAGGCGGTCTCCGCTGTGATGGTCGCTGCCTACCTGTTCCGTTTCCGAAGCGTGCGTTTGCAAAAACAGCATTTTCTGCCGCACGGCAAAGATGCGTTGCAAATCATTTCTTTGGGCGCCTCACATTGTTTCAATCAAATCGCCATGATGGTGGTGCAGATTGTGATGAACAATACCATGACGCACTACGGCGCACAGTCCGTTTACGGCGGGGAAATTCCACTTGCGTGCTCGGGCATTATTGCAAAAGTGACGATGATTTTCTTCTCGTTCGTGATCGGACTTTCCCAAGGGTTACAACCGATTGCGGGCTTCAATTACGGCGCACAAAAATATACGCGCGTGCGCAAAACCATGCGATTGGCGCTTTCGTTCGGCACAGGGATTGCCGTGGCGTTTTACATTGTGTTTCAAGCGTTCCCGCGGCAGATTATCGGACTGTTCGGCACGGGCGATGAACTGTATTTCGCTTTTTCCGAACGGTATATTCGCGTGTTTTTGATGGCGTTGTTTTTGGATGCCATTCAGCCGATTTCCTCCAATTTCTTCACCTCTATCGGCAAGGCGAAAAAGGGAATTGTGCTCTCTTTAACGCGACAGGTAATTTTCCTGTTGCCGCTTCTGATTCTGTTGCCGATTTTCTTCGGTATTGACGGCGCAATGTATGCAGGGCCTTTGGCGGATGTCGTTGCGGCAGTGCTGTCGGGTGTGATGGTCGCGCGGGAATTCCGCACGATGCGAAAAATTGAACAGCAAACGGTTGCCGTAAGTGGAAAAGTATGATACGATAAAAGCAATTCACACGAAAGGGTTGTGCCTTATGCAAACCTATGCGCTCTACACAAAATCCGAAATCAAAGTGACGCCGTCTAAAAAGGCGGTGCATTTGGATAGTTATGTTGTCGGGAACAATGCGCCGAGCGTGTTGATTTTGCCCGGCGGGGCATATACCATTGTGTCCGATTTCAATGAGGGTAAGCCTTTTGCCGAGTATTTTAATGCGCACGGCTACAATGCGTTTGTATTGTGGTATCGCGTAAAATCGGCGGCGCGTTACCCTGCGCCTTTAGAAGATGTTGCCCGTGCAATGCAGTTTGTGCGCAGTCACGCTGCCGAATGGGAATTGGATAAGGCTAAAATCGCCTTAATGGGTTCATCGGCAGGCGGGCATTTGGCTTCGTTTTTCGCGGCGATGCACACCTATTTTGACAAAGAATATAACGGCGTGGTGTACGGGGTAAAGCCGAGCGCTTTGGTGCTTTGCTACCCGGTTGTGACCATGGGCAAGCTGACGCACGCGGTTTCGCGCCGTCGGCTGTTGGGACTTTTCTCGGGCCGAACGGAGCAAAACGCCGCTTCGGTCGAAAAATTGGTGACGGAAACGTATCCGCCGACCTTTTTGTGGCACAACAAAGACGACCAATCCGTACCGTATCGAAACAGCGTGCTTTTGCACGATGCGTTAGAGCAAAAGGGCGTGCGCTGTGAAATGCATTTGTATGAACACGGCGGGCACGGCATCGGTCTTGCAGAGGGAAAGGACGCCGAAGGTTGGATTGACGACGCATTTGCGTTCTTGCAATCCGTTTTCACCGCCTGAATTATTTTTGGAAGTGCTTTTTGAGACCTTTGCACAAAAGGCACGCGGGAAAGCACAGCAAAAACCAAAAAAACGAAAACAGCGGGCAAATCTGCCCGAATAAGTTGAACCGCTTTTGGCTGTAATCCCACACATTCCAATGAAACAGCCGATTGACAAGTAACCCGACGGAAAACTCCAAAAGGGTAATCAGAAAACACCCAAATGCACAGCGTTGCCAAAGCGGGCGCTTTTTACATTTTTCATTGATGCGGTAAATCCCCAACAGCGCCGCGCCGCCCGTAACACCCATCGTCCAGTGCGTGAATCCGCGAAACAGCACTTCAATCAGGCAGTAAAGCAACGCGCCGAACGAATACACACAAAAATATTCCCGAAATTTTTTCATCATATCACCGCTGACAGTATGGTCAAACTTTGCCGTGTTTATCCAAGCGGTGCAAGAGGTTTTTATGAAAGTCAAACTGTATACCCTCGGTTGCAAGGTCAATCAGTATGAAACCGAGGAAATCACCGAACAACTTTTGAAAAACGGATATGCCATTACATTAGATGACAACGAAGCAGATGTTTTTGTGGTCAATTCCTGCACCGTAACCGCCGAAAGCGACCGCAAAACCCGCCAACTTGTTCGCCGATTGAAGCGAAATCACCCCGAAAGCGTGGTGGTGCTGACGGGTTGTATGCCGCAGGCATTCCCGAAAGAAGCGGCAGATTTGACGGCGGCGGATATTGTCATCGGCAACAAAAACAATGTGCAGTTGCTCGAAAAACTGCGTGCGTATTTCGAAAACCGCACGCGGTTGGTTAGCGTGTCACAGCACCAAAGCGGCGAGCCGTTTCTCGGTGCGCCGATTACGGATTTCCACGAGCGTACCCGCGCGATTATCAAAATTGAGGACGGTTGCGACCGCTTCTGCTCCTATTGCATCATTCCCACCGCGCGTGGGCGCGTGCGCTCCAAACCGATAGCCGAAATCGAAAAAGAAGCACAGACTTTAAGCGAAGCGGGCTACCGCGAATTGGTGCTTGTGGGCATCAACCTTTCCGCTTACGGCAAAGACAGCGGTGAAAAGTTTACCGATGCCGTCAAAGCCGCGTGTGCGCCTTCGGGCGTTTTGCGCGTGCGCCTCGGTTCTTTAGAACCCGACCATATCACCGATGAAGTGATAGAATCCCTTGCAAAGTTGCCGAAACTCTGCCCGCAATTTCACATATCCCTGCAAAGCGGGTGCGACCGCACTTTGAGCCGAATGAACCGCCATTACACGGCAGAAGAATATTTTTCACTTGCCGAAAAACTGCGCGCCGCTTTCCCCGACTGCACCTTGACTACGGATATGATGGTCGGTTTCGCGGGGGAAACAGAGACGGATTTCGAGGAAAGCGTATCTTTTGCCGAAAAAATCGGATTTGAGAAAATCCATGTGTTCCCGTATTCCGTGCGCGAGGGCACGCGTGCCGCAACGTTTGGCGACCAACTCGAAAAAAATGTCAAAGAACGCCGCGCCGCGAAACTCCTTTCGGCTGCCGCAGAACTTCGCGCCGCATTTTTGCAAAAGCAAATCGGCAAAACCGTTGAGGTACTTTGCGAGCGCAAAACCGAAAACGGGCTCCACTTCGGCTACACCGCGAATTACACGCCGGTCTATTTTGAAAGTGCCGAAGCAAAACCGGGTGCGCTTTGCCGCGTGAGACTCGCAAAAACCGACGGCGATGCCGCATACGGTGCATAAATTCTTACAAAAAAGTTAATAATGTTGCAGAAACAAACACCGCATTCTTACAAGAAAGTAACAATGCGGTACTTTTTGTTGACAAGCGGGTTCCAAATCGGGTATAGTGGACTTGTAAGTACACCACAAATTGTGGCAAAAGGAGGTTATTCTATGATTGAAGTTCAGGGCGTAACCAAAAAGTTTGGCTCTTTTACGGCAATCAGCGATATTTCTTTCACCGTCGGCGACGGCTCTTTGTATGGGCTTATCGGCTACAACGGCGCGGGCAAAACCACGCTTTTGAAAACGATAACGGGCGTATATAAAGCGGAAAGCGGCAGGGTGCTGCTCGACGGAGAAGACGCGTTCGACAACGAATTGATGAAACAGCATATGTTTTATGTGCCTGACGATATTTATTTTCAACCCTATGCCAATATGGAAAAAATGGCGAAGTTTTATAACGGCTATTATCCCAATTTCAGTTTTGACACTTTTCACAAATTGGCAGAGGTATTCGGGCTCGATACCAAAGCGCGTTTAAACGGCTTCTCGAAAGGTATGCAGCGGCAGGCGGAAATTGTGTTGGGATTTGCCACACAGCCGTCCTTTATGCTGTTTGACGAAACCTTTGACGGCTTAGACCCCGCCAAACGCGCGTTGATAAAAAATATGATTAACGAATATATGCAGGAGAAAAATGCGTCGATTATCGTTTCTTCGCATGACCTGCACGAACTCGAAGGTCTTTGCGACCATTTCGGGCTTATCAACGGCAAAAAGCTGGTGCTTGACTCGTCCATTTCGGAATTGAGCGAAAACCGCGCCAAATTCCGTTTGGTATTCCCACAAGATGTTACCGAAGCGCAAATCCGCGCTTTGGGCATTGATGTAAAATCGTATAAGAAGGACGGCAAAATGGTACTGATTACCGTTAAGGGCGACGAAAAAGAAACTGCGCGAAAACTGGGCGCGCTGTCTCCCGCAATGGTCGAGAGTATGCCGCTGTCGTTAGAAGAAGTATTTTTGGATGAAATGGAGGGAACGGATTATGACTTCACCCAAATCTTTGCAAAATAACTTCGGCTATGCGTACCGCACAGGGTTGCGTGACAACGCGCTGTTTGCCACGATTAACGCGGTTTTGATGTTCTTCTGCTTCTGCTGGACGCCGATTATGGTATTTCGGCAAAAAACATCCCTCAATGCAAAAACAGGGCAGTTGACAAAAATCAACTTTAAAGAGCAATATTCGTTCCTGTTTTCCGCCGATATGGCTTATTCCCGTTATTTGGCGATTGCGGCTTTGCTCGGCATCGGGCTTTTAATGGGCATTGCGACTTTCCGCTTTATCACGGGCAAAAAGACGGTCAATGTCTATTACAGCCTCGGCATTAAACGCGCAAGGCTGTTCACGGCGAAATATCTTTCGGGGCTTACCTTGGTCGGCTTATCGGTGCTTGTACCGATGCTCGTGGCGCTGTTTATCAATTTGGCGGTGCTCGGCGCGAACAAATACCTGTTTACATCATTTTTCTATTTGCTGATTGGTATGTTTTCCCTTGTGGCGTTCTCCTACACGCTGACCGCCACCGTGTTTGCAACGGTCGGCACGGCGTTTGAGGGCGTGCTGTTCTCGGGCATTTTGCTGTTGCTTCCCCAAATGCTGCTCACAAGTTTGCAGGTTTTCATTCAGAATCTCGTGCTCGGCACGCCGTTGGGCAGTGATTTTGTACCGGAATCCAACTATGTGGGCGAAACGCTTCAAGTGACGCTTGCCAAAAAATACGCATCGTTTAATCCGCTTCGTTACATTTCAAACGGCTTGTATACCTATTCACAAGGCTCGGCGGGCGGCAAATTACAGGATATTGACCACGGCGGAAAAACGATTTCTTGGGTGACGCCCGATTTCCTTGTGCCGATTATTTGGTTGCTTGTTACCGCGGCGCTGTTCGCTTTGGGCGTGTTCTTCTATGAACGCAGAAAGGCGGAAATCGGCGGATTCATCGGCAAAAACAAGGTGCTCAATTTCATCGGCATCTTTGTGGTCGGCATTTACGGCTTTGCGAAGGCGTACGACCTTTTACGGACTAAAGGTACAGCGATTGCGTTGCTTGTCGGCGCGGTGGTGTTTGTGGTTATCTACGCGGTGTTAAGTCTTTTGTTACTGCGTAACTTCAAGCAATTCGTAAAAGATTTACCCGCGCTTGGCGTGCAACTGGTGTTGCTCGTGCTGATTTTCACATTCTTCTTTACGGGATATTTCGGAGTTGCCAACAAAATCCCCGAAACGGCAGATGTCGCTTCGGTAAAAATCAGTATGCCGTTTAGCGATTATCAAAGCACAACTCTCAATACGAATGTTTATTCTATTTCGGGCCTCAAAAGTTCTAATCCGTTGCCTGTAGGCAATTACACAAGCGAAAAAGATATTGAATTTGTCCGCGGGATTCACAAACAGTTGGTCGAAGCGGGCAGAACCGAAGCCACGCCGCTTTCGGAGAATTTTAACGGTATCTATCCGATTTGCGTACGCATTGCCTACACGCTGAAAAGCGGCAAAGAAGTGTTGCGAAATTATTACGGCGTGTCCGAAGAAATTGTGACCGCTTTACAGCAACGGGACAAAACCGAATATCGGCAAAGCGAACTCAATAAGATTTTCAAGGACCCGTTGAAGCCCGTCGAACGTCCGAAGACAACTGCCGATTCCAACGGCAGAGTGGCAGAGGCGGCGAATTGGCAGGCGTACAGAGAATATCTGTATTTGCAAGCGGTGCGCGAAAGTGAAGATATTCGCCTTTACAACAAAACGATGACCACGGAAACCGTTATGGAATTGACCGCTGAACAGCGGCAGACCTTGCGTGACTGTTTGTATGCGGATTTGTCGGCGCAAACGGCAGAAAATCACTATAACCCTGAAAATACTTTGGGGGTCATTACCTTCGGACTTCTCGAATCCGAGGAACCCGAAGACGAGCAAACCATGATTTGGAATGAGGGCGTGACCGGCGTATACACAGGAGAAGAATCTGTTGCGGACCAAGTAGTCGGCACAAACGGCGAAGGGGCGGAAGAATTCGAGTTTGCCGGCAAAGAACTCTTCCAAAATTTGCCCGATTTCTGCATCACATCCGATATGACCAAAACCGTGGAATTTTTGAAAACGGTTGGTTATTTTGATGAAATGTGCACGGACAGAACCCTCAAAGCAATTTACGGCGTAAAGGTGGCGGAACGCTTCCGTCACGACTATATTGCAAACCGCATTGAAGTCAGGATGAATTTTGGCTGTGAATTCCTTGCGACGAGCAGTTTGACCGACAATTACGCCGAATTTACAGGCAACTGGGAGAGTTTCAGCGCGGCGGATAAACCCACCGTTTACAAAACGACGGATGCGGCGCAAATGCAAGCCATTTACCAAAATACCGTAACGCGTGCAAAACTGAACCCGAACGATTATATTGTGATTTTGGAATACAGCGACGGTATGCACGCAAAGGCGTATGTCCACGCGGACAAAATGCCGGAAAGCGCAAAAGCCGAAATCGAAAAGAACAAAACATCGGAAAGCTTTTATTGGTAAACAAAGTTTCAATCTGTAAAAAATTCAGGGCGTGTGCCGACTTTGGCATATGCCCTGTATTTTTTACAAAATCCGTACTTTACGAAAGCAAAGTTTTATGGTATGCTTTCCATAGAATGGCAAAGGGAGGCTTGTTATGAACGCAAAGTCGAAAGGCAACCCGCACGCAGGGTATGTTGTGCCGCGAAACGAATCGCTGTCATTTTGCGTCGCCGCAATGGGGCAGGGTATGATTTATGCAATGATGTCCAGTTACATCAGCGACTACTACCTTAATGTGTTGCAGTTGGCTCCGATGTTCGTGTTGCTTTTAATGCTTTTGGCGCGGTTGTGGGATGCGATTAACGACCCGCTGATGGGCATTATCGTGGACCGCCGCACCACAAAGCGGGGCAAAATGAAACCATATATTTTGTACGCCTCTTTGCCGATTGCCGTGCTTACCGTGTTGATGTATTCAAGTCCCAATCTGCCCAAAACGCAGTTGATGATTTATTCTGCGGTAGTATATGTGGCATGGGGTATGATTTACACCGTGGCGGATGTGCCGTTTTGGAGTCTTCCGAATGTCCTGACGCCGAACGCCGAAGAACGCGGCTCCGTAATTTCGTTGGGCAGAACCTTTAACGGTGTCGGTTCGGCGGTGCCGGAAGTACTTTTCTTGGTGATTGGCCTTACACTACCGAAAATCCTCGGGACTTCCGACGGCTTGGAATATAACAAAATCAAATATCTCTTGATGGCGGTGGTTACCGTTGCCATCGGTATGGTGTTGTATGCCCGTTCGTATTTTAAAGTAAAAGAACGCGTGGTAATTCCCGACCGCAAACCGCAGCCGGGCGAACCGTCGCAACTTTCGCGTATTTTCAAATGCAAACCGCTGATGCTTGTCATCTTAATGGGTGTGCTTTCCAGCGGCAGATATATGATACAGGCGGCAGCGGTGCATGTCGCGCGTTATGCGTTTTATATCGGCCCCGACCTTGCCTCTTTAAGCGAAGCGGAGCGCGTGGCGGCAATTGACGCGAGCGTTTCCTCGGTCAAAACGATTTTTCAGGTGTGCGCGATTGTCGGTATGTTCGGCGCAATGCTCTTTATGCCGGTGCTGATGAAGAAATTTGACTATAAAAAAATGGTCATTGTTACTTGCCTTCTTGGCTTTGTGGCAAGCATTTTTACCACGCTCATCGGTTGGTTTACAATGAATTTGTATATTTGTATTCCGTTTATCCTTATTTCCTGCATTCCCTTGGGCGTGCTCAATGTCATTTCGTATGCGATGATCGGCGATTGCCTCGACTATATGGAATTGAAAACAGGATTCAGGGACAACGGTTTGGGTTCGGCTTGCCAAGGCTTTGTCAACAAACTCGGCAACGCGCTTGCCACTTCGGGCATTGTCTTAATGTATATGTTTATCGGTCTTGAACCCGACAAAATGCTCAGTTCCACCGCCGTGATGGCGGCAACCGACTTTGCGGCAAATCAGCGTTTCGCGATGTTCTCGCTTGTGTCTATTGTGCCGGGTGTCAGCCTGCTTCTGTGCGCCATTCCGATGTTCTTCTACAAAATTTCGGGCAAGGAAAAAGAACGGATTTTAACCGAGCTTGCCGAAAAACGCAAAGCCGAAGGCATCACCATCGACGCGTAATTCCCTACAAAATAAAACCTAAAAACGGGCGCGTATTACGCGCCCGTAAAACCCACATAAAACGAAAAAACGCTCACCTTACGGTGAGCGTTAAATCTTTTCGATTGTTTACAATCAGACCGCGCGGGTAACCTTACCCGAACGCAGGCAACGCGTGCAAGCGTACACTCTTTTAGGAGAGCCGTTTACAATCGCTTTCACTCTTTTTACATTGGGCTTCCAAGTTCTGTTAGAACGTCTGTGCGAGTGAGAAACTTTGATGCCGAACGCGACATCTTTACCGCAGAATTCACATTTAGCCATTACGTGGCACCTCCCTTTGTTCAGTAACAGCCAATATATTAACAGAAATCCCAATGAATTGCAAGCATTTTTTTGAATTTTTCGAGTTTTTTTGTAAAAACATCCGTTTTTCGGGACTTAGCCGGAACTTCGCATAAAAATTTGAAAAAACTATTGCATTTTATTTCGGTTTATTATATAATCCACTTAACGAACATTTGTACGATTCGGAGGAAACGGAAACTATGGCAGAGAAAAACAAGGCGCTCGAAACCGCCCTTACGCAAATCGAAAAAAAATACGGCGCAGGCGCAATTATGCGCTTGGGCGAAAGCAAGGCTTTGAATGTGGAAGCGATTCCCACCGGCTCGCTTTCTTTGGATATTGCTACGGGTATCGGCGGGCTTCCCAAAGGCAGAATTATTGAAATCTACGGGCCGGAATCCTCCGGTAAAACCACCTTGGCGCTCCATGTGGTCGCCGAGGCGCAAAAGAAAGGCGGCGACGCAGCGTTTGTCGATGCCGAGCACGCACTTGACCCCGTGTATGCTGAAAAATTGGGCGTAGATGTCGATTCTCTGTTGGTTTCTCAACCCGACAACGGCGAACAGGCGCTCGAAATCGTGGAAGCACTTGCGCGTTCGGGCGCGTTGGATGTCATCGTTGTGGACTCCGTTGCCGCGCTTGTGCCCCGAGCCGAAATCGACGGTGATATGGGCGACAGCCACGTGGGCTTGCACGCGCGTTTGATGTCGCAGGCACTTCGCAAACTGACCGGCGTTATTTCCAAATCCAATACCGTAATTATTTTCATCAACCAATTGCGTGAAAAAGTCGGCGTAGTCTACGGCAATCCCGAAGTCACCACCGGCGGCCGTGCGCTGAAATTCTATTCCACAATGCGTATTGACGTGCGCCGCGTGGAATCCTTAAAGGGCACGGGTGGGGAGTTTATCGGCTCGCGCACCAAAGTCAAGATTGTCAAAAACAAGGTTGCACCGCCCTTTAAGACCGCCGAATTTGACATTATGTACGGCGAGGGCATTTCCCGCGTCGGCGAGGTGCTGGACGCCGCCGTGAATTTGAACGTCGTCAAAAAAAGCGGCGCGTGGTTCTCTTACAACGGCGAACGCTTGGGGCAGGGTAGAGATAACGTCAAAAACCTGCTTCGCACCGATGAAAAACTTTGCGCCGAAATCGAAAAACAAGTGCGTGAGGGACTTGCCGCTACCGTTGCCGAAGCACCCGAAAAAGCCGACAAAAAATCTGTGGACCCCGCCGACGAACCGATTGCCTATAAGCCGGTGGTTACCACCAAGGCGGCGGCGCGTGCCAAGATTGATGTGGCTGTGGATGACGACGAATGAAATTGACCTACAAACCCGGAAAACTGCATAAAATTCACATTTTCGTGGATGACGAATATCGCTTGACCGTGGATGATGCATATTGGTTTTCCGAACGCTGGCACAATTTAAAAGAAATTGATGATGCGGAGCTGGCTGCCCTTACAGAGGCGGTCGGCTCCCGTCGCGCGTTTAACAGCGCTTTGGATTTGCTGTCGCGCCGCGACCATTCCAAAGCCGAACTGGTGCGGAAGTTATCGCAGAAATATCCGAAAGATGCTTGCCTTGCTGCCATCGAAAAAGCGGAAAGTCTCGGCTTTATTGACGAAGCGCGTTTTGCCGAAAATTACGCACGCGAACTTTACGAGCGCAAATCGTTTGGCGAACGGCGTATTCTTTCCGAACTGCTTTCAAAAGGAATTGACCGCGAAACTGCCGAAAATGCGCTTGAAGGACTTGACAAAGACGGCGAAAATCGTATTATATTACTGATACGCACGAAATACCGCGACGCCCTTTCGGACGATGAGAAATCCCGCCGTCGCGCTGTGAACGGGCTTCTGCGCAGCGGCTTTACCTACGGCGAAATCCGCGAAGCGATGCGTGAATTGGAATTAAGCGATGAGGAGTATGACGATGTCTAAAAAAATCGGAATGATTTCCCTCGGCTGCCCCAAAAATCAGGTGGATGCCGAGTTAATGCTTGCGCGCCTTGCGCAAAAAGGATATGTAATTACCGATGAGGTGGACGGCGCCGATGCCGTGATTATCAACACCTGCGGTTTTATTGAAGATGCAAAAAAAGAAGCCATTGAGAATATATTGGATATGGCGGAACTGAAAAAAGAGGGGATTATCGGCAAAATTATTGTAACCGGTTGCCTTGCCGAGCGTTACCGTGAAGAAATGCTCACGGAAATCCCCGAAATTGATGCCGTGGTGGGGCTTGGCTCCAACGGCGACATTTGCGCGGTCTGCGAACGGGTCATACAAGGCGAGACGGGTTTGGAAACATTCGGTGAAAAAACCTGCCTGCCGCTTTCGGGCGAACGCCTTTTGACCACACCCGAGTGGTTTGCCTATTTAAAAATCGCCGAGGGGTGCTCCAACCACTGCACCTATTGCGCCATTCCGTCCATACGCGGCGAGTTCCGTTCCCGCCCGTCCGAGGAAATTTTGGCAGAAGCGAAAGATTTAGCGGCGCGCGGTGTGAAAGAATTGGTGGTTGTCGCGCAGGATACCACCCGTTACGGTGAGGATTTGTACGGGAAATCCGCACTGCCCGCGCTTTTAAAAGCCCTTTCTCAAATTGAGGGCATTGAGTGGATTCGCGTGCTCTATTGCTATCCCGAACGCATCACAGACGAACTTTTGGATGTCATAGCATCTTGCGACAATATTGCAAACTATTTGGATATTCCGATTCAGCACGCCGATGCCGCCGTTTTAAAGGCGATGAACCGCAAAGGCGACAAGGAAAGTTTGCTTTCGTTGCTTTCAAAAATCCGTGCGAAAATTCCGGATGTTGTGGTGCGCACCACCCTCATAACCGGCTTCCCCGGCGAAACCGAAGAAGCCTTCGAGACCCTTTGCGATTTTGTGAAAGAAGCGCAGTTTGACCGTCTCGGTTGCTTTGCCTATTCCCCCGAGGAAGGCACCCCTGCCGCCTCTTTCCCCAATCAAGTGGACGATGATGTGAAACAAGAGCGCGGTGAAGTGATTATGGAAATGCAGTATCGCATTTTTGAAGAACGCAACCGCGAAAATGTCGGCAAGATTTTGAAAACCGTGGTCGAGGGGTACGACCCGTATACCGACAGTTATTTCGGCAGAACTTACCGCGACGCGCCCGAAATTGACGGGCAGGTAAAATTCACCTGTGGCTATACCTTGCATGAGGGAGATTTTGTGGAAGTCGAAATTTTCGATGTCTTAGACTATGATTTGATCGGAGAAGTTGTATGAAACTCAATACCCCCAACAAACTGACCATTGCGCGCATGCTCATTACGCCCGTGTATTTGGCGCTGATTTTGTGGGAGTCGCTCCCGCATCGCTTTTTGATTGCAACGCTCGTCTATTCCGCAGCGGCGATTACCGATGCGATTGACGGCAAAATGGCACGCAAAAACAATCAAATCACCAATTTCGGCAAACTGCTCGACCCCATTGCCGATAAGGTGCTGACCACTTCGGCGTTGCTTGCGTTTATGCAAATGGGACTTTGCAACATTTGGATTGTGATGATTGTTTTGGTGCGCGAGTTTACCATTGCGTCCATTCGTATGATTTCCGCTGCGGACGGCGTGGTGATTCCTGCGAATTTTTGGGGCAAACTCAAAACCGTC
Organism: Candidatus Fimenecus sp.; assembly: GCA_052273845.1. Lineage (GTDB taxonomy): Bacteria > Bacillota > Clostridia > Oscillospirales > Acutalibacteraceae > Fimenecus. The sequence goes on along the minus strand of DAVZHM010000030.1, from coordinate 5,146 downwards.
AGCCAAATGACTTTTACCATTGTCATAATGCTGTTGGGTGAAGTGTATGATATTTTGGCGGTGCATAACGCCGCGTGGTATGCAAAAATGCCGTCTTTGTCGCTCGTTTCCAACGCTTTGTTGTGGATTACGGCGATTTTGACGGTGATTTCGGGTGTAATTTATATCATTGACAGCAAAAAAGTGATTGATTACACAAAATAATGGTGCAAAACTTGACAGTTTGTGCTATACTGTTATTAGTGAACTGCTTTGACGGAGAAAAGTAGCAGAGTTTTCGCTTTTCAAGAGAGAGTGCGTCGTCGGCTGTAAGCGTGCTCAAAGCGGTTTTTGTGAAAATGCCCTCCTGAGCAGGCAAGGAGAACCGATTTTTTCAAAGTATCCTTGTCCGTTTGCCGCGTTAAGGCATTGAAAGTGATAAATGCGAAGTGGAACCGCGAATTTTTCGCCTTCGCTGTCCGTATTTTACGGGCAGTGGGGGCGTTTTGCTTTATTCGAGTTTTTTTGGAGGCTTTTATGTTTGAACGACTGAAAGAGGATATCGCGGCGGTTAAAGAACGCGACCCTGCGGCAACCTCGACCTTGCAAATTTTGCTTTTGTATCCGGGGCTTCGCGCTGTCCGAATGCATCGCCGCGCAAATTGGCTTTGGCGGCACAACCACAAATTTTGGGCGCGGTATGTTTCCCAGCGCGCCGTGCGCAAAACCGGCATCGAAATTCACCCCGCCGCCACGATTGGCAGACGCTTTTTCATTGACCACGGCACGGGTGTGGTAATCGGTGAAACCACCGAAATCGGCGACGATGTTACGCTGTATCAGGGCGTTACATTGGGCGGTACGGGCAAAGACACCGGCAAACGCCATCCCACCATCGGCAACGGTGTGATGATTGGCGCGGGGGCGAAAGTCTTAGGGCCCTTTAAGGTCGGCGACAATTCCAACATCGCGGCGGGCGCCGTGGTGCTTGAGGAAATTCCGCCCGATTCCACCGCCGTGGGCGTACCTGCGCGTGTGGTCAAGCGCAACGGCTGCCGTGTGGATAACCTTGACCAAGTCCACATTCCTGACCCCGTTTCTCAGGAACTTTGCTGTTTGCGCGTGCAGATACAGCGTTTGGAAGCCTTACAAAATCAACAAGAAAATGCAACCGAAAAATAAAGGAGATAAAACCTATGCGTATTTACAATACCCTGACGCGAAAAAAAGAGGAGCTCGAACCCATTACGCCGGGCGAAGTGAAAATTTATGCTTGCGGGCCGACGGTGTATAACTTCATCCACATCGGCAATGCGCGCCCGCTTTGCGTGTTTGACACATTCCGCCGCTACCTTGAATACCGCGGCTACAAGGTGAATTTTGTGCAGAATTTCACCGATATTGACGACAAAATCATCAAACGCGCAAATGAGGAGGGCACGGATTACAAAACCGTTTCCGAAAAATACATCGCAGAATTTTGGACGGATGTTAAAGGCATGAACATCCGCGAGGCGACCGTGCACCCGAAAGCAACCGAAAACATTGACGAGATTATTTCCATCATTTCCGCCCTCGTGGAAAAAGGCTATGCCTACCCCGTGGAGAACGGCGACGTGTATTTCAGTCCCAAAAAATTCAAAGAATACGGCAAACTGTCGCATCAGCCGTTGGAAGATTTGGAAGCGGGCGCTCGCATCAACATCGGGGAACTCAAAAAAGAACCGATGGATTTTGCCCTTTGGAAAGGTGCAAAACCGGGTGAGCCTTCGTGGGATTCCCCGTGGGGCAAGGGCAGACCCGGCTGGCATATTGAGTGCTCGGCCATGGTGCGCCGCTACCTCGGCGAAACGATTGACATTCATTGCGGCGGGCAGGATTTGATTTTCCCGCATCACGAAAACGAAATTGCCCAAAGTGAGTGCTGCAACGGCGTGCCGTTCGCAAAGTATTGGATGCACAACGGCTACATCAATGTCGATAACGTCAAAATGTCCAAATCCTTGGGCAACTTCTTCACCGTTCGTGATGTCGCCGAAAAATACGGCTACGAGCCGATTCGGTATTTGATGATTTCCTCGCAGTACAGAAGCCCCATCAATTACAGCGTGGATATTATTGAGCAGTGCAAAGCGTCGCTGACAAGACTGTATACCTGCCGCGACAGTTTGGATTTTGCTTTGCAGAACGCGGGCGATACCGTTCCCGAAAATGCGGACGAAATCAAAGCACAGCTCGACACCCGCCGCGAGCAGTTCTGCAAAGCGATGGACGACGATTTGAACACCGCTGACGGCATTGCCGCCGTGTTTGAATTGGTGCGTGACATCAATGTTTCGGTGCTCGACTCCGGCTCGAAAGCGCTTATAGAGTATGCAATTCAGTTGTTTGACGAGTTGACGGGCGTCTTGGGGCTTGTTTACAACCGTAAAGCTGAGTCCCTTGACGGCGAAGTGGAAGCGCTGATAGAAGCGCGTCAGGCGGCACGCAAAGCCAAAAACTGGGCAGAGGCAGACCGCATCCGCGACGAATTGAAAGCGCAGGGGATTGTTTTGGAAGATACGCCGCAAGGTGTAAAATGGCACCGTCAATAAACGGTGCAACCGATAAGGAGGATGTTATGGAAGTTTTAAACCGTGCCGCCATTAAGGCGGAAGCAAAAAATTTCATCGGGCAGGACCGCCGCTGGCTCACAATGGCACTTGCCTGCTTGCCGCTTGTGCTGTTGCAGGGCGCAATTTCGGGCGGCATCACTGTGGTGAACAGATTAACGCAGGACGGCGAAACGTATACAGAGTATTCCGCAGGCTCCAATGTAATTGCATGGTTGCTCATTCCGTTTACCGTGGCAATGGCGGGCTATTTCCTCAATTATTTGCGCGGGTTCAATCCCGAATGGAAAAGTTTGTACCGTGAAGGCATTGACCGTTTCGGTAAATATTTTTCGGTTGGGTTGGTCACGCAAATCGTCATTGGACTTTGGTCACTTTTGCTAATTGTGCCGGGAATTGTCAAAGCCTACGAATACTATTTTGTGCATCAAATTATTCACGACAACCCGAATTTGTCACAAAAACAGGCGCGCGAACTCAGCAGCCGCATGACCAACGGCTATAAAGGCGATTTGTTTGTATTGAATTTAAGTTTCTTTTTGTGGTATATGCTGGTCGCTATTACTTGCGGTCTTGCGATGTTCTATGTGGGCCCGTATATTATGTGCACCAATGCGATGTATTACGAGAATTTGAAAAACAGTGCGATTGCCACGGGCAAAGCCGCACCCGAAGAATTTGGGATTTTCCCCGTGCCGCCTGTGGATAATGCGGCACCGTACAATGCAAATCCCTATAACGCAAACCCGTATGCATCGGCACCGCAGCAGACATACGCGCCGACTTACGGTGCACCGCAACAGCCGTTTGCACAAGCACCCTATGCTGCACCGCAGCCGCCGTTTGCAGGGGAAAACGCACCTGTTGCACCGAATACAGGCTCGGCAGAATTTGCAGAACCGTCTTTCACTCCGCCCGCGCCCGAAAGCACCTTTGTGCCCGGCGACGAAGCCGTGAACAATGAGGCGGACAGCGAAAAAGCAGATACGGAAAACCAAGATTTTTAAAACCCGGAGGTTTCTTTAAAATGAAGTATGTAGTTGTTTTGTGCGACGGTATGGCGGATTACCCTGTGCCCGCACTTGCGGGCAAAACCCCGATGATGTGTGCCGTGAAGCCGAATATGGACGCTTTGGCACAAAAAGGGGAGGTCGGGCTTGTGCGCACGGTCGCAAAAGGCTTAAAGCCCGGCAGTGATGTTGCCAATATGAGCGTTTTGGGCTTCGATCCCAAAAAATATTATACGGGGCGTTCTCCGCTTGAAGCGGCGAGCATCGGCGTGGATTTGAAAGACACCGATGTCACTTTGCGCACCAATCTCGTCACGCTTTCCGACGAGCCGAATTACGAAGACAAAACGATGGTAGACTATTGCGCGGGCGATATTTCCACAGCCGAAGCGGCGGAAATTATGAAAGACATTCAAGCGCATTTCGGCAATGAACTGTTCCGCTTTTACGCGGGCGTCAGTTACCGCCATTGCCTTGTGTGGTCGAACGGTACAACCGACCTTGGCGATATGACACCCCCGCACGATATTTCGGGGCGCGTTATCGGTGAATACCTTTCCAAATCAGAAAATGCGAAACCGCTTGTGCAAATGATGCGCGACAGTTATGCGTTTCTCTCGGAGCACCCGGTCAACAAAAAGCGCGTTGCCGAGGGCAAACGCCCCGCAAACTCCATTTGGATGTGGGGCGAGGGCAAAAAGCCGATGCTCCCCGCGTTCTATGATGTTTACGGCAAAAAAGGCGCGATTGTTTCCGCGGTGGATTTGTTAAAGGGCATTGCCAAATGTGCGAAAATGGAAGCACCGGAAGTGGAGGGCGCAACCGGCTATATAGATACGAATTTTGAGGGCAAGGCGCACGCCGCGGTGGACGCGCTCAAAAACGGCTGTGACTTTGCATATATCCATTTGGAAGCGCCCGACGAATGCGGGCATCGCAACGAGCCGGAAAACAAGGTGAAAGCGATTGAAATGATTGACAGCCGCGTACTGCCGATTGTTTTGGACGGCTTAAAAGAAATCGGGGAAGACTACAAAATTATGATTTTGCCCGACCATCCCACCCCCATCGTTACGCAAACGCACGCTTCCGACCCCGTGCCGTATATGATTTATCATAAGGCGAACGAGAAACAGGGCGTGGAGACGTTAAATGAAGAAACCGCGAAAAATACAGGCGTTTTCATCGAAAACGGTCCCGATATTATGAAGAAGTTTTTGGAGGAAGTGTGAATGAAAGATTACGCGATTGAAACCAAATGTGTGCAGACCGGCTACACGCCGAAAAACGGCGAGCCGCGTGTGTTGCCGATTTATCAGTCCACAACCTATAAATACGATACAAGCGAAGCCATGGCGAAGTTGTTCGATTTGGAGCCCGGGTATATGTATACCCGACTTGCTAACCCCACCAACGATGCGGTTGCCGCGAAAATCACCGCATTGGAAGGCGGCGTGGCAGGCGTGCTGACTTCTTCGGGGCAGGCGGCGAATTTCTTTTCGTAACATCTCCGATCCCAAGACTGATGATATTGCTGTCCGGATG
>DAVZHM010000029.1:0-20189 GCA_052273845.1 Candidatus Fimenecus sp. | reverse complement strand
CAAAGAAATCCATTGTGAAGCGTTGAGGGTGGGTAACCCTGCTTCAGTTTTGGCGTAAGCAACAAGGCCTTCCATACCGCCGACTTTGTCACACCGCACAACAAATATAAGCAAAAGGGCTACGCCGAACATCATGACAATACCCTGCACGAAATCTGCGCGCGCCTGCACAAGATAACCGCCGAAAGTCACCAACAAAATGGCGAGTAGGGCAATAATGATTAAGAACACCGTATCGTTGATGCCGAGCAACACATCGGCAACGCTCGCAAGACCGCTGTAAACCGATGCGGAATACGGTACAAGAAATAAAAAGATAACCGCCGCTGCAAACACACGCATCGCTGTACTGTTATAGCGTTTTTCAAAGAACTCGGGCATGGTTTTCAGTTTCAACCGTGCAGAAACATCGCGTGTTCTGCGCGCCAAAACCGCCCAAGCAAGCAAAGAGCCAAACACAGCGTTGCCGATTCCTGCAAGCACACCCCAAAGCCCGAAACTCAAGCCTGTTTTTCCTGCGTAACCGACAAACATAACCGCCGAAAAGTATGCCGTGCCGTAAGACAGCGCAGAAAGCCATGCACCCGCATTTCTGCCGCCAACGGTAAAATCCGCAATACTTTTGGATTTTCTGCCCGAAACAATCCCGATGATGACCAACGCAACTATGTAAACAGCTATGGTCACCCAAATTACAACTTTATCCATACTGCCTCCCAAACTTCTTAAAAACAGTTTTTCGCTTTAAAGCTTTTACCCATTAAAGCGATTACTGCATAATTATACCCTCTTGACACTTTTCGGTCAAGAGGGCAAATTCCACTAAATCTGCAACAACCTTTTGGCATTATTATACAGAATATTTTTGGTAGTTTCTTCCGGCAAGTCCAAAGAACGTATCAGCCGAGCTTCGTTTTCCGCGGTACTCCAAGGCATATCACTTCCCAAAAGAATACGTTCTGTACTGTGTGCTGCAATAATTTTCTTGGCGTAATCCGGCGGCATTTTTCCGTAAGAAAACGCCGTATCCAAATACACTTTTGTCCCGCACAGTTCTTCCAAAACGCTGTCCCACAGCAAATATCCGCCAAAGTGCGCCGCCACAACAGGCGCGTCGCCAAAACAATCCAACACGCGCAAAAGGCGTTCCGGTGTGCAATGCACCGGATCGGGATACCCAATATCCACACCGGCATGAAATACGGTAATCAAGCCCAATTCGGCGATTTTTTCATAAATCGGGAACATTTTATGCTCGTCTACAAAAAAGTGCTGATAATCCGGGTGCAGTTTTACGCCCTTTATTCCTGCCGCTTTCAGCCGCTCTAATTCTTCGAGCGCATCAGGACCGTCGGGATGCACGCTACCGAATGGGATTAAGGTTTCATCGCCGAGCAGAGAAATCGCAAAATCGTTCACCTTTCTCTGCTGATGCGGATTTGTCGCAATATTGAGTACCACGCCCATATCTGCACCGCTTTTTTGCAAAGCAACTTTCAACGAAGAAATTTTCCCGTCATAGTAAGGCTTCACGCCACCCGAGCACTTCGACAGCGTAGGTATTGCCTTTTCCGCAAGTGCATCGGGAAATGCGTGAATATGAAAATCAATAAGCAAAGTTTTCACCTTATTTCCGTTTTGCCCAATCTTTCATTCTCTGTTCTTTTGACAAAATCTTTTTGCGCAAACGAATGTTGTGCGGGGTGATTTCAACCAGTTCATCTTCTTTGATAAACTCCAATGACTGCTCGAGGCTCAACACCGTATGCGGCACCAAACGGAGTGCATCGTCCGAACCCGAAGCACGGGTGTTGGTCAAGTGCTTTTGTTTGCAAACGTTGCAGACGATATCTTCATTTTTTGCACACTCGCCGACAATCATACCTTCATAAACCGGCACACCGGGGCCGACAAACAATCTGCCTCTGTCCTGCGTGTTGAACAGGCCGTAGGCGCTTGTATCACCGGTTTCGTGTACCACAATGGAACCACGTTCGCGCGTTTGAATGTCGCCCTTGTACGGCTCGTAACCTGCAAACAAGTTGTTCATAATACCGTTGCCGTTGGTATCGGTCATAAATTCGGAACGGTAACCGATAAGGCCTCGTGCGGGAATGCGGAATTCCAGGTGCGTTGCACCGCCGTCACGCGTGCCCATATTCTCGAGTTCGCCGCGTCTTGCACCTATTTTTTGCATAACAGCGCCGACATATTCCTCGGGTACTTCCACAATCAAAAGTTCAATCGGTTCTAAAAGCTTACCGTTTTCGGTTTTTGTAATTACCTGTGGACGCGAAACTTGGAATTCATAGTTTTCGCGGCGCATAGTTTCAATCAAAATGGAAAGATGCAATTCGCCGCGCCCCGAAACCTTAAAGCAATCTGTGGAATCGGTTTCCTCCACGCGCATACTGACATTGGTTTCGACTTCTTTAAACAGACGGTCACGAATGTTACGAGAAGTTACATATTTGCCGTCTTGCCCTGCAAAAGGACTGTCGTTGACCATAAAGTTCATAGAAATGGTCGGCTCATCGATTTTTACAAACGGCAACGGTTCAACGCAATCAGGTGCACAAATCGTTTCACCGATGTTCAAATCGGAAATGCCGGAAACGCAAATCAAATCGCCCACGGCGGCTTCTTCCACTTCAACGCGCTTTAAGCCCTCAAATTGATACAAACGCGAAATTTTCACATTTTCTTTCGTACCGTCGGTTTTGCACAATACAACCGCATCGTTGCGCTTGATTCTGCCGCGCTCCACGCGACCGATACCGATTCTGCCGATATAATCATCATAATCCAAACTCGAAAACAGTACCTGAAGCGGCGCATCAATATTGCCTTCGGGTGATTCAATATTTTCGAGTATTGAGTCAAACAGCGGGCGCATATCCCCTTCTCGAACATCAGGGTCCAAAGACGAATATCCGTCTTTTGCCGAAGCATACACCACAGGGAAATCAATTTGGTCTTCATTTGCGCCGAGTTCAATAAACAAATCCAAAACTTCGTCCACAACCTCTGCAGGGCGCGCACCGGGACGGTCGATTTTATTAACTACAACAATGACTTTCTTTTCCAGTGCCAACGCTTTGCGCAAAACGAAGCGCGTTTGCGGCATACAGCCCTCAAAAGCGTCCACAAGCAATAAAACGCCGTCTACCATCGTCAAAATGCGTTCTACCTCGCCGCCGAAATCCGCGTGGCCGGGGGTATCCACAATATTGATTTTGACATCTTTATAATGTACGGAAGTATTCTTAGACAAAATGGTAATGCCTCGCTCGCGTTCCAAATCGTTGGAGTCCATTACGCGCTCCTGAACCACTTCGTTTGAACGGAAAATACCGCTCTGTTTTAAAAGCTCGTCCACCAAGGTGGTTTTACCGTGGTCAACGTGCGCGATAATCGCAATATTTCGTAAATTTTCTCTGCACTTCAAACTCTTCACCTTCACACATAAAATAACAGTTTTTTATTTTACCACCAATTTTGTCAATTTACAAGCGCACAATCCCACATATGCCTTTACAAATTGCACGAATTTTTGTAAAATATTCTCAAAATACAAAATGAGGTGTGTGTTTTGGCACTGAACCGCAAAATGCTCGTCTGTTCCTCTTTGGAGAAGATTTTTCCTGATACTGTAACCGTTGAAATACCGCTTTCATCATTTTCTATGCTCAAAAATGAGAAATGCAGTTTTCAGTTCGCCGTAGAAGCGAAAAAGGGAGAAACTGTATCTTTTACGGTCAACTCCCCGCTCGCAGAGGCTCTGCATTTTTATTTTGTGCAAATGATTCCCGCAGGAACAAACGCACCGAAGAAATCCGACGATTATTACATAGCGAAAGACAAAACTGAATACCCCGACTTGCTTCTGCCGTTGCAAAACAACCAATTTAACGCAAAATACGATGGATTGAACACGATTTGGGTGGAAATCCAATCCGAACAGGATTTGCCCGTTGGCAAAAACGAAATTGACATTACTGTTTGTATCGGTGACGATACGCTGAATTGTAACCTGATGGTTGAAGTTTTGGACGCGTGCTTACCGAAGCAAGAATTGATTTTTACAAACTGGTTTCACACCGACTGTTTAATGGAATACTACGGCGTAGAAGCTTTTTCCGACGAATATTGGCGCATTACCGAAAACTTTTTACGACGTGCGCGGGAATACGGTATGAACTGTGTGCTTACGCCGCTGTTCACCCCGCCGTTGGATACAAAAGTCGGCGGCGAACGCCCGACAGTGCAATTGGTGGATGTAAAAGTCACCGGCAAACATCAATACAGTTTCACATTCAAAAACCTCGAAAAATGGCTTTCCATGTGCGAGCGTTGCGGAATTGAATACTACGAAATGTCACATCTCTTTACACAATGGGGTGCACGCCACGCGCCGAAAATCATGGCAGAAAAAGACGGCAAAACCGTGCAGATTTTCGGTTGGAAAACCCGCGCTTCAGGAAAAGCGTATAAGCGCTTTTTAGAGCAGTTCGCCAGTGCAATTCTTCACTTTGTGGATGAAAAAGGCATACGCGAAAAATGCTTATTTCACATTTCTGACGAACCGAGCGGCGCAATGCTTCACACCTACAAAAAAGCAAGCAAAATCGTGCACAAATACTTCACTGATGTGAAAATCATTGACGCGCTGTCGGATATCAAATTGTATGAAAAAGGTCTTGTAGAAACACCCATTCCCGCCAATGACCACATTAAACCCTTTATTTGCAAGGTTCCTGAATTGTGGACTTATTACTGTTGTGTGCAGGCAGACGAATTTGTTTCCAACCGATTTTTTGCTATGCCCTCTGCGCGCAACCGCGTTTTGGGGTATCAACTTTATAAATTCAATGTGAAAGGCTTTTTGCATTGGGGGTATAACTTTTATTTCTCGCAGTATTCCAAAGGGCTTGTTGACCCCTACAAGGTGACGGACGCAGGCGGCGGGTTTTCTTCGGGCGACAGTTTTGTTGTTTACCCGGCAATTGACGGCACACCGTATAATTCGCTACGGTTAAATGTCTTTTATGACGGATTTCAAGATATGCGTGCGCTGAAACTGTTGGAAAGCAAAATCGGCAAAGAAAAAACTTTAGCGGCATTGGAAGAAGGACTGCAAACCCCGCTCTCCTTTAATGATTACCCGCACGGCGCAAAATGGATTTTGGAAACAAGAGAGCGCATTAACCGCGCGATTGCGGAAACAGAATAGTATAAAGATTACCGCGCAAATCCAAGTCGGATTTGCGCGGTAATGCATTTTTTCGTCTGCTAATTAAAACAGATAGCCGTTATATCCCCAAGTGTCAATAAATGAAAATTTGACATAAGTGCGCTCAGGCGGAACAGCGGCTTCCGCTTCTAAAACTTTGCAAATCTCCCCTGTAAGTGCCTCGCATGCACTGCGAGAAGCATTGCCGAACACACTCACTTCACACATTGCCGTAGGTGCAGATTGATTTCCTTTGAAGAACAGATTACAGTTTTCTTCAATATTCACCATCAAATACGATTCGCTTTTCCCGGGCAACAAAGAGATTGCCTTGCCGAGTTCGGTTTTTACATGTTCAATTTGCGCTTTTTCAAGGGATTCGGAAAGTTTTACATTGATAAACGGCATAAAATTCTCTCCTTTTAAAGTATTTATGATTCTGAATTCTGTTTCAAAAATTTTGTGTAAATCAGAGCGTCCTCTTGCGGGTCACGGTAAAATCCTTTGCGTCTGCCGACCGCTTGAAACCCCGATTTTTCATATAGGGATATTGCCGTAAAGTTGCTTTCGCGTACTTCTAACGATACAAAATCGGCTTTCTTATGTTCACATGCCTTTATAAGCACAGACAAAAGCAACTCGCCAATGCCTTGCTTGCGTTCGCTCGGCAATACAGCAATATTCGTAATGTATACTTCCCCTGCCACATTGTTTGCGCCGATATAGCCAATAACCGTGCCGTCTTTGCGTGCGACAAAAAACCGCGCTGTATCATTTTCGAGTTCCTCAGCAATACCTGCTTGCATCCACGGATGCGAAAAGCATGTATTTTCAATCTGCACTACACCTTCAACATCTGTTTCTTGCATTTTTGAAATCCCGTCAAAACCGAATACAAAACGAAACACGGACGGAAGTTTTTCAGAAATGGACTTTGCACACGCTCTGTAAACCGTTTCATCCCCCATATACGGGTCGGGAACATTTAAAACGAGCAATCGAGTTTCGGACACATATGCGCGCAAAGCCGCCGCATGCGATTCGGTCATACACACAAAATACGCATTGTCAGTTAAGTCATATTGCGTAAGCGCACGCGAACGATGCGCGGATATATCCGCACCGAGTTCCCTTGCCGCCGTAACGGCGTTATCCGTTGCGGGAAGTCCGCAAGCCGCCGCTAATCCTGCACTTTCAACAGGGATAAAATTCATATCCATTTTTTGCAGATACATTCGGAACAGCCCCGCCGCCATCGGGCTGCGGCAAGTATTGCCCGTACAAATAAAATATACCTTTTTCATCATTTATCCTTTAGCATCATACCAAGTTTTACCGATATTTGCATCGCTCTTTAAGCGCACCTGCATTTTACGGGCGTTTTCCATTTCCTCGGAAACAATTTTTGCCGCCTGTTCGGCTCCCTGTTCGGGTGCTTCCACAATCAGTTCATCGTGCACCTGCAAAATCAGTTTTGCTTGCATATTTTCTTGTTTTAACCGGCGATACACGCGAATCATCGCAATTTTGATGATGTCAGCGGCAGTACCCTGTATCGGCATATTCCGCGCAACGCGTTCTCCGAATGCGCGAAGCATTCCGTTGGAAGAAGCGAGTTCGGGCAAATAGCGACGGCGTTCAAACAGTGTTTTTACATAACCGTCTTTTTTCGCCTGTTCTACAACTTCTTTCATATAGCGGTCCACACCCGAATAGTGATGCAGATAATCTTTAATATAACGGTCCGCCTCTGCGCGGGTTACGCCGATGTCTTTGCTCAGTGAAAATGCACCGATGCCGTATACGATGCCGAAATTCACCGCCTTTGCGCGGCTACGCATTAAGGGCGTAACCAACAGCATAGGCATACCAAACACCTGTGAAGCGGTAACGGCGTGAATGTCCGTATCCTCGTTAAACGCGTCAATCATCGCACGGTCATTGGCAATATCAGCAAGCACACGCAGTTCAATTTGCGAATAATCCGCATCTACAAGCAAATTGCCGTCCGCTGCTTTAAAGAATTTGCGCATTTCGCGTCCCAATTCCTGGCGAACGGGTATATTTTGCAAATTCGGCTCGGTAGAAGAAATGCGCCCTGTGCGGGTTTCGGTTTGATTGAAGCAAGAGTGAATCCGCCCGTCTTCGCCAATCACTTTCAAAAGCCCCTCGCAATAGGTGGATTTGAGTTTTGCAAGCGTGCGGTATTCCAATATATGTCGAACAATTTCGTAATCATCCGCCAAGCCTTCCAAAACCTCGGCGTTCGTCGAAAAACCTGTTTTTGTTTTCTTTTTGGTCGGAATTTGCAGTTTTACAAACAAAATTTCACCGAGTTGCTTCGGGGAATTGATGTTGAACTCCTCCCCTGCCAATTCATAGATGGATTTTTGCAAATCCGCAATTTTCACCGTGAGCATGTCGTTAAACTGCTCAATGCCCGCCTTGTCCACCAACACGCCGATTTGCTCCATGGAAGCAAGCACCTCCGCGAGCGGAATTTCAATGGTTTCCAAAAGCGAGTATTGTTCATTCAATTCAAGCCTTGTGGTAAGTTTTTCGCACAGAACGGACAAATTTGCGCAATCCGAAATACATTGCTCGTCACTTTCGGCAAGATTTTGCATGGGGCAGTATTCCTGCAAAAGTCTGTGCAAATCGTAATCCTTTGCCGACGGATTAAGCAAGTATGCTGCCAAAGTCAAATCCATTTTTATAGACTTTGCTTCTATACTGTTTTTCAGTGCAAATGCGAATACTTCTTTTGCGGAATAGACGAATTTTTCAATATTTTCATCCGCCAAAATTGCCAAAAACACCGATTTTTGTGTCGTGTCTGAAAAATTGGCACAAAGCACATACTCTTCGGTTTGGAAATATGCCGTATTTTCATCCATAAGATAAAAATACGCTTTTCCGTTTTGTAAAACATCTGATTTTTGCTCTAAGCCGCATTTTATGGGCAGTTTTTTCTGTTCTTTGTGCGGTTGCGAAACTACGTTTTCACCTTCGGACTGCAAATGCAGTTTTTCTAAAATTTTGAACATTTCAAGGGACACAAGCAAAGCGGTTGCCGCCTGTGCGTTCGGTGCATCTTTTATATAATGCGAAAGTTCGGTATCCACAGGCGCATCCAAATCAATCGTACCAAGTTTATAGCTCAAATATGCCATATCTTGCCCGTCAAGCAGTTTTTGGCGCACACCTGCTTTAATATCCAATGTTTCAATTTCCGCATAGATTTTATCAATCGAGCCAAAACGCCGAATCAAATCCTCTGCGGTCTTTTTTCCGACGCCCGCAACACCCGGGATGTTGTCGGAACTATCTCCCATCAGCGCTTTAATATCAATCATTTGCCGCGGGGTAACGCCGTATTCTTCGGCGATGCGCGCAACATCATAGATATTCGTTTCCGCGCGCCCCATTTTGGTGGAAGCAAGCAATACCTGCACATTCTCGCGCACCAACTGCAAACTGTCACGGTCCCCTGTGGCAATATAACATTGGTCATTTTTCCCGATGTGCGCGGACAACGCACCGATAATATCGTCTGCCTCAAAACCTTCTTTGGTGACAATCTTATATCCCAAATCTGCCAACAATTCCTTTAATACAGGCATTTGTTCGGCGAGTTCAGGGGGCATTCCTTTGCGGTTTGCCTTGTAGCCGTCATACATTTTGTGACGGAAAGTCGGCGCTTTTAAGTCAAAGGTTACAGCCACCGCATCGGGTTGCACTTCGTCCTCCAACTTTAAAAGGATATTCATAAATCCGTAAATCGCGTTGGTGTAACGCCCGTCTTTGGTGGTTAAAAGTTTAATGCCGTAAAACGCGCGGTTTAATATGCTGTTACCATCTAAAACCAATAATTTCATATGCAAACTCCAAATATTCAATATATAGTTAGAATATACCATAAAATCGCGCAGAATGCACGAGAAATTTCAAGTTGCCCGAAAAAATAAAATGTGTTATACTTTTTTAGAATTTGCGTAAGGAGTTACTATGGAAATCGGAAGTTTAAAAATTACAGGGCATGCCGCGCTCGCTCCGATGGCGGGTGTTGCGGACAGAGCCTTTCGGGAATTGTGCGTCGGGTACGACGCCGCATATGTGGTCTCGGAAATGATTAGTTCCAAAGGCGTATCGCTTGGCGACAGGAAGTCTAAACAACTAATGCAGTTATCAGAAAAAGAACGCCCTGCAGGCGTGCAGATTTTCGGCAACAGCCCGGAGATTATGGCAGAATCGGTCAAAACGGTTTTGGAAGTGCAGCCGCAGTTTGTGGACATCAATATGGGTTGTCCCGCGCCAAAAATTGCAGGTAACGGCGGTGGAGCTTCCCTAATGCGCAATCCTGCACTCGCCGAAGAAATTATTGCCGCCGTAAAAAAAGCCTGCGGGGATATTCCTGTCACTGTGAAAATCCGTTCCGGTTGGGATTTTGATTCAATAAACGCCGTGGAAATGGCGAAGCGAGCGGAAAACGCAGGCGCTTCGGCAATTACCGTGCATGGCAGAACGCGACAACAAATGTACGCCCCGCCTGTCAATCACGAAATCATTGCCGAAGTTAAAAAAGCAGTTTCCATCCCCGTAATCGGTAACGGCGATATTACAGACGGTATAACCGCCGCAAAAATGCTGGAAGATACCAATTGCGATTTTTTGATGGTGGGGCGCGGCGCTTTAGGCAGACCGTGGGTATTCCAGCAAATTAACGCCTATTTAAACGACGGCAAAGTTTTACCCGAGCCGCCCGTTTCCGAGCGTATGCGTGTGATGCTTTACCATATTCAAATGTTGTGCGAGTATAAAGGAGAGCGCGTTGGCATACGAGAAGCGCGCAAACACGCCGCGTGGTACACAAAAGGTATTCGCGGGGCGGCACAATACCGCAGAGAATTGGGTACTTTGGAAAGCATAGAACAACTCGAACGCATTGCTTATAAAATCTCAGTGGAAAATTAAATTCCTCAAAATAAAAGACATCCGCTTTACTTTTGTATGATAAGTAAAGCGGATGAAAATTTTCATAAAATAAGTCTTTATGTGCTATTTTGGCACTATGTTTGGCGAAAAAATTTAACTGATTTTCAGTTGTAAACGCAATTTGTCGCTAATCATAGCAATAAATTCCGAATTGGTCGGCTTGCCGCGGGTGTTTTGAATGGTATAACCGAAATAAGAACTCAGCACATCAACATCGCCTCTGTCCCAAGCTACCTCAATGGCGTGACGGATAGCGCGCTCCACACGGGAAGATGTTGTAGAAAACCGTTTGGCAACCGTAGGATACAAAAGTTTTGTAACGGAATTCATCATTTCCGTGTCTTTTATAGACAGAATAATCGCCTCGCGTAGATATTGATACCCCTTGATGTGGGCCGGAACACCGATTTGATGCATAATCTCGCTGACAAGTACTTCTAAATCCGATGTACTGAACTGCCCCGAAGTGCCGACTTTTGTTTCAGCCTTCCCACAGCCTGCCATAAGTACAATCCGTTCCGCCATCATCGAAACATCAAACGGTTTTAAGAAGTAGTAATCCGCACCTGCAGCCAAAACTTCATTTTCAAACCGTTGATTATCCACGCCGGAAACCACCATAATCAACGGCTTTTTCAGTTTCGGATTTTTAGAAATTTGTTGTAACACGCCTAAAGCATCTACCGACGACATAATGGCGTCCATCACCAATACATCCGGCTTTTCCAATTCAAGCAAACGAAGGACTTCTGCCCCGTTTTTTGAGATGCGACGTACATCAAATCCATAAGAGCTGAATACAGATGCGCAATGTTTGCCGAAATCATTCGCCTCCTCCGTAAAAAGTATTTTCAGTGTTTTCTCCATAATATTTACCTCCTGTTTTGATTTCTGCCATATTTTACCATATTAGTTAATATTTGGCAATACTATTTTTGGAAATATTTTATTTTTTTCAAAAAAGAATTCCTCTCGACAGAAAGGCGCAGAGAAAAACGAATTAAGGTATAAATACAAAAGGATGTACAACCGAATACTTCGATTGCACATCCTTTTTCGTTAAGATGCCTGTTGCAACGACTCCGTTTTTATACTTTGGGCATCTTTCAGCATGGTTTCGGCGAAAATGCCGTACCCCTGCAAGGCGTTGTTGACAAACACATGGGTAACCGCGCCGACTAGCATTCCGTTTTGAATAATCGGACTGCCGCTCATTCCCTGTACGATACCGCCGGTTTTGGCGATTAAATCGCTGTCGGTAACTTCGACAATCATATTTTTACCGTTCTCATCAGAATTTGGGTAAACTTTTATGATTTCGACATCATAATACTGCGGACCTGTATCGTCAACCGTCGAAATAATTTGTGCGCAGCCAACTTTTACCTCGTTTTTTGTTGCGACCGGTATTTCGTCTTTATCTTTGTCAAATGCGTTCAAAACACCGAATACACCTGTTTCACCGTTACAGTACAGCGTGCCGATGGTATTATCCTGAAACACGCCGCAAAGTTCACCGGTAATTCCGGGACTGCCTTTATAGCAGCCGCTGATTTCAGTCTCAATGGCTTCGCCGCTTTGAAACGGCATCACCGTGCCGGTGTCAATATCACAAATCGCATGACCGAGACCGCCGAACACACCGGACTCTCTGCAGTAAAACGTCATTGTGCCGACACCTGCGGTACTGTCGCGCACCCATAAACCTGCTTTCGGTTTTCCGTCATTTGCCGAAACGGCAAGTTCCATTTCAACGTCCCACACTTTCGCATTTCTGCGAACAGTTAAAGTTACAAAATTTGGGGCACCTTGAATGGCAGAACACAACTGTGACACTTTTTGCACCGTATTCCCGTTTACCGAAAGCACAACATCTCCCACCTTCAGACCTGCACGTTTCGCAGGATTGACAACGCCGTCAGCGGTTGGAACATCATCCATACCGACAATTAAAATACCGTCAGTAAAGATTTTGATGCCGAAAATATCCCCGCTTGGCACCACATATTGCCGCTTTTGCACGGTTACGGTAGAAGATTTCACCGGAATGGTGTTCAACAACGAAATATTTACTTTGTAACTTTCTGCACCCGTTTGAAAATCGTCGGAACGCGGTTGCTTAGAATTCGCCGAAAGAACCGAATCGTTTCGGTTCGAATTCTGCAACGAATAAATGCCGTTTGCAGAAATCTCTTGATTTTCAAGAACAAAAATGGTGTCGGGATACGCTTTGTCTCCCAAAAGAATTAAAGTAAATATTACAGAGGTAGCAACAAGGCTTATCAGGCTGAAAAACTTGAACAGTTTCCTCATTTTTCACCTCCGCACGCGGTTTTTTGAACCGCAATTATAATTTGTGCGAATCATGAAAAAATATTTACGGAAAAAACAAGACTTTACGGTGGGATTTAGCATTGGAAAATCACCGTAAAGTCTTTCAAATTTTTATTTTTTTAAAGCCAAAAGAATGTCGCCAACAGCATCTTCGGAAGATTTGCCGTCCAAACTAACTGTAATGTCGGCATATTTTTGATAAAACGGCAAACGCTCATAAAATATATCGTCTACCGTTTTGCCTTTCGTTGCCGCAACACCACGCGTTTTGATGTTGTTTAAGCGGTGTTTTATCGTCTCCAAAGATACATCTAAAAAGACAATTATACCGTTTCGCTTGAGTTTTTGCATTGCCGCATCGCGAAACACAGCACTGCCGCCGGTTGCAACCACAGTATTTTCGCATTCTAACGAAAGAATGGCGTTACATTCCGCATCTAAAAAATGTGCAATGCCGTCCGTGTCAATAATTTCCTGCAAAAGCCGTTTTTCGCGCTGTTGAATGAGCAAATCCGTATCGACAAATCCAACACCGAGCGTTTTCGCCAAAATCACGCCAACCGTGCTTTTCCCGGAAGCAGGCATACCGATTAAAACTATGTTTTTCATCAGATAGAAATCTCGTGGGCCAGTTTATACAAGTCCAAATCAATGCTCTTTTTCATATTGAGTGCTTCAAAAATGTCGAAGTCCACGATTTGGTCTTTTTGCATTGCAACAACGCGATTGCCGATGCCTTCTTTTAAAAGTTCAACGGCTCTGTATCCCATTTGGCTACCGACAACTCTGTCGCGAACAGTCGGCGAACCGCCGCGCTGCACGTGACCAAGAATGGTTGCGCGCGTTTCAACGCCCGTTTCCTTTTCAATGCGTTCTGCCATTTCCTGCACGCCGCCGATACCTTCGGCAACAATCACAATGAAGTGACGTTTTCCCGCTTTTTGGGTACGCTGCATACGCTCAATGACATCTTTTTCAAAATCAAAAGCCACTTCGGGAATTAAAATGGTGGTCGCGCCGCAGGCAATACCGGCATTCAGCGCTATGTAACCTGCTTTTCTACCCATAACCTCCACAACCGAGCAACGGTCATGCGATTCGGAAGTGTCACGCAAACGGTCCACCATTTCCATAACGGTATTCATTGAAGTGTCATACCCAATGGTATAATCACAGCAAGCAATATCGTTGTCAATGGTGCCGGGAATGCCTACGCAAGGTACACCGCGCAAAGAAAGGTCGCGTGCGCCGCGGAAAGAACCGTCGCCGCCAATGACAACAATACCCTCCATTTGCATTTCTTTGCAAACATCCATGGCTTTCTGCATGCCCTCTTCGGTTTTGAATTCGGGACTTCTTGCAGAATACAGAATTGTGCCGCCGCGATTGATGATATTGGAAACACTTCTGAGATTCATTTCATACATATCGCCGTACATAAGGCCGTTGTAGCCGCGACGAATACCCATAACGCGGAACCCGTTTTCGCAACCTGCACGAACAACCGCACGAATGGCAGCATTCATGCCGGGCGCGTCGCCGCCGCTTGTTAACACACCGATGGTCTTCATAATCCTTCACCTCAAAAATAGTTTAATCTATTGTCTACCAAATTACTATAATACACGAAACCGAAATATTGTCAAGCAAATACAAACTTTTCCAACAAAAAGACTGTTTCATTTCAACATTACGCCTCTTTCGCCGAGCAAGCGTTTCAGTTCATCAAGCATAGGTGTATTCACATCTACGCCCCGTGCGGAAACGTATTTTTTGCGCGTATCGTTATAATACAAATAAACAGGAATATTCCCTTCAAAAATTGAAAGCAGATTTTTCACTTTTCTGTCCTGCTCGCTGTCGACGGTATCCACCAAAAGCATCAAACCGGTTTGAATTTGATTAGGAATTTGTGTTTGCATTCCTTGCGATTGCGCCGAAGGCTGTGCATTTTTAGGCGCATTCCCCGAAAGCGTTTCCTCATTCGGGCAAGGAGATACTCTGTCCGGAATCACTTTGGTACTTTCTTCCTCGCGAAGCGAAACGCGGCCTTCAATGAACAAAATATTTCCCGTCATCAGCAAATGCGAAAACTGTGCATACAGTTTCGGGAACACCAAAAGTTCAATACTGCCGTACAAATCCTCCACGGTGACAAATGCCATTGTAGTATCGCTTTTTGTGGTTTTCTTTTTGATCCCTGTTACAATTGCCAACAGTTTTACCGCCGTACCGTCTTTGATTCTGCTCATTTCGTCACTGTCCGCATCGCACAAATCGGAAATACGCGTAACACGCAGTTTTTTCGAAAGCGAAACATATTCGTGCATGGGGTGCCCCGATAAATAAAGCCCCGTGGCTTCTTTTTCCATTTGCAGACGCTCTGCCGGCGGAAATTCCGAACAGTTGTTATATTTCGGCGTGTAAACGGTGGGTTCCGTAGCTCCGATAGAAAAAATGTCCAGTTGCCCGTCGATATTTTTACGGGATTGCCCGTCCAAACCGTCTAATATATCCGGCAAATTTTGCAGCATTTCGCGGCGATTGAGTCCCAAGCCGTCCAAGGCGCCGCTTTTAATCAGCCCCTCCACAGCGCGCTTGTTAAAATCTTTTCCGTGTAAACGTTTACAGAAATCGTAAAAATCCGTAAAATTACCGTTTTTCTCGCGTTCCTCGGTAATCATTCGGATAAATCCTTTACCGAGGTTTTTTATCGCCAAAAGCCCGAACCGAATCGCCCCGTCACCATTCGGTGAAAAAGCATGCACACTTTCGTTAACACTCGGCGGCAAAACGCGAATGCCCATACGCGTGCAATCGGCAATATACGCGGAAATTTTAGCGGTATCGTCAATGACGCTTGTCAAAAGCGCGGACATAAACTCACTCGGATAGTGGCATTTAAGATATGCCGTTCTGTATGCAACAACCGCATAAGCGGCAGAGTGCGATTTATTGAACGCATAGGAAGCAAACGAAGACATATCATCAAAAATGCTGTTTGCGGCATCCTCGGAAATCCCGTTTGCCACACAGCCGCAGCAAAGCGTATTGCCGTTTTCGTCTTTTTGCCCGTGCACAAAGTAATCGCGTTCTTTTTCCATAACCTTGTGCTTTTTTTTGGACATCGCGCGACGCACAACATCGGCGCGCCCGAAAGAATACCCCGCCAAAGTACGGAATATCTGCATAACCTGCTCTTGATACACCATACAGCCGTAAGTAACATTCAAAATATCTTTCAGCTGCGGCGCTTTATATCGGATACGGTCAGGATGGTGGCGATTTTCAATATAATCGTCAATGGAGTCCATCGGGCCCGGACGGTACAAAGAAATGACCGCGATGATGTCTTCTAAATTCTGCGGCTTTAAGCGTGTAAGCACACTGCGAAGTCCTGCGGATTCACATTGAAACACACCATAGGTCAAGCCTTTTGAAAACATTGCATAGGTTTTTTTATCGTCTAACGAAATTGCGTCTATATGAAACTCCGGATACTTTTTGCGAATCATTTTTTCCGCATCACTGATTACCGTCAGTGTCCGAAGTCCCAAAAAGTCCATTTTGAGAAGCCCCAGTTCCTCAATGGTTGTCATTGTGAACTGTGTAACAACGGATTCATCATTGCGAGCAAGCGGCACATATTCGCTGACGGGTTTGTCCGTAATCACCACGCCCGCCGCGTGCGTAGAAGCATGGCGTGGCATACCTTCTACGCTCTTTGCCGTGTCAATAAGTTCACGGATTTTTACATCTTCATTATACAGTTTTTTCAGTTCTGCGTTCTTTTTCAGCGCATCTTCAATGGTAATGCCAAGTTCGCGCGGGATTTGCTTGGAAACAGAGTCTACCGTATTATACGGGATACCAAGCACTCTGCCGACATCACGGATTGCACCGCGTGCCGCCATAGTTCCGAATGTGACAATTTGCGCAACATGGTCTTTTCCGTATTTTTGAATGACATAGTCGATCACTTCTTCACGGCGTTCATAGCAAAAATCCACATCAATATCGGGCATACTAACACGCTCGGGATTTAAAAAGCGTTCAAAAATCAAGTTGTACCGCATCGGGTCAATGCCTGTAATCCCCATACAGTATGCGGCAATACTCCCCGCCCCCGAGCCTCTGCCGGGGCCAACGGGAATATCCCGAGATTTGGCATAGGCAATAAAGTCTGCAACAATCAGGAAGTAATCAACATATCCCATTTGTTGTATGACGGACAGTTCGTATTCCAAACGGTCAATGTGTGTCTGCGGTACGCTCTCCCCATAATTTTTTTGAAGTCCCGCATAACACTTTTCACGGAAATACTCGAAATGGTCTTGATGATTCGGCACATCAAAATGCGGCAGTTTCGTTTTGCCGAATTCAAACTCCAAATTGCAACGCTCCGCGATTTTTGCGGTATTCTCAATTGCCTCGGGTGCAAAAGAAAACAGTACGCGCATTTCGTCTTCGGTTTTTAAATAAAACTCATCTGTGCCGAATTCAAGACCCGTATCCTCATCAATGGTATGGTTGGTTTGAATACAAATGAGCACTTTTTGCACTTTTGCATCGGCTTTTTTGACATAGTGCACATCATTCGTTGCCACGGTCGGTATCCCGGTTTCGCGTGAAAGGCGAAGCAAATCGGGCAAAATTTCCTTTTGCTCTTTTAAGCCGTGGTCTTGCAATTCCAAATAATAATTTCCCTGCCCGAACACGCGGTTGTACCAAAGCGCCGTTTCCTTTGCGCCCTCGTAATCGCGCATAGCAAGTTTACGCGGAATTTCCCCTGCAAGGCAAGCGGAAAGCGCAATCAACCCCTCGTGATATTCTTCTAACAAGGCTTTATCCACACGCGGACGGACATAAAAGCCGTCCACCCACGCCTTGGAAACCATTTTAATTAGATTTTTGTAGCCGGTTTCATTTTCACACAGCAAAACAAGGTGATAGCGTTGGTTATCAAGTCCGTGAACCTTATCCGTGTGATTTCGCTCGGCAACATACACTTCGCAACCGATAATCGGTTTGATGCCGTGTTCCTTTGCGGTTTTGTAAAACTCCACAGCGGCAAACATATTGCCGTGGTCAGTCACAGCAAGCGCGTTCTGCCCCAAATCCTTTGCAGCAGCACAAAGCTCCCCGAGGCGACAAGCGCCATCGAGGAGGCTGTATTCCGTATGCAAATGCAAATGGGTAAACGCCATATCAGCACCTCAAAGATTATGAATTATTCCAAAACCTTTTTATAAAAATCGAAACAATCAAATGTACGGAAATAATCCGCAGGGGTTTCCGCGCGGCGAATCAAACTGAAACTGCCGTCGGTTTTCAACAAAATTTCAGCGGATTTGAGTTTCCCGTTGTAGTTGTAGCCCATTGCAAATCCGTGCGCACCGGTATCGTGAATATACAGTAAGTCACCCATATCGATTTTCGGCAACATTCTGTCGATTGCAAATTTATCGTTATTTTCACAAAGCGAGCCTGTTACATCATATTTATGGTCGCATTTTGCATTTTCTTTACCCATTACGGTTATATGGTGGTATGCACCGTACATTGCGGGGCGCATCAGGTTTACCGCGCAAGCATCCACGCCGATATATTCTTTATGCGTATGTTTCTCGTTGATTGCACGGGTAACCAACGCACCGTAAGGACCCATCATAAATCTGCCGAGTTCGGTGTAAATTGCTACATCGCCCATTTCTGCGGGCACAAGCACTTCATTATATACCTTTTCCACACCCTTGCCGATTTCAAAAATATCGTTCGGCTCTTGGTCGGGGCGATACGGAATCCCGATGCCGCCGGAAAGGTTGATAAACTTGATATTTGCACCTGTTTCTTTTTGCAGTTTTACAGCAACCTCAAACAGAACTTTTGCAAGTGTCGGATAATATTCATTGGTGACCGTGTTGCTTGCAAGGAAAGCGTGAATTCCGAATTCCTCAACGCCTTTGGATTTCAGAATACGGAACGCCTCAAACAGTTGCTCGGTTGTCATACCGTATTTCGCATCGCCGGGGTTGTCCATAATGCTGTTGGAAATCTTGAAAAGACCGCCGGGATTATAACGGCAGGAAAGTTTTTTCGGCAGTTTTCCGAGCGTTTTTTCCAAAATTGCAATGTGCGTAATATCGTCCAAATTGATAATAGCGCCCAAATCGTTTGCAAATTTGAATTCCTCGGCAGGCGTATCATTTGAGGAAAACATAATGTCATCGCCAACCGCACCAATCGCTTTTGACAGCATCAGTTCGGTTTTGGAAGAACAGTCACAGCCGCAACCGTACTCGCGCAAAATGGAGATTAAAAACGGATTCGGCGTTGCTTTTACGGCGAAATATTCTTTATACCCTTTGTTCCACGCAAACGCCTGCTTTAACGCTTCTACATTTTTGCGAATACCCGCTTCATCGTAAATGTGAAACGGCGTCGGGTACTGCGCAGCAATTTCTTCTAACTTTTCTTTGGTTGTAAACGGGATTTTATTCATTAAACCACATCCTTTTGGAAATTAACAAAAATTATTCGGCATATGCACGCAAAACGGCAAGCAATTCTTCTGCGCCTGCCCCGCTGACAGAAGAAAACGGAATCAAACGCGATGTCGGTACAAAGTCCAACTCTTTTTGCACGCTTTCCCACCGAGAAGCAAAATCTTTTTTCTTGAGTTTATCGCACTTTGTAAGTGCAACCGCGAAATCATAGCCATTCGCCTGTAAAAACGAAAGCATTTGCATATCGTCCGCTGTCGGCGGATGCCGCATATCCACCAACTGCACCACCAATTTGATGTTGCGGTCGGAATTAAAATACCCTTCCATCATTTCTGCCCAACGCGTTTTTTCGGATTTCGGGACTTTGGCATAACCGTATCCCGGCAAATCCACAAACCGCACATCGCCGACATTGTAAAAATTGATGGTGACGGTTTTCCCCGGCACGGAACTGACGCGTGCCAAAGATTTACGGTTAAATAAGCGATTGAGCAACGAAGATTTCCCGACATTGGAACGCCCTGAAAAAGCAATTTCAGGCACATCCGACGGTGGCAACTGAGAAAAAGTGCCATATGCGGCTTCAAATGATGCTTTCTGCAAATTCATAGACATTCGTAGTACGATACAAAATTCTGAAAAAGCGTTTTGTACCGTTCCTTTCTATATAATTAAACGATTTTTCGATTAACAAACTTCTGTTTCCCGAAGCAGCTTGTCCGCCACAATCGGTATGTGTTTTTGCTTGTTTTTTTCGGTCGTTTTTGCAGGAATAACGGGCAGCAAGACCTCGTCTAAAATTTCCGAAACGGTTTCAACCGCCGTAAATGTTAGTGCATCGGCAACCGATTTGTCAATTTTCTGCAAATCGGGCAGATTTTCTTCGGGGATATACACCGTATGAAGTCCCGCTTTAAAAGCAGCCATGGATTTCTCACGAAGTCCGCCGATAGGCAAAACCTTACCCGTCAAAGTCACTTCACCTGTCATGGCAACACCGTTTTTCACAGGGCGACCCGACAAAGCCGATACCAACGCCGTTGTCACCGTAACGCCCGCGGAAGGGCCGTCTTTCGGCACTGCGCCCTCGGGGAAATGAATATGAATGTCTTTCGTTTTAT
>DAVZHM010000028.1:0-20327 GCA_052273845.1 Candidatus Fimenecus sp. | reverse complement strand
AAATCAAGGTGATTGGTCGGCTCATCCAAAATCAGCAGTTCGGGATTTTTCAAAAGCACTTTGGCCAAAGCAAAACGGATTTTTTCGCCGCCGCTTAAAGTTTTGACTTTTCCGTTTAAATCAAAACCGCCGAACCCCAACCCGTTTAGGATGATTTGAATACGCACATCGGCTTGGTACCCGTCTGCGGCGTCATATGCACTTGATAATGCTTCGTATTGCTCAGTTAATTCGGCGTATTGTGCGGAATTCGGTTCGGCTTGCGCGATTTTATGTGAAACGGTCTGCATTTCTTCACGCAAACGGTATACCTCCGCCAATGCGGACTGTATTTCCTCTAATAAGGTGTTTTCTGTTTGCAATGCTTCGTTTTGCTTTAAGTACCCGATTGCCAAATTGCGTTTAGCGGCGTACTCGCCCTTATCAAACGGCATTTCGCCGCTGATGATATTGAGCAGCGTGGTTTTGCCGACTCCGTTCACGCCCAACAGACCGATGCGGTCATGCTCCGAAACGGTTAGGTCAATATCTTGTAAAACAATTTCATCTAAAAAGCTTTTTTGGATTTTTTGCAGTGTAATGAGCATAGTAAACTCCGTTTGATACTTTATATACATAAAAACGGGGCAGACGCGCTGCCCCGCGTTTTATTTGATTAAGCGTTCCACATCTTCGTTTTTGCCGAGTACCATCAAATTTTCATTGGCAGCAAATACATGGTCGGGATGCGGTAGGGGAAAAATGTTATTGCCGACTTTTGTTGCCAAAATGCTGACATTGTATTTGGAACGTACATTTTTTTGCAAAATGGTTTTGCCCACCCAGCCGTCGGGCACGCTGATTTCATAAATAGAAAAGTCGTTGTCCAACTCAATATAGTTGAAAATATTGTCATATCCGAATTTTACAGCCAACCGTTCCGCAGTTTCTTTCTCGGTGTAAATTACTTCGTCCGCACCGTTGCGTAACAGAAATTTCGCATGAACATCCCGGCTTGCACGTGACAAAATGAAATTTGCGCCGAGGTCTTTTAACAGCGCGGTTGCTTCCAAAGAGTTTTGAAAATTATCCCCGATGGTGACCACGCACAAATCGTAATTGTCAATGCCGAGCGATTCCATAAACGCTTCATTGGTAGCATCACCGATTTGGGCGTTGGTGACATACGGTAAAACGGCGTTCACGCGTTCCTCAACAATATCTACCGCCATTACATCGTGGTCTTGCTCATAAAACTTTTGTGCCATATGGCGGCCGAATCTGCCAAGCCCGATAATCAAAATAGATTTCATATGTTTCTCCTAACTTTATTTATCCAATAGTAATATTTTCAACAGGGAATTTAGACGGCGTGGCACTTTGTTGGTCATGAAAGGCGAGTAAAAGTGTCAGACCGCCGACACGCCCGAAAAACATCAATGCAATTAGAATGATGTGGGAAGCATTGCTTAAACTCGGCGTGATACCGAGCGTAAGACCAACCGTGCCGATTGCGGAAGCGGTCTCAAACAACGCTTCTTTGATAGTGACATCGTCAAACGCGCAAATTAACATACCGCAACCGAAAAACAGTAGAAAGTAAAGCGCTGTAATCGAGATGATTTGCAACAAGGCGTCTTCGCTGATTCTGCGACCGAAACAAGCAA
Organism: Candidatus Fimenecus sp.; assembly: GCA_052273845.1. Lineage (GTDB taxonomy): Bacteria > Bacillota > Clostridia > Oscillospirales > Acutalibacteraceae > Fimenecus. The sequence continues at coordinate 18,681 of DAVZHM010000028.1, read as the reverse complement.
TATTTTTGCGCTTTTTAAATATAGAAAACAAACTTGTAACCAACATGGCAAGTGTAGTGGTTTTCAACCCGCCCGCCGTGGAACTCGGCGAGCCGCCTATGAGCATCAAAAATATCATGCAAAGTACGGTGGCGTCCGAAAGTACAGTCAAATCTGCGGTGTTAAACCCTGCGGTTCTCGTGGTCACGGTTTGGAACAAACAGGAAAGCACATAAGTAAGCGGTGCGTTTTGAAGGTTCGGATTGTTCCGTTCGGTAAACAACATAAACAAAAAGGGGATTGCGATTAAGAATGCCGTAGTCGCCAAAACAACCTTTGTGTGCAACTTAAACCTTCGAAAACGGAATTTGTTTGTTTTCATATCTGACCATACAAAAAAGCCGATGCCGCCGACAATAATCAAAAACATAATGACGAAGTTCACAAGCGGGTCTGCGGTATAATTCGTTAAAGAGGAAAAAGCACCGTTGCCGCCCATCAAGTCAAAACCTGCATTACAAAAAGCCGAAACGGAATGGAATACGCTATAATAAATGCCTTTTAATGTGCCGTATTGCGGGCAAAAACGAAACGATAGCAAAACCGCGCCGGCAATTTCAAAAATTGCCGTGCCAATCAAAATAAAACGCGTCATACGCACAATGCCGCCGACTTGTGAAGCATTTACAGATTCTTGCAGCGTGTAGCGACTACGCAGACCGATTTTATGTTTGGTCAGTGTCAAAGCAGAAATGGCAAGCGTCATAAACCCGATGCCGCCGACTTGTATCATCATAAGGATTACAATCTGTCCGAACAAAGACCAATAGGTATAGGTGTCAAATACGACCAACCCTGTTACACAAGTAGCAGAAGTGGCTGTGAATAGTGCGTCAAAAAAATTAGTCCAGTTGCCGCTACGTGAAGAAAACGGCAAGCAGAGCAAAAATGCCCCAAGTAAAATGATGATGAAATATCCGAGAATAATCGTTCGCAAAGGTGAAAGTCTGTACTTTTTATGTGTCTTTTTCATATTATGCGTCCTGAAAATTAAGAATGTCAGCAGTATTATAGTACATGTTTCCGAAAAAGGAAAGAGGTTTTTTGGCTTTACTACTTGCGTTTGCGCAAATAACGATACGCGGCAACAACCATGCGCATACCGGAGGATACCACAATAATGCCCGCCGCAATTCCGAGGGCAAGTTGCACGGTGTAAGCGGCGGCTTTTCCGAAAAGCGGCCAGTCAGCGTTTAAGGCATATTTCATAGTGCTGTATAATGCGCCGCCGGGAATCATCGGGATAAATCCGGGTACAAGGTAAGAGGTGGTCGGCGTTTTCTTGATGCGCGCAAAAATCTCGGCATAAATTGTAACGAAAGCCGAAGCGAAGAAATACCGTATCGGTTCGCCGCTGAACCAAAGGCCAAGCAATAAAAATAAACTCCAAGAGAGCATTCCGCCCAAAGCGGCAATCAACAGTTTGGTTCGCCGCAAATTGAACAGCACGGAAAATCCGAGTGAACCGAGAAAAGCGGTGACAATTTGTATTATGATTTCCGAAGTACTCATTCAATAATCCCTCCAAGCAAAAGTGCGGCAAGGATATATCCCGCCGCAATGCTAATGGCGATTACAACGGCTTCGCAAAACCGCAGAATGCCCGCCATAATGTCGCCGCTGATGATGTCGCGGATGGAGTTGGTCATTGCAATGCCTGGAATGAGCAACATAATATTGCCGATAATAATTTTGTCGGAGTGTTCACCGAATCCTACGGCAACACAGAGAAAAGTCAATGCGCACAGTATAAAAGAGGAAACCACATTTGCAAAAACCATATTGACTTCGGTGCGGTCAATTGCATAAACTACGGCTTTCAAAAGCGCACCGAGCACGGCTGCTGCTGCGGCGTCCAAAGCATTTCCGCCGAAAAACAGAGTGAAGGCAGAGGCAATCAAAGAGAAAGCAAGACATTCAATATAAAATGGATACCGTTTGCCGTTATCTATTTCGCTAAGTTCGTCGAGAATATAGTTCAAAGCGGGTTTGCCGGAGCAAATTTTGCGCGACAAATTGTTGAGTTTGTGCAGTTTGTCAAGGTCGGTGTTGTATTTGTGTATGCGTCGGGTTTGTGTCAGTGTGTTGTTGTCCATATCCGTTACGGTAACGATAATGCTTGATGTAATCGTAAACACATCAGCGCGTTGCATATCGTAGGTCATCAATATGCGCCGTACCGAATCTTCCACACGGCTGATTTCTGCCCCGCTGATGAGCATTTTTTCGCCGATGTCCAAAGACATATGAAGCAATTCCTCTGTTTTCACCGAAAACACCTCCTGCAAATCCTTATCATAGCACATTGTTACGAGAATATCCATCCAAATTTTGCAAAAAAAATCGGAATACACGCGATTTTAACGATTTTTCAAGAAGCTCTTTTCATTTCATAAAAATAATGTTATAATAAAGCGAAAAATTTTCCGAATAAAGGAGAAAAAAATGAAAAAATACGATTATTTAATTGTCGGTTGCGGTTTGTTTGGTGCTGTATTTGCTCACGAAGCCAAAACAAAAGGCAAAAGTGTTTTATTTGTAGAAAAGCGAAATCATATTGGCGGCAATATTTATTGCGAATTACAGGAAGATATTTTGGTGCACAAGTACGGTGCGCATATTTTCCACACGAGCAATAAACGCGTTTGGGATTATGTCAATCAGTTTGCGGAATTTAATAATTTTGTGAATTCTCCGATTGCGAATTACAAGGGCGAAATTTATAATTTGCCGTTTAATATGAATACATTCAGCAAAATGTTCAATATTTCCACGCCGCAAGAAGCACAGGCAATTATTGAAGAACAGCGCGGGGAAATTCAGGGTGAGCCGCAGAACTTGGAAGAACAGGCAATCAGCTTGGTCGGCAGAGAAGTCTATACCAAACTGATTAAAGGCTATACCGAAAAACAGTGGGGGCGTGACTGCAAAGATTTGCCTGCCTTCATTATTAAGCGTTTGCCGGTGCGATACACTTACAACAATAACTATTTTAATGACCGCTATCAGGGTATTCCCGTTGAGGGGTACACGGCCTTGATCGAAAAACTGATTGACGGTTGCGATGTGCTTTTGAATACGGATTTCTTTGCGGACAGGGAAAAATACCTTGCTATGGCAGACAAGTGCTTGTATACCGGTATGATTGATGCTTACTATGATTATTGCTACGGCAAACTCGGATACAGAAGTTTGCGGTTTGAAAATGAAACACTTGATATGGAAAATTATCAGGGTGTTGCCGTTGTCAATTATACAGAACGCGAAATCCCGTATACACGCATTATCGAGCACAAGCATTTTGCGTTCGGCACACAGCCGAAAACCGTGATAACCAAAGAGCATCCCGTGGATTGGGAAGAGGGTATGGAACCGTATTACCCAATCAATGATGCGGAAAATACTGCTTTGTTCCAAAAATATGCTGACCTTGCCGCAAAAGAAGAAAAAGTTTTGTTCGGCGGCAGATTGGCGCAATACAAATATTATGATATGGACAAGTGCATTGAAGCCGCTTTGGCAATGTGTGACAGCGTACTGTAAGGGTTGAACAATTCGTCGAATTGTGATATACTGATTTGGTTTCTGTTGAGAGCAGAAAATTCTATTGTATAGAAATTACGGAATATAAAGGAGTGCCTGTTTTGGATAAGGTAACAGTCAGCGTCATTATGCCTGTATACGGCGTGGAGGAGTATGTCGGCGCCGCAATTGAAAGCATTCAAAACCAAACCTTTACGGATTGGGAGTTGTTTGCCGTTGATGACGGAACAAAAGACAGAAGCGGCGAGATTTGTGATGCATATGCCGCAAAAGATGCGCGAATTCACGTAATCCATAAGGAAAACGGCGGTGCGCCGAGCGCAAGAAACGTCGCCATTGACAAAGCTGTGGGAAAATACTTTTATTTTATGGATTCTGACGACGTCGCAGAACCCACCATGCTTGCAGATATGGTTTCTGCTGCTCAAACGCATAATGCACAGCTCGTGGTTGCAGGCTATTACATCGACACATATTATTCCGATACCGAAAAATATACGCAGGAACAAGGCGTGGACGGAAAGGTATATGCTTCGCAGCGCGAATTCCGCGAAGACGCCTACCGTCTGTTTGACCAAAATCTTTTGTATACGCCGTGGAATAAACTGTATTCCGGCGACTATATCCGCGAAAACAAACTCTATTTCCCGAATACTTTCTGGGATGATTTTCCGTTCAATTTGAGCGTGCTTCGTGATGTGGAGCGCGTTGTGGTCATTCCGGGAAAATATTATCATTTCATCCGCAAACGTGCGGAGTCCGAAACCACAAAATATCGCGCAGATATGTATGATAAACGCGAGGAAGAGCACGGTTGGATGGTCGATTTATATCAGCATTGGGACGTAGACGATGAAAACAGCCGCGAATTTTTGGCGCGCCGTTACATTGAACGCGTAATCGGTTGCGTGGAAAATGTCACCAATAAAAGTTGCACACTTCCCGCAAATGAGAAAAAAGCAGAAATTCGCAGAATCATTTCCGACGCAAAAGTGAAAGCACTTTTGCCGGTTATGCGTCCGCAATCAACTTATATGAAGCTGATGCTTATTCCGATTAAAATGCAGAGTGCGTCTTTGACCTATCTTGAGGGTTGCGTGATTTCCAAAGTGAAATCCGGCAATGTGAAACTGTTCGCTTCTTTGAAAGCAAAACGCTGAAAGGGGAATCCTATGGAAAACACGCCTTTTTTCAGCGTTGTAATACCAATATACAATTCTGAAAAATATTTGCAAGATGCGGTGGAAAGTATTTTGCACCAAGACTTTGATGATTTTCAGGTTGTTTTAGTCGATGATTGTTCATCCGATGCTTCCCGTGAGATTTGTACGGCGCTTCAGGAAAAAGACGAGCGCGTGCAAACGGTTTTTTTGGAGAAAAACGGCGGCGCAAGCCATGCCCGCACTGTCGGCTTGCAGTCGGCACGCGGAAAATATATTTTGTTTATGGATGCGGACGACGCGCTTTGTGACAGTTTGTTCTCGAAAGCCTATACAGAGGCTTCTGCTTGTTCGCCGGATGTGATTTTGTTCGATGCGGAAGAAGTTTATTTACATGCTGACGGCACGGAATATAATCGTGTTGCCGTGCGCTATCCGCAAAAAAGACTTTTCACGCCGTCCGAAGTGCAAAAAGAGGTTATTTCGATTGAAAAAACCACGCTTTTCGGCTATTTGTGGAACAAGTTTTATTCTGCAGATTTATTGCGGCGCTCGAATATACCTTTTGCCGATATACCGCTCAATGAGGATTTTAAATTCAACATTGATATTTTCCCTTATGTTGCTTCTCTGTCTGCTTTGGGCGTTTGTGGGTATCGGTATTATAAACGGGACAATCAAAGTTTGACCTGCCGATTTGTGCAAAACTACTTTGAATTGCAAACCGTGCGCATACAGTATCTTTTGGATTTTCATACGCATTTAAATATCTGTTCCGATGCTGTGTTGGAAACCCTGTGTGCCATTTATGTGCGCAGTGTCTATTCCGCATTGCAACGAAATATGGATTCTCGTGCAAATATGAAAAGAAAAGCGCAAAAGAATTGGCTGATTGCGCAATATCATTCGGATTTATACCAAACACTGTTACCATATGCAAAACCGGAGGGGAAATTACAGGCGGTTATGAGTAACGCTCTGCAAAAAAAGAATACCGTTTTGGTGTTTGGCATTGCCCGTGCGGTCTATTTGGTTAAGGAGAAATTTCCTGTTCTGTTTTCTAAATTAAAGCAGAACCGTTAAGTTGAGGTGTGTGCATGAAACAAGTCTTAATCGGCGCGATTATGGATGGTAAAGCGGGCGGAATTGACCGCTATATTTTAAATTTGTTTTCAAAGTTGCAAAACCAAGGCGTCGCGTTTGATTTTTTTACCAATGAAATTTCAAAGCAACTGCAAGCGGATTTGCAAAACCAAGGCGCGGCTTTGTTTGAAACAGCTTCTTTGATGCATCCGCTGCGGCAATATCGCGATTTCAAATGTATATTTAAAAACAAGCAGTATGACGCGGCCTATTTCAATCTTTCTACCGCGCTTGGATTTATCGGGCCGCTGGCCGCCAAGAAATGCGGAGTTAAAAAGATTGTGATTCACAGCCATACAACCGGTTGCGACATTTCAAATCCTTATAAGCGAAAACTGATGATGCTTTTGCATAAAATCTGTCGAATGTTCCTGCATCGGTTCGGAACGGATTTCTATGCGTGTTCCGAAGAAGCGGGCGTGTGGATGTTTCCGGATGCCATTGTGCATGGAAATGCATTTCAGATTGTTCGTAACGCGATATACACGCAAAACTTTGTTTATGACGCTTCTTTGCGAGAAAAAAAGCGTGCAGAACTCGGACTGCAAGATTGTTTCGTTATTGGCCATATCGGCAATTTTGTGTATCAAAAAAATCACAGTTTTTTGCTTCGGGCTTTTGAAAAAGTTGCGCAATCCGATGCAACCGCGCGGCTATTATTGGTTGGTGACGGTGTTTTGTTTGCGCAAATGAAAACTGAAGCAGAGAATCTGAACATACAGGATAAAGTGCTGTTCGCCGGGAGAAGAACGGATGCTAATACGTACATGCAGGCAATGGATGTGTTCGCTTTTCCTTCCAATTTTGAAGGATTGGGCATTGTAGCGATTGAGGCACAGGCTGCAGGCTTACCGTGCATATGCAGTGACCGCGTGCCGCAGGAAACGCACATTACGGACTTGTGTCGATATCTGCCGATTGATACGGAAGATGCCGTGTCTTTATGGGCGAGGGCTCTGTTGGATGCAAAGGGTGCAGAGCGTATCGACCGAGCTTCGGAAATTGTTTCGGCAGGGTATGATATTAACAGTCAAAATTTAGAACAATTGGTGTGAGGATGTTAGGATGTTCAAAAAGGTTTCTGCATTTTTTACAAATGCAATTTGGTTTAAGGCGTTATATTTTCTCTTGGTTTTACTGTCCTTCAACAGTTTGGCCGCATTGACGAAAGGATTGTCTTTGGCTTCTTATGCCGTAGCGGCACTCGGTGCGGTTGTTCTTTTGTTTCGCCTTATAAATTATAAGCAGTACATAAAAGCACGCGGGATTTTATGGCTTGTACTTTTTTGCGGAAGTTACTGCCTTTCAGCATTGCTGACACGTTCTCTTGGCTTGTCTGAGAATATCCAGGCTATGGTTTGGATTGTGATTCAATTCTTTATTCTCTATGTTTATGACAATGATGCGCCGATTGAAAAGGATAAAAAGGATATTCAAGTCATTGGTTGGACTTTTATCGCGTATACCTTTGCAATGTCGATTGCGGCGATTGTGATGCTGGCTTTTGATTACAATAATTACCGTGAAGTCGGCGATACAGCGGTCATTTCCGGCTTTTTATGGAATCGCCTTTGGGGGTTGTACACCGACCCGAACTACGGTGCCGTATTCTCAATTATCTCTATGGTATTGTCCGTAATGTTTTTTAAATATGTGAACAAAGGTGTAAAAACGTTTTTAATTGTAAATATTTTCTTTGAGATTTTATACATTACCTTCTCGGATTCAAGAACCGGTATGGTTGCTTTGTTGATTACTGTAATGGCGGCAACATATTTGTTCGGACTACGTTGGAAAAAAATTGAAAACAAGAACATTGTTTTGCGCGGCGCGATTTCCGTAGCTTTGGCGGTTGTTTTGGCGCTTGCGTCGGTGGGTGTATTGCAAGTTGTGCGTGTTAGCGGAAACGCATTAAAAACTTTGCAGTATGCATATCAGCAAAAGCACGACGACTATGATAAAAACGATATTTCAGATAATATTATCGGTAGAACGGAGTCGGATATTAACGGAGATGTCAGCAACCGTCGTTTTGACATTTGGCAAAGCGGTTTAGAAATATTCAAAACCAGTCCGTTATTTGGCATTACCTTCCGCAACTATGTGCCTTATGCGGAGAAGAATTTGCCGGATACTTATATTGTTAACAATGATTTCGGTAAATTCCCAAGTATGCACAACAGTTTTGTGGATGTTCTCGTAAGCCAAGGTGTTTTAGGCTTTTTCCTGTTGCTTTGCTTTATCGCATCGGTTTTGGTTGTGTTTTTCCGTTATTTCTTTAAATCAAGAGGGGTAGAATACCGGTATAATACCTATTTGTTATTATGCTTTTTACCGATTCTTGTGTCTATGATGTTCTATTCCGAAACCTTCTATATGAATACGGGCGGGGCGTTCCTGTTTTGGTCATTCTTAGGCTTTTTGATGCATTCTCTCAATCGTACACATGCAAAATTGCCTTTTGAAAAATTAAGTAAGGAGTAATTTCTATGCCGAAAGTCAGCATAATTGTACCGGTCTACAATGTTGCGGATTATTTGCCGAAGTGTATTGAATCCCTACAAAACCAAACTGAAAAAGACATCGAAATTATTTTAGTCGATGACGGTTCGCCTGATGAATGTGGTACAATATGTGACCGTTATGCACAGGGAGATACGCGCATTAAAGTGCTTCATCAAGAAAACAGCGGGCAGGGGGTTGCCCGAAATAACGGGTTGCAAGTGGCAACCGGTGAATTTGTTTTGTTTGTAGACTCAGATGATTGGATTGAATCGGAGTTAGTTGAAACTGCTTTTGGTGCTGCAAAACAGAATGATGCTGAGATCATTTTCTTCGATATTCGCGCGGTGGATGCCCAAGACAACACTGCCTATTTGTTAAAACTGTGTATTCCGGCGGAAACCCTTTTGTCCGTCCGTACTTGCAAAGAAATTCTGTTAACAGACCCATCACCTTGCAACAAAATCATGAACCGTGCTTGGTTGTTGAAGAATGATTTTGCTTTTCCACATATGATGTATGAAGACTTGATTGCGTTAAGCAATCTCGGTCACGCCATACAAGCCGGGTATTATTTGAACACGAAACCTTTATACAACTATTTTTTACGGTCAGAGTCTACGCTTCGTAACGGAGACCCTCAAAAAACGACGGAGGCACGCATTGCCGCCGTGCAAGAAATATACCGTTATTACCGTGACAATGATTTGCTTACCCGGTATAAAGATGAGGTTGAGTGGATTGTTGCCTATCATGGTTTTTTCCTGCCGTCTCGCGAAATCTTAAATTTTACAAATGCAGCAAAAAAATATGTGCTTAGATTACGTCAAAATTTAGACGATTTAGGTGTAGTACCGCAAAAAAATCCGTATTACGCAAAACTTTCAAAAAAGGAATCGGCAATGTTTACGCTGTTGTATTCCGAGAAAAAATTCGGTTTAACGCAAGTGTTATTTAAGGCATATAAATTATTGAAACGCAGCTAATTGCAGGAGGATTTTTATATGGAAAAGATTTTATCATTTGTAATTCCATCTTATAATGTAGAAAAATTTCTTGAAAATACTCTGGACTCCTTTTTGGTGGATTCTGTTTTACAGGATATTGAAGTGCTGGTTATTGATGACGGCTCAAAAGACAAAACAGCCGAAATTGCACAGAGCTATGCGGAGAAATATTCTGACTCTTTTCGCGTGATTTCCAAAGAAAACGGTGGGCACGGGTCTACCATAAACGTCGGAATTCAAGAAGCCACCGGCAAATATTTTAAAGTTGTAGACGGTGACGATTGGGTGGATCAAGACGGGTTAACTGCGCTTGTGAATGCTTTAAAATCGTGCGATTCGGATTTTGTGTTCACCAATTATTATGAATATTACGAAGACATCGGTGAGAAAAAGCCGATTGTGTTTGATATTCTTTCACCAAACCGTGAATACGCTTTTGCCGGAGTTTGCGAAAAACAACTTTTGCCGATGCACGCGTTGGTGATTAAAACCGCAATCCTAAAAGAAAATCAAATCCGTTTGGATGAAAAATGCTTTTATGTGGATGTGGAATACGTTTTGTTCCCCGTTCCCTTTGTCAAAACTGTTACTTTCTTTGATTGCTATGTGTATATGTATCGTTTGGCGTTAGATACGCAAAGCGTGAGCATTAAAGGGTTCCAAAAACACAAAGATGACCATGTGCGTGTGTGTTACCATCTGCTTGAATTTGCGCGCGACTACAAAGCGCGTAAAGATGCAGTGCCGCAATATGTCAATTACATTGAAAAACGCGTGGCAGAAATCGTACGCACGCAAAGTACAATCTATTCGAGTTTCCCGTGGGACGATAAAGATATCATTGCCGAATTTAAAGCGTTTGACGCCAAAACGCGCGAATTAAATCCAGATGTTTATGCGCAGTCTTCTGCCATCAGCAAAAAACTGATGCTTTTGCGCAAAACGAATTTTAAATTCTATAAATTGATACAGTTTTTGAGCGAAAAAGCGAACAAAAAATAACGTTGAGGGCGGAAAAATGAGAGTGAATTTAAACGGGGAATGGTTATTCCGTGAAGCGGAAAAAGGGGCGTGGCGCGGTGGCGTTGTTCCCGGATGCAATTATTTGGACTTATTGCGATTAAAGGAGATCCCTGACCCGTTTGTCGGCACCAATGAGAAAGATGTGTATTGGGTTGCCTGCACGGATTGGGAGTATAAAAAGGAGTTCGACGTTTCCGCCGAACTTCTTTCTTGTGACCGTGTATTTTTGGAATGTGGTTGTTTGGATACAATTTGTGATGTGTATTTAAACGGGGGATGTATCGGGCACGGTGAAAATGCACATTTAAAATATGCATTTGATGTTTTGCCTTATCTTAAAAATCATAATATATTGCGTATCGTTTTTCATTCGCCCGTAAATTATGTCAAAGAAAAACAGGCGATTGAAAAATGCCCGCGCAACAACAATGGACAGGACGGTATTCCGCATATCCGTAAACCGCAGTGCCATTTTGGGTGGGACTGGGGCCCCGTTTTGCCGCCGAGCGGCATTTCGGGCGATATTGCCGTAGTTGGATATAATACCGCACGAATTACAGATGTTTTAATTGAGCAGAAACATCAAGAAAACGCAGTTGCGTTGCAGATGCACGCCGATTTCGAGCGTTTCAAAAGTGCTTCGGATTTGCAATACCGTATTTGCGTGGTTTCACCTGAAAATGAAGTACTTTTCGATGAAACAAGCGTTCTTTTGCAAGAGGAACGCGCCGAAAAAACTGCGGTGATTGAAAATCCGCGCCTTTGGTGGACACGGGATTTATCGGATAGCGATACACAACCTTTGTATACCGTTACATTCGAGGTTTTAAATAAAGACGGAACCGTTTTCGATACTGTTAGCAAAAAAATCGGCTTGCGCACCATTGAATTGAACCGGGAGCGCGATACATACGGTGAAAATTTCCAATTTAAAATTAACGGTGTGCCTCTGTTTATTAAAGGTGCGAACCGGATTCCCGCGGACAGTTTTATCAATCGTTATACGACCGAGCGTTTGGAATACGATTTACAGGCGGTCAAGTTTTCCAATATGAATATGTTGCGTATTTGGGGCGGCGGCTATTACGAAAGCGATGCTTTATATGATCGTTGCGACCGTGACGGTATTTTGGTTTGGCAAGATTTTTGCTTTGCCTGCCAACCGTATCCGTTTTTTGACGATGCGCTTTTGGAGAATGTGCACCGTGAAGTAGGCTACAATGTCAAACGGTTGCGTCACCACGCGTCTTTGGCGCTTTGGAACGGCAACAATGAAATTGAAACCATGTCGATTGCTTGGCGCACGCGCCTCAATTATATGCAGTGGACGGAAAAGTTTTTCTATCACATTTTGCCTGATTGGATGCAAACTTTAGACACGCAAACGCCTTATATTCCGGGTAGCCCCTGTGGCACGGATTATATGAACGGGTATGACCGCGACAATGTCGGCGACACGCACTTGTGGGCGGTTTGGCATGGCTTGCAGCCGCTGACCTATTACCGCAAGCGTATGACGCGTTTTTGCAGTGAGTTTGGTTTTGAAAGCCTGCCGGATTTAAAAACGATTGAGACCTATGCGACGCCTGCGGATTATTCTTTAACGAGCGAAGTCTTTTCCGCGCACCAAAAATGCAACAGCGGCAATATGAAAATGGCGTATTACATTACTTCGCGTTTCCGCTTGCCGAAGCATTTTGAGGATTATATTTACCTGTCGCAGATTTGTCAGGAAGAGTGTGTGCGCGATGCCACGGAACATTGGCGCCGTAATCGCGGACGATGCAACGGCTCAATGTATTGGCAGTTAAACGATTGCTGGCCTGTTTGCAGCTGGGCAAGTATGGATTATTACGGTAATTATAAAGCATTACAATATTGTGCCCGTCATTTCAACGCGCCGATTACACTTTCTTTGGAAGACTCCGATGAAACGATAAAAATCTATGTGATAAACGATACAATGAAATCGCTTCCTTCTTGCCGTGTGCAATACCGTTTGTTGGATTTCCGTGGAAAAGAGCGCACTTCGGGAGAAATACCCTCTGTCGATTTGAACGCTTTGGAAAGCCGTTGCATCGAGACGCTGAAAGTGGCAGATTTAAAGAAGTTTGGACATTTAAAATCTTGTGTTTTGGTTGTGGAATTGGTTTGCGGCGAAATCATTTCGAGAAAGACTTTGCTGTTTGCACCCGAAAAAGATTTGCCTTTGCCGAAAACAAATGTTGAAATGCAAGTTGAAGTACAAGGTGAAACCGCTATTTTGACTTTGCAAACCGACAGCTACATTCGGTTTTTACAAATGCATTCCAAACAAAACACACAGCCGTTTTCGGATAATTACTTTGATTTATTACCCGGCGAGAAAAAGATAGTCACGCAAGCTGTTCTTGCGGGTACAACCGCAGAAGATGTGGAAAAAGATATTTCTTTCTTTAGCGCGGGGGATATTGTTCCGAAAGGTAGTCGACTTTCCGATTTTGCCACAAAAGCGAGCGTGTTCCTGCGTCCGATAAATTTCGGTAGTTATATGTATGACCACCGTATACCTCAGGATTTAAAATTAAATTAAACTCTAAAATCCGCAGAAAAATACTGCGGATTTTTTTATAACATAGTATTGACAATTCATATGAATGGTGATAATATATGAACATAAATTCATATGAAAAGGAGATGCACTTGATGCACAACCATAATCATACTGCGGCATTGGATTTGGCACGAAATGCCATTCCGAAAGATGAAGCTCTTTGTGATTTGGCGGATTTGTTTAAAATCTTTGGGGATACAACCCGTATCAAGATTTTGTTTTCGCTTTTTGAACAGGAACTCTGTGTTCGTGAGATTACTGAACTGTTGGGAATGACACAATCCGCAATTTCGCACCAATTAAAGGTGCTGAAAGACGCAAAACTGATTGCCAACCGCCGCGAAGGGAAAACCATTATATATTTTCTTGCCGATGACCATGTTCGTTCGATTATCGGGCAAGGTTTTGAACATTTAACTGAGGAGGAACCCCAAAATGATTAAAGTATATAAATTTGAAGAATTAGATTGTGCGAATTGTGCGGCAAAAATGGAAGATGCCGTTAACAAAATGCCGGAAGTGAAAAAAGCTGCAATCAACTTTATGACGCAAAAGCTGACTTTGGAAACTGACGGTGAAATTACAACGGATTTGCTTAAAGAAATTGAAAAAACCTGCCGCAAGGTAGAGCGCGATTGCCGCTTGATTTATTGAGGGTGAGTAAGATGTCTCGAAAACAAAAGAAAAACTTGTTTCGCATTCTCCTTTCTGCTGTGTTGCTTGCAGTGGTGTGGGCGCTGCCGACCGAAGGCGTTTTGCGCTTGCTGACTTTCCTTGTGCCATATGCCGTCGCGGGGTATGATGTTGTTTTTTCAGCGGTGCGTAACATTTTGCATGGGCAAGTGTTTGACGAAAACTTCTTAATGTCTGTTGCCACAATCGGCGCGTTTTTCGTTGCGGATTATCCGGAAGCGGTAGCCGTAATGCTGTTTTACCAAGTCGGGGAATTGTTTCAAAGCATTGCCGTCGGCAAAAGCCGCAAGTCCATAGCGGCACTGATGGATATTCGCCCTGATTATGCCAATGTGTGTCGCAACGGTACGGTCGAAACCGTTTCGCCTGAAGAAGTTGCAGTCGGGGAAATCATTGAAATCAAACCCGGCGAGAAAATCCCGCTGGACGCGATTGTTGTAAAAGGTGAAACTACGGTTAACACTTCGGCGCTAACAGGGGAGAGTGTGCCCGTGACTTGCCGTGTTGGGGACAGCGTTATCAGCGGTTCTGTGAACCAAAACGGCGTGATTGAAGCCAAGGTGACAAGCGTTTTCGCCGAAAGCACGGTTTCTAAAATCTTGGATTTGGTGGAAAATGCAACCTCAAAAAAAGCGAAAAGTGAGAATTTCATCACGCGGTTTGCAAAATATTACACACCGTGTGTAGTTATTTCCGCTTTGTTGCTCGCCATACTGCCGCCGCTCATTTTAAAACAGGATTTTTCCATTTGGATTTCCCGCGCATTAACCTTCTTGGTGGTTTCCTGCCCGTGTGCATTGGTGGTTTCGGTGCCGCTTTCCTTTTTCGGCGGCATCGGCGGCGCTTCAAAGCAGGGCGTACTGATTAAAGGCGCAAACTATTTGGAAGCACTCTCCAAAACCGAAACGGTTGTGTTCGATAAAACAGGTACGCTCACAAACGGCACTTTCAGCGTTACGGCAATCCACCCGCAAGAGGTATCGGAAGCAGAACTTTTGGATATTGCCGCCGCGGCGGAAAGTTTTTCGAGCCACCCCATAGCACTTTCAATATTGAAAGCACACGGTGGGCATATTGACAAAAGCCGAATTACCAATGTAGAGGAATTGTCCGGTCGCGGCATTCACGCCGAAATTGACGGAAAATCCGTTTACGCCGGAAACGGGGCTTTAATGGATTCTGCAAATATTTCGTGGCACGAATGTAAAACCGTCGGTACTACGGTGCACATTGCCGTAGACGGCGTTTACAGCGGACATATCGTGATTTCGGACACATTAAAACCCGATGCGAAAACAGCTTTGGCAGAATTGAAAACCGAGGGAATTCGTAAAACCGTGATGCTCACAGGAGACAGCGACAAAGTCGGGCAGGCGGTTGCAAAAGAAATCGGCATTGATGAAGCCTACACACAGCTGATGCCGGACGATAAGGTTCGAGAGACCGAACGCTTGCTGCACGAAAAAAATCCCAAATCCACTTTGGCGTTTGTCGGCGACGGCATTAACGATGCGCCTGTACTTGCGCGTGCCGATGTCGGCATTGCAATGGGCGCACTCGGTAGCGATGCGGCGATTGAAGCGGCAGATGTTGTTTTGATGGATGATAAACCGTCAAAACTCGCTGTGGCATTGAAAATTGCAAAGAAAACTATGCGCATTGTCCACGAAAACATCGTGTTTGCTTTGCTTGTAAAAGCTGTTGTGCTGTTGCTCAGCGCATTTGGTCTTGCGAGTATGTGGCTTGCGGTTTTCGCCGATGTTGGCGTGATGGTGCTTGCGGTTTGCAACGCGATGCGTGCCATGATTTATAAAGCATAAAAAGGTGGGGAAGTAAAAACTTCCCCACCTTTTTCGTATTCTTTACAGAACTTTGTACCCCTCGGACTCTACTGCTTGTTTCAGTGTATCTTCAGGAACATCTTTTTGCAGCGTAATGACTGCCGTGCCGTCTTTGTGGCTCACAACAGCGGAAGCAACGCCGTCCAACGCTTCAAGCGCCGACTTGACATGCATTTCGCAATGTCCGCACATCATACCTTCGATTTTTAATGTTTTTGTCATTTGAATATCCTCCTTTAAGCCATTTTTCGGCTTAATTTTTTTGTCTTTTTTTGCTCTGTAGAGTTTGAAAAAGTTTAAGCGTAAGGCATTCATTACCACGCAGAAACTCGACAAACTCATTGCCGCTGCCCCGAACATGGGGTTGAGTGTCCAATCGAAAATCGGAATCCAAACGCCTGCGGCAAGCGGAATACCGATAACATTGTATATAAACGCCCAAAACAGGTTTTCGTGAATGTTCCGCAGTGTAGCTTGGCTCAGACAAATGGCGGCAGGAACATCCGTTAAACGGCTTTTCATCAAAACAACATCCGCCGCGTCAATAGCAATGTCCGTACCTGCGCCGATGGCAACACCTGTGTCTGCGCGCGTTAAGGCGGGAGCATCGTTGATTCCATCGCCAACCATCATTACTTTCCCTTGCGCTTGTAAAGTGCGGATAACAGCTTCTTTTCCGTCAGGAAGTACCCCTGCAATTACTTCATCCACACCCGCCGATTTGCCGACTGCGTTTGCCGTCCGTTCATTGTCGCCTGTGAGCATCACAACGCGAATTCCCATATTTTGCAATTCTTTGATTGCTTGCGGACTTTCGGTCTTTACGGTGTCTGCAACGGCAATCAGTCCCAAAAATTTGTTTCCCAACGCAAAATATAAAGGGGTTTTCCCTTCGGCGGCGTATGCATCCGCCGTAGCTTTCACAGAGTTGGGCACAACAGCTTTTTCAGAAATGAACGGTGAATTTCCGCCGTAAAGTATATTGCCGTTCAGCGAAGCACACAGCCCGTTTCCCGGCAAGGCTTTGAAATCCGCAACAGGCGAAAGGGGAATGTTCTTCTCCTCTCCATATGCGAGAATGGCTTTGGAGAGCGGGTGTTCGCTTTGCTGTTCCAAAGAACAGGCAAGGCTTAATAAAGTGTTTTCGTCCGTACTTTCAGCAGGATATATATCGGTGACCTGTGGTGTGCCGTTGGTGATTGTGCCGGTTTTATCTAAAACAACAATTTGCGTTTTTCCGGCTTGCTCTAATGCAGCGGCGGTTTTAAACAGGATGCCGTTTTTTGCGCCTTTTCCGTTGCCGACCATAACCGCTACGGGCGTTGCAAGTCCCAATGCACACGGGCAACTGATGACCAAAACTGAAATCCCGCGTGCGAGTGCATAGCCGAAACTCTGCCCGACACACAGCCAAACAATGGTGGCAATCGCGGCAATCGTTAGCACAATCGGTACGAACACACCTGAAACACGGTCGGCAACCTTTGCAATCGGTGCTTTTGTCGCGGCGGCATCGCTGACCATTTGAATGATTTGTGAAAGGGTAGTGTCCTCACCGACACGCGTTGCACGGCAACGCAGAAATCCCGATTGATTGATACAAGCGGCGGTGACAGTATCTCCGACACTTTTGTCTACTGGAATACTTTCGCCGGTTAGCGCAGATTCATCAATCGCGCTGTTGCCTTCCAAAATTTCGCCGTCCACAGGAATACTTTCGCCGGGACGAACCACGAAAATGTCATCCTTTTTGACTTCGTCAATCGGTACGGTCACTTCCGCACCGTTTTTAATAAGCACAGCCGTTTTCGGCGAAAGTTGCATCAACCTTTTCAGCGCATCGGTGGTTTTGCCTTTTGCACGCGATTCCAACGTTTTCCCAACGGTGATCAAAGCCAAAATCGTTGCGGTGGATTCAAAATAGAATTCATGTGTCCAATGCATTGCCGCTTCTGTACCGCCGGAAATTTGTGCCGCAGTCATAGCGAACAAGGCGTACACGCTGTATCCGAACGCTGCACCTGCACCCAATGCAACAAGTGTATCCATATTCGGTGCGCGGTGCACAAGCCCCTTAAATCCGCTTATGAAGAATTTTTGGTTAATCACCATAATTGCAACCGTCAAAAGTAGTTGCAAAATGCCGAATGCTATGGGATTTTGCTCCAAAGCAGCGGGGAGAGGTGCGCCGAACATATGCCCCATTGAAATATACAACAAAACAGCCAAAAACAGTAATGAAAACAATAGTCGCTGTTTCATTTTTGGTGTTTCTGTATCTTTTAAAGTATCTTCAGCCGTTTTGCCTTTGCTGTTTTGTGTCGTTTTGCCGTGTTCTTTGCGCGCGGCACCGTAGCCCGCCTTTTCAACAGCGGCAATGATGTTGGAAGGGGAGGCGGTCCCTTCAACGCCCATAGAATTTGTCAAAAGACTGACACTGCATGCAGTAACGCCCTCTACGGCGCTCACCGCCTTTTCGACGCGTGCACTGCACGCCGCACAGCTCATTCCGGTTACAGTATATTGTTCCATAAAATTCCCTTACTTCATTAGTTTTTGCAAAGTTAACAATAAATCGTCAACTGTTTCTGTTTTGCCTGCCTTAATATCGTCTGCAACGCAGGTTTTGATATGCGTGCTGAGCAATTCTTTGTTAAACGCATTCAACGCTGCGTTTGCGGCGGCAACCTGTGTGATTATATCCGTACAATATGCATCATTTTCAACCATGCCTTTGATGCCACGGATTTGCCCCTCAATGCGGTTTAAGCGGTGAATGAGTTTTGTGTGTTCTTCGGGTGTGCGCTTTTTGGTTTTCGCACAGCAGTTGCAGTTTTTCTCCATAAATAGAAAACCACCTTTCCATATACCCTGATGGGGTATTCTCATTATATACCCTATATGGGTATATGTCAATATCCTTTTTGCCAATTAAATCGAAAAAATTCGCCTTGGCGTATTTCTAAAGTATTAAATATTCTTTCGGAAAGATTCTTGCAAATTCGGTTTGAGTTTGCTATAATATGCTTCGTTACGCGGATATGGTGGAATTGGCAGACACGCCAGATTTAGGATCTGGTGCGAAAGCGTGCAGGTTCAAGTCCTGTTATCCGCACCAAACAGTGCAAATCCGAACC
>DAVZHM010000027.1:0-21733 GCA_052273845.1 Candidatus Fimenecus sp. | reverse complement strand
TGGGGGCGGTGCGTGTTGGGGCGGTGCGGTGCGTGGGGGGGCGCGCCGAGGTCGTCGCCCCCTACACGGATTGGATAAACGAATACGCATTGCACAAACAAAAAAACAAGGTGTTTCCGTTTGAAAACACCTTGTTTACACAATCCGATACACGGCGCATTTCGCCATATCCGTTTGCAAAATGCTTTTTTTGAAATGCGATTTACAGCCGCATCAATACGACTTGCCCCAATAGAGCATATGCTTTGCAGGTTTGCCGCAGCACACGCAAGTGTCGGCAATATGCTCCTGCTCGAACGGAATACACCGCGAGGTAATGCCCGCAACTTCCTTGAGTTTATCCTCGCATTCGCGGCTGCCGCACCACATCGCCTTGATAAAGCCCGGCTTGTTGTCGGCAATCTCTTTGAGTTCGTCTAAAGTTGCGGCGCTGAAAGTCATATTCGCACGGCGTGCAAGCGCGGCATCGTAAAGCCCTTGCTGAACCGCATCCAAAAGTTTCGGGATTTCGGTTTCGAGGTCATCCAGCGACACAAACACCTTTTCGCGGTTGTCGCGGCGCACCAAAACGCACTGATTTTTCTCGATATCCTTGGGCCCCAACTCCAAACGCAGCGGCACGCCTTTCATTTCGTATTCAGCGAATTTCCAGCCCGGAGAATTATCGGTCGTGTCAATCTTCGCGCGGCAGAATGCCGAAATGCGCGCGGCAACTTCCTGCGCCTTTTCCGTTACACCCGCTTTGTGCGCGGCAATCGGAATGACCACAACCTGTGTCGGAGCGATTTTCGGCGGCAAAACAAGCCCGTTGTTGTCGCCGTGCGTCATAATCACCGCGCCGATAAGCCGCGTGGTGCAACCCCAAGAGGTCTGGAACGGATATTTCAGTTTATTGTCTTTGTCGGTATACTGAATCTCGAATGCGCGCGCAAAACCGTCGCCGAAATAGTGCGAAGTCGCGCTTTGCAACGCTTTGCCATCATGCATCAATGCTTCAATCGTATACGTATCTTCCGCGCCTGCGAAACGCTCTTTCTCGGTTTTTACGCCCTTGACCACGGGCATGGCAAGATACTTTTCGCAGAAATCGGCGTAGACATTGAGCATCTGCACGGTTTCCGCCTGTGCTTCCTCGGCGGTGGCGTGAATGGTATGCCCCTCCTGCCACAGGAATTCTCGCGAACGCAAAAACGGACGGGTGGTTTTTTCCCAACGCACTACCGAAACCCATTGGTTATACAGTTTCGGTAAATCGCGGTAGGATTGCACAATCGCCTTGTAGTGCTCGCAGAACAGCGTTTCGGAAGTCGGGCGCACGCAAAGGCGTTCTTCCAACTTTTCGTTGCCACCGTGCGTCACCCAAGCAACTTCGGGCGCAAACCCCTCTACATGGTCCTTTTCCTTATTGAGCAGACTTTCGGGGATAAACATGGGCATACAAACATTTTCGTGTCCCAAGTCCTTAAACATTTTGTCGAGCTGTTTTTGGATATTCTCCCAAATCGCGTAACCGTAGGGGCGAATGACCATACAGCCTTTGACGCTGGTATACTCAATCAATTCCGCCTTTTTGACGACATCGGTATACCATTTTGCGAAATCTTCCTCCATGGAGGTAATTTCTTCAACCATTTTCTTTTGTTCAGCCATGATTTTTAATCCTTCTCAACCGAGTATGCTTAGTGCTCCTCGATGTATTTTACAATATCGCCGACCGTTTTGATGTTTTCGATTTCTTCGTCGGGAACTTCAATTTGGAATTCGTCCTCAAACGACATCACCAAATCCACCAAGTCGAGGCTGTCTGCTTCCAAATCGTCTTCCAAAAGCGTATCCGCCGTGACGGAGTCTTCATCCAAATCAAACTGTTCGCAAATAATTTTTCTAACCTTTTCAAAAATCATATTGCACACCTCCAAGTGTGATAAGAGTATATACTACATTGTATGAAATTTAGCGGCTTTGTCAAGTTCCAATTGCAAATTCCTTTAAAAATTGTGTCAGCGGTGACAAATCCAAACCCGCCGCCGAAGATAACCAAGCGTGCAAGGTTTTCGCCATATTTAAAACGCCGCCCGATTTTGCCGATTCAAAATTGATGGGAATAATCGGGTCGTGCACGCTCAAACGGAAGATGAAAAAGCCGTCCGTTTCGGGTGCGGGGAAAATAATTTTTGTGCCTTCATAACTGTCGTCGACAACGGTAACGCCCTCGGCTTTTGCGGCGCACGCGTTGACAAGCGCAATCATTTCCGCCCCGTAGGCTTTGAAATCGGGCGCGGTGATTTTTAAGCGGATTTCTTTTTCTTCCGCAGGTTCTTCCAAATCGCGTATCAAATCGCCGAGGTCGCCGCCCGTGCGTTTTAACAAACACAGTTTAATAATGATGCGTGTGACGAGATACGCGCCGTCATCGAGAAAATAATTTTCGCGGAATGCCGCGTGCCCCGAGGTTTCAATGGCAAGCGGGGTGTTTTCGCCCGCGGCGTTTCGCCGCACGGCTTCGTCAATCACATTTTTGTAGCCGCGTTTGAAGCGAATGTGCTTGCCGCCCAAATTGCCGTTGATAAACTTCGTCAGCCCTGCCGAAGTGACAGAGTCGGTCACCACCGAGCCGCCTTCCTCGTTTTCCAACGCAATCGCCGCCGCCACGGCGACCAAACGGTTGCGGTTGAGTTCTTCGCCGTCCGCCGTGACCGCACCGCCGCGGTCCACATCGGTGTCGAAAATCACGCCGAGGTCTGCTCCCGATTGCAAGGTCGCTTCGCGAATGCTTTCCATTGCCGCCGCGTTTTCGGGGTTCGGCACATGATTCGGGAACGAGCCGTCCGGCTCCAAATAACGACTGCCTGCGGTGTCCGCCCCCAAAGGCGCAAGCACGCGTTCTGCGTAAAAGCCGCCCACGCCGTTGCCTGCATCTACGACGATTTTGAGCCCTGTTAAGGGTTGCTCGTAATGCTCGGGACTGTTGACCCCTTTGCGAATCAAATCTTTTAACTGTTCGCAGTACACGGAAAGGTAATCCGTTTCCTGCGCGGAGATTGCCTCGCCGTTATGCGGCGGAGTGCTTTCGGCATCTTTTAAGATGCGTTCCAACTCTCTGCCCGAAAGTCCGCCTGCGCGGGTGAAGAATTTTAAGCCGTTTCTGTCCCACGGATGGTGGCTTGCGGTGATTTGCACCGCGCCGTCACAATCTTCAGTCTGCGTGGTCATAAACATAGCGGGTGTGGAGCAAAGCGCGCAATCGAGAATTTGCACGCCGTACGCAGTCATTTCTTTTAAAACCGCCTGTTTGATCCGTTCGGCGGATACGCGCGAATCGTGCCCGACGGAAAGCTTCAATGCCCCTGCCGATTTTTCGGTCTGCGCCGTCAAAAAGCGCACGAACGCGCCCGTAATGCGGCGCACCGCTTCGTCGGTCAAGTCGATTTTTTCAGGCGCTTGGGTGTTCACGGCAACGCCGCGCACATCCGTACCGCTTTTCAAATGCAAAAGTTCCATTGTATCTCCCCCTTTGGGATTATTTCAGTAAGCCGCGTTTGCACAGTTCTTCGGCGGCAAGTTGCACGCCGATTTTGCCCGTGTGGAAGTTTAAGCCGCCCTGCATCCAAACCGCAAACGGTTCGCGCAACGGCGCGTCGCCCGAAAGTTCAATCGACGAGCCGGAAGTAAACGCCCCCGCCGCCATAATCACCCGGCTGTCATACCCGGGCATATCCCACGGTTCGGGCGTAACATAAGAATCCACAGGCGCGCCCTTTTGCAACCCTTGGCAAAAAGCAATGAGCCGTTCGGGCGTTTCCAAACAAATCGCCTGAATAATATCGTGGCGCGTTTCATCGTACCGCGGTGTGACTGAAAATCCGAATTCGGAAAACAGCGCCGCCGCAAAAATCGCGGTTTTGAGCGCTTCGCCGACCACATGCGGCGCATGGAACAATCCCATAAACAAACTGCGGTTTTGCCCCAAAGTCGCGCCGACTTCCAACCCCAACCCGGGGGTATTCAAACGGCACGCGCAAAGTTCGACCAAATCGGCTCTGCCTGCGATGTAGCCGCCCGATGCGGCAATTCCGCCGCCCGCGTTTTTGATAAGCGACCCCGCCATCAAATCAGCGCCGACTTCGGTGGGTTCGCGTTTTTCCGTAAATTCACCGTAGCAGTTATCGACCATCACCACCGCACGGGGATTGACGCGGTGCACAATTTCGCACACCGTTTCAATTTCGTCCACCGAAATCGTATGGCGCAAAGCATAGCCGCGCGAACGCTGCATATAGACCATGCGCACTGCGGGGTCTTTCGCCGCATTTTCAATCGCTTCGTAATTCAGCGCATCGTTTTCTGTCAAATCAATTTGGCTGTATTGCACGCCGAAATCGGCAAGCGTGCCTTTGCCCGCACTTTTGCCGTTGTCAATGCCGATGGTGGAATGAATGGTATCGTACGGCAAGCCCGTAACGCTCAACAGTGTGTCGCCCGGGCGCAAAACGCCGTACAAGCAAACTGACAGCGTATGCGTGCCGCACGAAAGCGCACCCGCGCGAATAAACGCCGCTTCGGCGCCGAAAATATCCGCCGTTAAGCGGTCTAATTTTTCTCTGCCTTTGTCGTTATATCCATACCCCGTAGAGGTGCCGAAATCGGTTTCGTCCACACGGTTTTTGATAAACGCTGAAAGCACCTTTTGCTGATTGTACTCCGTAAGCGCGTCAATTTCGGAAAACTGCGGTGCGGCAAGTTGCAAAGCCGCCGCAGACGCTTGTTGTACGCGTTCGGAAAGTTCAAAAAATTCGCTCATAATTCTACAATTCCCTGTTTGATATAGCCAACCCGACGAAAGCCGGATTTTTCATAAAACCGTTCGGTTTTTAAATCGCCGCACAGTAAAAAAATGCGGTTTTGGTCGGTTTTTAATTCTGCACAAAGACCGCGCACGCAGTCCGAGCCGTACCCCATTTGGCGAAAATCGCGGTCGGTCACCACATCGCGGATATACACCCAATCGCCCAAAATATCGGCCGTCCCCGCCGCCAAAAGCGCATTTTCGCCTGCGTAAACCGCTTTGACCACCGTGTAGCCGCCGAAAATGCCGCGCGTGGTTTTGGAAAGCCACTCTTTATACGCACGGTCGGCGTATTTCTGAAAATCGGGGGCATCCCCCGCCACAGCGGCGGTATTTTGCATCAGCAAATCATATATCGGGCGCAGATTGTCATTGACGCTTTGCGCCTGCCGCCCGCCCTCGGGCAATTCGGAAAGTTCCATAACGGATTTTTCGGAAAAGGCTGTGACGCCGATTTTTTCGGTGATTTCCGGCGCGCAAAGCACCACCACACCACCCAAAGTGCGCAGAAACAACCGCAACTCCTCAAAATCGGCACCGCCCGACGCCAAAACATAGGCTTTGGTTTGTGCTTCGGACACCACAAGCGCCGTTACACATTCGTCCTCGGTTTGCACCCACGCGCCGTCCACACGGTGCACATCCAAAAGCGCAAACAGCGTAAACGCCGTGTGCAAATTGTCGGGGAACACCGCCAGCAACTGTTTTGCGGTATCGGGCGAAAGATTTTCTATCAGTTTAAGCATTGCAGAGTGCCTCCGCAAGTGCTTTTGTCAAATCCGCAACGCTCTGCAAATCATCTTTTTTCACCACGCACGCGCCCGAATGAATATAACGGCACGGCGCAGAAACCGCCAAAACTTTTACCCCGCCTGCTGTTTTGTGGATTGCCGCCGCATCATTGCCGCCCGCAATCATCGTTTTGGTTTGGCAGGGAATGTGTTTTTCCGCCGCAAGTTTTCTTGCGAAATCATATAAGTCTTTGTCATACACGGTGCCGCGGTCCATAAAACCGACCACCGCGCCCGCACCGACTTTGCACACCTGTTTATAGTTCTGCACATCGGGCAAATCCGCCGCCGTGGTGCTTTCAATCACCAACGCGTAATCGGGGCGAACGGTAAAGGTCGCCGCCGCCGCACCGCGCGTGCCGATTTCCTCCTGCACGGTAAAGCAGAAGGTCATATCATACGGCAAATCGGATTTCACCATATCCAAAAGAAGTTGCACGCCTGCGCGGTCATCAATCGCTTTGGATTTCACAAATCCGTCGCCGAATTCCACATATTCCGACCGAAAATACACCGCGTCACCCAAATCTGCAAGCGATTGCGCCTCGGATTTGGTCATGGCGCCGATGTCGATAAACATATCTTCAATTTCGGGCACGCTGCCCTTTTCGTCTTTGTTGAGTTGGTGTACCGCCTTGCCGCCGATAACGCCCGACACACCGCGCTCCCCTACGGTGACCGCCTTGCCGAACACGGCACGGGGGTCAATGCCGCCGACGGGACTGCATTTCAAAAAGCCGTCATCGGTAATATAGGTCACAATAAAGCCGACCTCGTCCATATGGGCAAACAGCGCCACTTTATTTTTCGGGCGCATTTTGCCTTTCTTTTCCACCAAAAGATTGCCGAGCGCATCTACGGTATAGGTTACATCTTCGGGCAGTTGCGTCAGCAGAAACGCGCGCACTGCGTCCTCGCGCCCGGAAATGCCGTTTAATTCGCACAAAGTTTTCAACATCACGCTTGCCCTCCGTATAACACATAATTTGCAAGCAGGCGCGCCGTGTTTTCCACATCCTGCAAGGACACAATCTCAACACCTGTGTGCATATAGCGAAGCGGTATGGAAAGAAGCCCGGTTTGCACGCCGCCTGCCTCTGCGGCAATGACATCGGCATTCGTGCCGCTGCTGCCGCCCATCACTTCGATTTGATACGGGATTTGGTGTTCTCGCGCGGTCAGTTTCAGCCCCTCGCTGACACTTCGTGTCAAAGACGGAGCATACCCAATCATCGGGCCTTTTAGAAGTTCGCCGCACTCCTCTGCCTTGGCGTCGGGGGTTTTGGCAAAACTGACATCAACCGCAATGCACAAATCTGCCTGCGCCGAAAAGGATGCCGCTTTCGCACCGCCTTCGGTGGTTTCCTCGCGCGTGGAGCAAAGTGCAATGACCGTGTCGGCACAACCCATCAAGGTCAAATGCTCCATCGTACGCAACAGCACCGCCACCCCTGCGCGGTCGTCAAGCGCGGGAGCGCTGACACATTCGTTGTAAAGTTCCGTAAACCGACTGCGCAAAGAAACGCGGTCCCCTGCCGAAACAACCTGTTCGGCTTGGTCTTTGGAAAGTCCGATGTCGATTAAAACCGCGTCGGGCAAGGTGCTTTTTTCGCCGTCTTTCTGCAAATGCGGCGGCGTGCTTGTGACTACGCCGTACAATTCTTGTTTGCCGTGCACGGTGACTTCCGCCGAGCACAGGACACGCTTATCCACACCGCCGCAGGGGGCGGTGCGCAGAAAGCCTTCGGGCGTGATTTCCAATACGCAAAGCCCGATTTGGTCCATATGTGCATCCAGAAGGATTTTTCTGCCGCGCCCTGTTCCTTTATAAGTGCAAAGCACATTGCCGAGCGCATCGGTTTTCACTTCCCCGAAGGGGGCGAACAACGATTGGACGGTTTCGCGCACCGCCGCTTCGTCGCCCGAAACGCCGGGTGCGGCGCAGAGCGTTTGCAAAAGTTCTTTGGTTTCCATTTCAGATGCACTTCCTTAAAAATTCAATCAAATTTCCGTGCCGCCGACCGGACGAATGGAGAGCACATAGCACGCGCCCTCGCCGAACACCTGCTCGATTTCACGCTTGTAGGCGTCGAGCAAATCCAACGGCACAAATGCCTGTATCGTACCCGCGAAGCCGCCGCCGTGGACGCGCCATGCGCCGCGCCTCGAAAGGACGCGCTGCGAAATTGCCAACGCCAGGGAGACCGGCTGCTCTTGCGGCTTTTTCACCGAAAATACGTTTTGGTTATACATATAAGACGAATTGCCGCTTTCGAGTATGTACTGTTTAAAGGTCTCGAAATCCCCCGCGCGCAGAGCATCTACCTCTTTCAAAACGCGGGCGTTATCGGCATAAAAGTGCATAGCACGCAAAACCGCGCGGTCACCGACGCGCTTACGCACCGATGCGATTTCGCCGTAAAATTCCGCTTCGGGCACTTCGCGCAACACTTTTTTGCCGAAATACTGTGCAACGCTTTCCATCTCCTCGCGGATATAGGCATATTCATCGGTCAAATCCGAGTGGCTGCCCTTCGTATCCACAATGCAAAGCGCATGGCCGCAGGCGGCAAAGTCGAATTTCACTTCTTTGATTTCGGGATTTTGGGGGTCTTTAAAATCAATCGTGACAAACGAACCGACAGAGCAGGCGGTTTGGTCCATAAGTCCGCAGGGCTTGCCGAAATATTCATTTTCGGCATACTGCGCGATTTTGGCAATCGTTACTGCGTCTACCTTGCCGTCGTTGTACAAATAGTTGAGCATGGTGCCGACAAGCACTTCATACGCCGCCGAGGACGAAAGTCCCGAGCCGGACAGCACGCGTGACGCGGTGGTCGCGTCAAAGCCGCCGATTTTATAGCCGTAATTTAAGAAGCCCCGGCAAACGCCGCGCACAAGTGCCGGGGAATGCCCGAGTTCCGACTCCTGCACGGAAAGGTCGGACAAATCCACCACATCCATCGGGTAGCCTTCGCTTTTCACACGAACAATGTTATCGTCATTTTTCGCCGCCGCCGCAATCGCATCCAAATTGATTCCCGCCGCGAGCACTCTGCCGTGGTTGTGGTCGGTATGGTTGCCGCCGACTTCGCTTCTGCCGGGGGCAGAGAACAGGCGAATATCGCGTTCGCCCGAAAACAGTTCGGAAAACGCATCAATTACGGCGGTGTAACGCGCGTACTGCGCCTTGATTTCCGCATCGCTCACATACACGCGGCGCAGGCGGCTGTCCATCGCACCGTTCTGAAGCATTGCTTTTAATTCCTGTTGGATTGCCATTTTCAAAAAACATCCTTTCCGCTCTTTTTTATATGGTTATTGTTGTTTTTAAAATTGTTGTTGTAAATATCAATCATTTGATTCACGCCGAACAGCGACACGCCCGAAATCGTGAACAAAATGACAAACGGCAGAATAAACGCCATAGAGAACGGGTTGTACACATTTCGACCGATGAAACTGTAAGAAATCAATTTCGGCAAAAAGCCCACCACGGACAGCAACAAGTAGGTTTTCAAATCGTACCCCATTGCGCCGTAAACCTGGCTTATCGTGTTAATCGGGAAACTCGGCACCAACCGAAATCCGACCAAAAGACCGCCTTTTGCCTTATCGTCCGCCTTTTCGAGAATGCGTTCAATATCTTCATTTTTCAAAAGCAGTTTGTGCACGAGCCCACCGCCGATGTGCTTGCCCCAAAAATATTTGATGATGCACAGAAGCGAAAAGCCGACAATGTTAATCAGCACCGCGTACGGCGTGGGGAACGCCATACCGGCAATCACGCATATGGCGGAAATCGGCATCGGGAACACGGATTTGGAAAGGTAGATAAGCAGTATGGCAACAATCACAAGCCCACGGTACGGCAGGGTTGCCACCGCATATTCAAACTCCGACAAACGGTTCATAATTTCATCGTAATGCTCTACAAAAGTCGGGTCCTGAAACAAAAGCGCCACACAAAACAGCGCAACCGCCAAAATGAGCAGTATGCCGCCGAGAATATTCAAAAGTTTTTTTCGGTTCACCTTTATATGCGCCAAGCGAGCTCACCGCCCTTTCGTTCGTTTCCGCGTTATGTCATAAGCGCAAAAACACCTATATTAATTCTATAACAAAATATGCATAAGGTCAAACAAAATATGGAATTTCTAAAAAATTTCTCCATTTTGCTGTTATGGTATGAAATTTTATGCTACAATATACGCAGTGTCAGTTGAGAGGAGTTTTTTACAATGAAGATTGTGATTTTAGACGGTTTTACCACCAATCCCGGCGACCTTTCGTGGGATTGGTTGCGCGCATACGGCGAACTTACGGTGTATGACCGCACCCCGCGCGCGGAAATCGTGCCGCGCTGTAAGGATGCGGACATCGTGATTACCAACAAAACCCCGTTGGAAAAGGAAGAAATCGACGGTATGCCGAAGTTGAAATTCGTCGCATTGCTTTCTACGGGATTTAACATTGCAGACGGCGCATATTTGCGGCAGAAAAACATTCCGCTTTGCAATATCCCCTCCTATTCCACCGACGCGGTGGCGCAACTTGTATTTTCTTTTCTCACCGCGTTTACCAACGCCGTTACCGTACACAGTGATGCGGTGCGCGCAGGTGAATGGTCTGCCTGCCCTGACTTCTGTTTTTGGAAAACCCCGCTGACGGAACTTGCCGGCAAGGCGCTCGGCATTATCGGTTTCGGCAAAATCGGACAGCGCGTAGCGGATATAGCCGAGGCGTTTTCCATGCGGATTTTAGCATCTTCCGGGCACGAAACCGACCAAAGCGCACGCAAAAACTTCCGTTGGGCAAGCACGGATGAAATCGCCGAGCAAGCGGATTTTATCACCTTACATTGCCCGTTAAATGACAGCACAAAAGGACTTGTGAACGCAAATTTCCTTGCGAAAATGAAGGACACCGCCTACCTCATCAACACTTCGCGCGGGCCTGTGGTGGACGATGCCGCGCTGGCAGACGCGTTAAACAGCGGGCGGATTGCAGGCGCGGGATTGGATGTGCTCACCGTAGAACCGCCGAAAAAGGACAATCCGCTTTTGACGGCAAAAAACTGCTTCATCACCCCGCACATTGCGTGGGCAGGGTATGAAACACGGGCGCGGCTGATGTCCGTTTTACAGGAGAATTTTAAAGCCTATTTTGACGGCAAGCCGCAAAACGTTGTCAACTAAAAGGAGAAACGCATATGAAATTAACCGTTTTAGAGGCGGCGATTGACGCGCTGACCTTGCAACCGCTTCCAAAACAACCGGCTGCATCCTGTTTGAAACGGAGAAAAGATTACATGGGGGAATGGAAATGAGCAATTTTGTCGCAGGTGCAGGCACAACCAATGTAGATTTGCTGTATAAAGGCATGCCGCGATTGCCGAAATTAGGCGAAGAAATCTACTGTGACGAATTTTCGTTGCAGCTCGGCGGCGGCGTACCCGCCACGCTTATCAATTTGGGGCGGTTGGGATTGGAAACGCGCATCGCAACACAACTCGGTGACGATTTGTTTTCCCGCTTTGCCAAAGAAAAATTCCAAGAGAACGGCGTTTCACCCGTCAATTTGTATACAGGCGATAAAATCCCCGTAAACATCACCTCGGCAATCATTTTGCCGCAGGACCGCACCTTTTTCACCTACGGGAAAGGCAGTATGGACCCGGACAGCGCCGCGCTTGATACTTTTTATCAAGCGGCGACGGGCGCAAAAGTTGTACTGATGCATCCGGGTGGATTTTTACCTGTATATGAAACCTTGAAATCCGAGGGCAGTATTATGGTTTTGGACACAGGTTGGGATGAAAACCTGTCGTTTGAGACCTACGGAAAATACTTGGAAATTGCCGATTATTACACACCCAACCGCAAAGAAGCGTTGCAAATTACGGGGGAATCCACCCCCGAACGCGCCGCCGAACGGTTGCACACCTATTTTGACAAGGTGGTGGTCAAAGTCGATAAAGACGGCTGTATCGGCAGTGAAAACGGCAAGCAGTTTTTTGTGGAAAGCGTACCTGAATTCCACAATGTAGACTCCACAGGTGCGGGCGATGCTTTTCTTGCCGGATTTATTTACGGATTGATGCACGATGCCCCGTTAAAGACTTGCATTGCTTACGGCAACATCACAGGCGGCAAGGCGGTCACCGCCGTGGGCGCACTTTCGGCTTTCGTCACAGAGGCGGAACTGCTCTCTTTATACCAACAAAAATACGCTTGATTTTTGGTGGAATACTTTGCGGGCGCACATTGCACGCCCCTACGCGTAAAATTTAATTCGTGCTTTGGTATGCACAAAACGAAACCCCCGCAAACGCATCGATTGCGTCTGCGGGATTTTATATGTATGGATTTGTTGTGCACGGCTCATTTGGCGTCGGGGTTATTACCTGTATCCACCGCATCAAAAAACCGTCCTCTATGGATTTCTAAAAAATCTGAGGCGCTACCGCAAGGTCGATATTCGATTTTCGTTCCCATAGTGAAAAGGGGGCGACAGCATTTTAGGCTGTTGATCCCTTGATTACCCATCGGCGCAGACAGGCGCGGCTGTCAACGGCGGCGCATTTTTGCGCCGTTCATCTTGACCGTTGACCGGCGCAACCGGCTGCGCTATGTTCACAATAATTTCACGAAAAAACATCTTCATCCCATTGAACTTTCAGCGAGAATGTATTATACTTATTTTGTAGATGGTATGGACTGTCTAACGCTTGATGAGATTGGAGGTAACACCATGTATCGTTTTTATGGCAAGCAGTTTGCTTTATGACGAACACGATTTTGGTGCAGTCCCCAATTGCGGAGCGGACAAATCAAAATCATTCACATGGGCGCGTAAGCCGGACTGTTGATTCGTCAGTTTGCGCGCTTTTTGTTTTCAAAAAATTCCCAAAGGCAACGAAAGGAGATGTTTATTATGAAACAATTTAAGAGAATCCTTTTAGGCATAGCTATTATCTTATTTGGTGCCACTATCGCCTGTAGTAATTCGAGTGACGACATCCTCGTTTATATAGGATGGGGAATATCATTGGTAGGTTTAGTTATTTCTTTAACAGGATACTTTTTGAGAAATGATGAATAAATATATCCCCCTCTATGCTGCCGACGGAAAGACGGTGATTGGAGAATTTCCCATAACGATAGGCTTTAAGGAGAGCGAAAAGTCTGAATATCCCGGCTCGCCGGTTCCGGAACAGCAAGCCTAATACAGACCATCTAAATAATACAGGCGGGCATTAGACCCGCCTGTATTATTTAATTACGGAATAGCAGTAGGCGGCTGTTCATATCACATTATTCCTTGCTACTCTGTGTAACATGAGCATTTGCTGTTCGCAGGGAATCAGCGCATGTGCGCCGACCGGCAAAAGAAGCGACAGACACAAAAAGAGCGTCGCGCCGGGCAAGACAGCACACGGCAATGTGTGGTTTTCAATTTGCTTCCCCCTTTGTGCAAAGCCGCACACAGCTTTGCAAGTATTATTCTGCCTTACGGCAAAGCGGAATCCGTCTTATATAAAGCGAAGTTCTCCCAAAAAACCAAAATAAATACACCACAAAACGGCGGCAAGTACAACTTCAAATTTTGCTGAAAAATTCCGTTTGGAATTGGCAAGAATGGCAAAATCCCCTCTCGGCTTGCGCCGAAAGGGGATTCCTATATGTTTTAGGGATTCTTAATAGACAAAATTTGTGTAGGTGTTCTGCGTCATCATACCCGCTGTGCCAACCACCTGAACAGTATTGGTTCTTACCGCGAATCTGTTGTAAGACTCATAGAAGTATTCCAAGCTCTTCAAGTTGCCGGTTGTCGGGTCAAATGCTACATTGACGGTGATATTGCTGTATTTCGTTTCAAGGTCGATCAACTTCAAAGTAGAAGTGGAAACTTGCGTCAACTGCACCGCGTTTGCCACACGGTCTGCAAGCTCGTTCTGCACCAAATAATCGTTGGTGAAGCGAGTCAAACCGCAATCCGCGCGTCTGTTGGGGTTATCCACATTCTTCAAGCGGAACGAATAAAGACCGTTTTCAGCATCTGCTTTCAAAACAGCGATATCATCCGCAGTCAACTGTGTTGCCATCAAAGCATAATTCTCACAAGAAGCGTCCAAACCTGCTTGTGCAACGGCTTCTGCCGCGGTCTGCCCGCTTTGAACGGTAAAGGTCAATGCAGTCGGTTCACCTGCGCCGTCCGTTTTTGCGCCTGCAAATTCCCCGACAACGCTGTCCAGAGAAATGCCTGCTGCGCTCAAAATCTTATTGACGGTTTCGGTCTGTTCGCCGATGTTGACATGGCCGTTTTCAGAGAATGCCGCGAAACGCTCCACCGAGTACCCGGTCACATTTTGTGTGGCGGCGTTCAGTTTTGCAACCAAATCTGCGCGTACCGCCTCGTCGCCGGCTTCCACACTTGACGGGAATGCATATTCCACAGCCTCGTGGGTAATCGCCGGTTTGCCGGAGATGGAAGCTTCTAATTTGTCAATCAAAGACAAAAGAGAGTCTCTTATACCCGGAATGGCTACGCCCACGCCGTTGACAATGCCGCTTGCAATGCCACTCAAATCCAAACCGCCGAGAAGGCCCAACAGCGTATCTAAAATGCTGCCTTCCTCTTTTGTAGACGGTGCGGTGGGGGTAGTTGCGTTCTCATCGCTGTCTGTCGAATCCGATGTAGCCGGTGTTGAATCCTGCTTTTGCACAACTGTTTTGGTTTGTGCACGCACGACATTCGGATAAACTTTAACAACATTCGGATCGCCTTGTGATGCCAATCCGAAAATGCCGAGCGTCAATACCACAGCAAGCAGAACTGCACAGAAGCGAACCCAGCCGCGCTGTCTTTTGCTTTTTTTCGCCTGAAGTTCTTCAAGCGTAAGCTCGACTTTTGCTTTCTTAGCCATCATGTTCTTCCTTTCCTAACAAGATATGCATATCGATGTGCTGTTCGTGCGTTGCTTAATACACGAAGTTGCTGTAAGAAGCTTCGGTGTGCATAGCGCCCGTACCTTTAACACTCACAACTGCAACTTTCAAAGCAAGTTCGGAAACATCTGCATCAAAAGAGTAGGTCATTTCGGTCAATTTGCCGTCTTTGATAACAACTTTCACATTGACGTTGCTGTATGTGCAAGTCAAACCGCTTACGGTAATGGCCGAACCAACCTCATTTTTGATTGCCGCAGAAACTTCGCTCTGTGTGATGATGTCGTCTGTGAAGCGGCTCAAGGAGTTAGAACCGTCTTTCTGCGGAGTGTTCGCATCTGCCAATTTGAAGGTGTAGGTGCCTTCGGAAACGCTCAGGTCTTTCAAGTCGGATGCTTTCAAAGAGGTGGCTTTCAATTTGTAGTTTGCACCTTGATGGCCAAGTGCTTCTGCCGGATCGTTGCCTTTTTTCACCGAGGCTTTCTTGTCGCCGATGCCGATGAAGCCGCCGACAACCGAATCAATGCTCGCGTTCGAGTCAACGCCCTTAATCACCTTGTTCAAAACATCCGTTGCGCTGCCGACATCAATCGGTTTCGTATACTTACTGTTTCTCGTCCAATCATAACCTGCCGCTGCTGCTGCCGCAGTCGCCGCATTGATGGCTTTTGCCGCTTCTTCCGCTTCGTTGGAAGCCGGAGCCGCTGTGCCGCCGGTGCTTGCGCCGCTACCGCTGCTGCTTGCGCCGTCATCCCAGCTTTGTGCGCCGCCTACGCTGTTATTTGCCGCGAAGCTCGATGCGAGTTCTTCCTGCTGTTTTGCGGCTTCTTCATTTGCTTTTTTGGCTTGGGACAGTGCATATCCGGTTGATGCACCTACCAACACCAATGCCAAAACGATTGCCCAAAAACGGGTCCAACCGTTGGAACGTCTGATTTTTTTTGCGCTGAGTTCCTCAGGGGTCAATACTTCTTTTGCCATGTTACTGTCTCCCTCTCATCCAATCAATACACGAAGTTGCTGTAAGAAGCTTCGGTGTGCATAGCACCCGTGCCTTTAACACTTACAACCGCGACTTTCAAACCGAGTTCGGAAACATCTGCATCATAAGCATATGTCATTTCCACAAGCTTACCGTCTTTGATAACTACTTTTACATTGATATTGCTGTATGTGCCGGTCAAACTCGTTACGGTTACAGCCGAGCCGACCTGTGCTTTAATTTCGGAGGAAACTTCCTCTTGAATCACAATATCGTCGGTCAAACGGTTCAAAGCGCTGGAACCGTCTTTTTTCGGCGTGTTTGCATCTGCCAATTTGAAGGTGTAGGTGCCTTCGGAAACGCTCAGGTCTTTCAAGTCGGACGCTTTCAAAGACGTTGCTTTGAGTTTGTAGCTTTCGCCGTGGTAGCCAATATCCTCAGCTGCGTTGCCGCCCTTTTTCACGGTTGCTTTCTTTTCACCGATGCCGATGAAGCCGCCGACAACCGAGTCAATGTTTGCGTTCGAGTCAACGCCTTGGATAACCTTGTTCAAAATATCCGTTGCGCTGCCGACGTCAACCGGTTTTGTGTACTTGCTTGTTCTTGCCCAATCATAGCCTGCCGCTGCTGCTGCCGCAGTTGCCGCGTTGATGGCTTTTGCCGCTTCTTCCGCTTCGTTGGAAGCCGGAGCCGCCGCACCGTCGGTGCTTGCGCTGCCGCCGGTGCTTGTGCTGCCGCCGGAGTTGCCGCCTACGGTGATGGTGCCGGCATCCACCTGCACGCCTTGATAAACCGTACGGCCCTTACCAAATGCAACATATGTAACCGAATACACAAATACAACTGCCAGGAACAGTGCTGCTGCCTTTAAAAAGGTTTCGCCGAAGATTTTTCTCTTCTCTTTTTTACGCTCTGCGCGTGCAAGACGTTCTTCGGGCGTAAGCATTGAATCTTTTTTTGCCATTCTGAATGAATCCCCTTTCTTACAATAACAGATTAACATCCCATGCTAATCGATACTACTACAATTTACAATAAAATCTCCGAAATGTCAATAAACAAACCGAATTTTATACCGTATTTATTGAAAAAAACAGATTCTGCGCTTCTATTTTTGCAAAAAAAAGAAAAAGAGGGCAATCCGACGGAAAAAAATCGGGATTGCCCTTTTATTTTGTAACGCGAAGCGCCGCGACTCCACAACTTGCCCGCAAGGGCAAATATAGCACCAATATCACTTCGCCGCAAGGCGAAATATCACTTGCAA
The DNA here is from genome assembly GCA_052273845.1 of Candidatus Fimenecus sp. Classification (GTDB taxonomy): domain Bacteria; phylum Bacillota; class Clostridia; order Oscillospirales; family Acutalibacteraceae; genus Fimenecus. Next base: position 4,896 of record DAVZHM010000027.1, on the reverse strand, counting down.
AGCCATGCCCTACGCTGTGTTTTTTCGCAGTTTCAGCGCGATGACCGTGATGTCGTCGCTTTTTACGGATACCGTTCGTTTTTTCGCCGTTTGCGCAAGTTGCTCTGCGATTTGCGCGCAGTCCGTTTGCAGGCTGACGGCGGAAACCGCTTTTTTGAACGGTTGCTCGGCGTAGTCGAACGCGCCGTCGGACGCCATAACCACCAAATCCCCCGCGAGTAAAGTACCCGTGCAACACCCGAAGCGCACTTCGCGCAAAATGCCCACCGGCAACGCCGACCGTTTGATTTCCATACATTTTTCATTGCGGCGCAACAGCGATTTCGCCGCACCTGCTTTGTAAAAACTTGCCGCACCCGTATACAAATCCACCCGCAGAATGTCGAGCGTGGCAAGGGATTCCGTGTCGGATTTGAACATCAAAGAGGCATTGACCATTTTCAGCGCGCTGTGCACGTCAATGCCCGCCTTTAAAAGTGCAGAGGTCATCGTCACGGCGAGGGTACTGTCCAAAGCGGCACGCGTGCCCTGTCCCATGCCGTCGCTCAAAATCACGACATAGCCGCCGCGCCCGTCATAAAAACTTTCGTAACTGTCGCCGCTGTGTTTTTCACGGTCTGCGGTGATTTTCGCCGCCGCCGCTTCCACAAGGAATTCCGTGCGCTCGCAAAACACGGCCTGTACGCCCGTGGGCGTTTCGTGAATATCGGGCAATTCCAAACGCCGCCGCACCGCCGTTTCCAATGCTGCGCGCAAATCCGCTTCGGACGGAAGGGTTGCATCGGCGGCAAAACAAAGTGTCAAACGCAGTCTGTCCTCTTGCGTGTATGCACAAGTCACGCTTTGCGGAGTGCAGGCAAAGGTATTTTGCAAACCGTCCCGCACACGCTCTGCCGCGGTTTCGTCAAAACGGAAAGATTCGGACATTTCGGCGGACAGCGCCTGCAACATATCCACCACGCCGTCAAACCGTTCCGCATTCGCCTGCCGCAGTTCCCGAATTTTTGCCTGTGCCGCACTGTGTTCCGCGTCGCGCACGGCGAAGCGCTCCAAACTGTCGCAAAGCGCCGTCAAGCGGATACAGCGCGCCTGCATGGCGGCAGGGACGCTTTCTAACCGCATCGGTTGATTTTGCCGTAATGGCTCGTCCATTTGCGCGAATGCCTGCAAGGTGTCGCGGCGGTGCTGTTCCCAACAGTAAGCATACCTGCCGCAGTTGTCGCACACCGCCTCTTTGGTACGGGCAAACCGCGTTTGCGCTTGCACGGGGGTTTGGCTGTCGAGCACCTGCGCCGCCTTTTTCATGGTCTGCGATACCGTTTCCACCGCCGCCGTTGCATCGGTGAGGCGCATTAAAACATCTTGGCGCTGTGCACCCGACGGCGTGCCCGGCTTTGCAGACTGCGCAGTCAGGCGGTATGCCTTTTGCCGCAAGCGCATGGGGGTGCACAAAAACAGTACGGCGGCCACAGCCCCTTCCGCAAAAAGATATGCCGCGTGTGCGTTCTCCCCCATAAACAGGAGCGCCGCGCCGAAAGCCGCAAGAGAAAATCCCACGCCGAATCCGCGTTTGGTGTGGGAGAATATGCCTGCCGCAACGCCTGCCGCCGCATACCCTGCCGCCTGTATGCCGACGAACGGGTCCAAAAGAAACGCGCCTGCCGCCGCAAGGCCTGCCACCGCGCCGCCGGATTCACAGTAGATACGCGAAATCGCAAAGACCAAATACATCGCCGCGATACGGGCAGGAGAAATTCCGAAAGCAGCAATATCCGACAGCGAAACGAGCAACAAAAACGCCGTAACGCAAACGCCGGGCAAGGCTTGCAAGGTGAGCCTGTCCGCCGTCAAAACATCCCGTGCCGCATCAAGCGCCGTGCCGAAGAAGTAGGTCAGCACGAAAGCCGCCGCCGCTTCGCCGAACAGAAGAAGCGTGCTTGAAAGCCGCAAGCCGTCCGCAAAAAGCACCGCCGCACCCGTCAGCAAAAGCACCGTGGCGGCAATGCATGACGGTAACAACCATATGCGTTTTGCGCGTTCAAATTCGCACATCAGGCGGGAAAGCACACCAACCGAAATCAGCGCCGCGACGCTCCGCAATGCCGAAACGCTGTCGAGTGTCAAAAGATAGCCCGCCGCCGCACCTGTGCCTGCCGAAAAAATATACCGAACGGGAACTGCCGCCAAAAAGCACACGCCGAACGGCGACTGTGACCCCGTCAACTGCAAAGAGGAGAACAGCAATCCGCCCAAAAACGCGAACATATGCCGAAGTGCACGGCGTACGCCGTCGGGAAGAAAGGCTTGTCCTTCTGTATTTTGCGCTGTCTGCGCCTTTATTTCGGTTTCCATTACCGTCAAAACAATCACCACGCCTGTCGCTGTAATTTCAAAGCCGATGAAAACATTTTCAAGGGTACTTTTGATTATAGCGAAGGCGCGGTGCATCTTCTGTCATATTCTGCTGTTGAAAAACAGGATTTTGCGTTTCATTTGCCGCAAAAAAAGCAAAGATTGGGGATTATTGTTCTACATCAAACGGCGCTTCGGGAATGACAATCGCACAAATGATATACAATACAATTCCCGGGAAGCCTGCCGAAAAGACCGACAGCGCCGCATAGAGAATGCGGATCAGCGTTGCATCTACATTGAGATACTCCGCAAGACCGCCGAGCACGCCGCAAAGCATTTTGTCGTTTTTACTTCTGTAAAGTTTCTTTTTCATTATAATAAGCTCCTTTTCTATTTATACCGTGTTTTTCAATTTATATATTGTATTTTTTCGTCAATCTGCGTCGGTATTTGCATCGATTTCCAAATTGCCGAGATCCACGGTGATTTCATACCGGCCGCCCGCATTGCCGTTTGCCGATGTGCGGGAAAGTTCGCCCTCGCAAGTACTGCCTGTGCGTTTTACCGAGCGAATCATCTCGCGCGGAATGCTTTCGTCCGTTTCCGCGTTGCCGTTTTGCACTTTATAGAGCAGTGTGAACGGTGCAGAAGCGGGAATGTTGAAATCCACATTGCCGCAGGCGCAGTCCAAACGCAGGCGTTCGCTGACTGTGACAAAGCTGTCCAAATCCACATCACCCAAATCTACGCGCAAATCTGCCGTTTTCACCGTGACGCGGTGCAAATCCAAATCACCCGTATACAGGTGCACCGACAAATTGTCCGCCGTGATGCCCTCAATATCTGTCTCGCCGAGTTTGTTTTCCACCGAGAGATTTTGAAGTGTTTGCGGCACATACACAAGCAAATTCGCGACCGCGCCGTCAAGTTCCGATGCGGCGCTCAAATGGATTTCGGTATCGTTTGCAACGGAAAGCGTATATTTCGAGGTGGGATTTGCGCGTTTGCAATACTGTTCGAGCACCACCTCGACCGTTTCGCCCGTGCCGCGCAAAATGTGGATTTTGGCGCAGTCCGCCGTGATTTGTAAGGTGTCTTTCGCGGGCAGTTCCACGCTTTCACTGCTGAACAGAAGCGCGCGGTTGTCAGTATCAACAACATCCTCGCCGTACATCGCCACATCGTGCCAATCGGAAATCTCCTCGGACCAACCGTCTAAAATACCGCCGTCACGGAAGAATGCGCGCAACCCCTGTGAGCCGAGCGCCACCCCGAAACAAAGCGTGCTGACAAAGGCGAGTACCATCACCACAGCCGTGGCAAGTATTGCTTTTTTCATAAACTGCACCCCCTTAAAAGTCCGCGCGGCGGAAACTGTATTTCAAGAACCATGTCGTGACCAAAAGTCCGAACAGCCCTATGCTGAACAGCAATACCGAAACGGAAATGAAAAAGCCAATCATTGTACCGGTGGGCACCACCGCGACCGAAAATACCGCGGCAATAAAAATCAAAACCGGGGACAGCACCAGCACCGCGCAGGTGGGATAAATCCCAATAGCGCACAGCACACCGAGCGCAAACAGCACCGCCCAAAGCGTGTTGATATTGCGTTGCGGCGCAGGGCGCGGCACGGATTGCGGTGTAGGCCGCGGTGCGGATTGCGATGTCGGCGGCACCGTTCCCCCGGGTGCGGCGTAACCGCCTGCCGTGCGCAAATACTGCAAGGCGCAATTATAGGGGTTGCCGAGTTCCGCGCAAATTTGTTCTTCGGATTTGCCGCGTTCCGCCCCTGCCTGAAAATGCTCCTCAAAATCCGCGATAATATCGTCGCGCTCTGCCGGCGGCAGTGTTGACAGATGATTGTAAAGTTGCTGTAAAAATTCGGTCTTTGTCATTTCCCATCACCTCCGAGAATTGTGGACACGCTTGCGGTGAATTCCCGCCATTCACGTTCCAAATGCGATTGCATATCGGCGCCTTTTTGCGTCAGTCTGTAATACTTACGCGCAGGCCCCGAAGAGGATTCCTTTAAATACACCTCAAAGTACCCTTCCGCACGCAACCGTTTGAGCAGCGGATACACCGAGCCTTCGGAAATATCAATTTCCTTGCCGACAAAATCCGCCAATTCGTAGCCGTATTTGTCGCCCTGCTTTAAAAGCGATAGGACGCAAAGTTCCAGCACGCCTTTTTTGAATTGTGTATTCACATCGTTTCTCCTTTCTGTTCGGATGAGCCCCGCACCCTGCCGCGCCGCGCCCAAAAGCGCGGAAAAGGCGTTGTTTTGCGGGGAAAGGAGAGAAAATAGCAGGCTGCTGTTTCTCTCTGTTTTAATACAGTATAGCATACACTACCTTGCAATGCAATATACTTTATAATATTTAATATTTTCTTAATAATTGTAATATAAAAACAGGCGCATTCCTCTCGCCGGAACGCGCCTGCGAAATATGCGATTTTTGTGCATAATCCCACCCGCGTAGTGGCGGACTTCCATGTCCGCAATAAATTATATCAAAATCCGCGGGCGGGCACGGA
>DAVZHM010000026.1:0-21960 GCA_052273845.1 Candidatus Fimenecus sp. | reverse complement strand
CATTACAAACGGCGAGGTTTTCTAATTTTGTAACACATCATTGACAAACCTACAAAGCAATATACTCAACAAAAAGGGATGCGTTCGCTGATTGACACCATTCCCATATTATGGTAAAGTCATACTGTAATTTTATTATTTATAATAAAATTTTATTTATTCTTTTACAAAGAGGTGTTTGCATAAAAAGTTTTTATCTGTTTTGCTGTGTTGCATTCTGCTGCTTTCCATTGTACCGCTTGCGGCTTTTGCGCAAAATGAAGAAATTGTTCCTTTCATTTTGCTGCAAGGTTACAGTGGTCCGCGTTTAGATGATGCCGAGACCGGAGAACAGGTTTGGGGGTTGGATTTTGAAAAAGTCAAAGCGCGTATTGTCGCCGCGCTCCCCGATATTGCGGGAACTGCCGGCGAAACCTTTGCCGGCAATACAACGCAGCTTGTCGATATCCTCGTCGGGATTTTGACGGAAACTTTAGAACCGATTGCCTGCAATGCGTTTTGACGGCACCGCCCCCGTCTATCACAGTGCGGCGGATAGCAAATTGCTGTTTAAAAATCTTTCCAAAGAATATGACATTGCTATTCGTCGCATTACCGTAAACGGTATGGATGTTACGCTTTCGCCCAATATCACAGAGCGTATTGCCGCAGGTGAAGAGGCGTATATCACTGTTCCTGCGCACAACATTGCGGATTGCACCACTCCGTTTGAAATCACGGTGCTTTTCACACTCTATAATAACCAGATGCTGTTAAAGAGCAAGACATTCACATTTATGCCCCTTTCAGCCGGTGACGCGCAACAGTACTGTTACGTTGTGCACAAAGCGACCGCCGCGCCGACAAAAGATTTAGCCCAAAGCCAGAGTGAGCCGACAACGGCACAATCCGAAGCCGAAACCACCGCGCCGACAACAGTCTCAACAACAGAAAATAAAAATGCGGCAAATCCTCGCACGGGCACAACCGCATCAAAGATTTTGCCTGTTGGGATTTTACCCGTTGCCGTTGCGATCGGTATAACCGCCACGGCAGTTCGCAAAAAACGCGAGGAAGAATAAATAGTATAGAATTCACCAAACAAAAACAGCGGTCAACGAATGACCGCTGTTTTTTGTACATATGAAATTAAACCTCATTGGTTGCGACTATGTCTACCCCTGTATTCAAGATGTTCTTTAATACAACATCGCCGATTTTCACAGGTGCTGCTACCGTGACCTTGTTGATTTCGTTCATACAGTCAAACAGCAATTCCTTCGGTACAGGAACGCTGGATTTTACGGGAACCACAGGTAAACGACCACCCATAACTTTTACGGTCGAAGTCAGCATCCGTTCGGGGCGCGTGCATTCTTGGCGCGCATAACTATCCCCGCGCTTGCAGGTATTGCCCGTAACAGTAAGCACCTGCCCGCCATCGTCTAATTCCACGGTGATTGCACAACCGATTGGGCACGATACACAAACCAAATCTCTTTTTTCCATACCATTACGCCTCCTTCGTGCTGACAACGAGTGTACTGTCCGCAGGTAATTTTGCAACGGTTTCTGCTTTTAATGTAACATATTCCATTTCGCCCGGCGTCATTTTGCGTTTTTTCTTGGAAAGCAAAACTTCATCGCCGCAGGTTACGGTCAATGTGACATTTTCAAGCACTCTGCCGACACGGAAATACAGTTTCACATCCCCGTCGGTCGCGCGATTGATGTTTTGCGGTACAATGTAGCGCACACCGTTCTCGCCTTTGGTATGTACTACGCCGTTATCCGCCTTTTCCCCTTTGATAAACTTGGCGGCACCTTTACCCGCAAGTTTGCTTTCTTCGGTGACGAAGTCTACCAAATCGTGCACCTGCAAAACATTGCCACAGGCAAACACGCCTTTGTGCGATGTTTCGCGGTATTCATCCACCACAGGTCCGTTGGTTACGGTATCCAACTGAATTCCTGCGTTTTTGGAAAGTTCGTTTTCGGGAATCAAACCAACCGAGAGCATCAAAGTGTCACACGGAATATATTCTTCCGTGCCCGGAATCGGTTTCAAATGCTCATCCACATTGGCGACGGTAACGCCCTCCAAACGCTCTTTACCGTGCGTTGCAACCACCGTGCAGGAAAGACGCAACGGAATACCGAAATCCTCCAAGCACTGCACAATATTTCTCGTTAAGCCGCCAGAATACGGCATCAGTTCGCAAACAGCTTTCACCTTTGCGCCTTCCAAGGTCATACGGCGCGCCATAATCAAGCCGATGTCGCCCGAACCGAGGATAACCACGGTTTTGCCGGGCATATAGCCGTCCAAATTCACATATTTTTGCGCGGTTCCCGCCGTCATAATGCCTGCCGCGCGGCAACCCGCAATGGAAAGTGCGCCTCTTGGACGTTCGCGACAACCCATGGCAAGTACAATCGCCTTTGCCTGAATGGTCAACAACCCGTCAAAATTATTGACAGCCGTAACCACATTGTCCGCGGAAATGTCCAAAACCATTGTGTCCACTTTGACATCAATGTCGGTTTTATAAAGTTCATCAATAAATCTGCCTGCGTATTCAGGACCGGAAAGTTCCTCACCGAAATAGTGAAGTCCAAAGCCCGTATGAATACACTGTTCCAAAATACCGCCCAAAGTGTCGGCTCGCTCCAAGACTACGATTTTTTCAATACCTTCTTCGTGTGCCTGCAACGCCGCCGCCATACCCGCGGGACCGCCGCCGACCACAACCAAATCATACTTTAGCATTCTTGACACCTCACTTCGTTTTCTCGAACAGGATTTTGGACTCGCCGCCGAATTTCGTAATCTCGTTCATCGGTACTTTCAGTTCGCGTGCCAAAATCTCCACCACTTTCGAGCCACAGAAACCGCCTTGGCATCTGCCCATACCCGCACGTGTGCGGCGCTTTACGCCGTCTACATCGCGTGCACCTGCAGGTGCGTGGATGGCATCGAGAATCTCGCCCTCTGTAATGGTTTCACAACGGCAAATGATTCTGCCGTACGCCTTATTCTTCGCAATAAACGCTTCACGCTCGGATTTGGTCATATGACGGAAACGAACCGGTGCTTTTCTTGTTGTAACAAATTCGGCTTTTTCTTTGAAATCTGCTTTTTCAACAAGCATATTTGCAACCATTTCCGCAATCGCGGGCGCGGCGGAAAGTCCCGGTGATTCAATGCCTGCAACATTCAAGAAGCAATCATTTTTCTCGGAAAATCCGATGATAAAATCGTCCGTCGTCGGGTGCGCACGCATACCCGCAAACGAGGTAATTGCGCCGCGGATATTGAGCGTAGGCACACTCTTTTTGGCTTTTTCGACGATAAATTCCAACCCTTCGGGCGTGGTATCCACATCCTCTTTATCGTCCACATCCAAAGCCGAGGGACCAATCAACAAGTTACCGTCCACCGTAGGCGTTACCAAAACGCCCTTGCCCATTTCGTTGGGGCATTGGAAAATGGTATGGTCAGCCATATAGCCAAAGGACTTATCTAAAAGATAATACTCCCCTTTTCTCGCAACAAGAGAAATCGAATTGTCGCCAATCATACGGGCAATATCATCCGAATGAATACCCGCGGCGTTGACTACATATTTTGCTGTAATTTCGCCTTGCGTAGTCGAAAGCACAAAGCCTTCCGCCGAAGTGCTTATTGCTTCCACAGCGCAATTCCGAATAAATTCCACACCGTTTGTGACTGCGTTTTCCGTGGCGGCTATGGTCAATTCATACGGGCAAACAATGCCCGCCGTTTCCGACAGCAATGCGCCGACAACCTCGTCGCTCACATGCGGTTCCAACGCTTTCACTTGGGCTTTATCAAGCACCGAAAGCTTCGGCACACCGTTTTTCACGCCGCGCTCATACAGTTTTTGCACATGCTCCATTTCCTTTTCGGAAAATGCAAGCACCAACGAGCCGTTGTTACGGTACGGCACAGATAAATCCGTACACACCTGCGGCATCAATTCGGTGCCGCGCACATTGAGTTTCGCTTTGAGCGTTCCGTTCGCCGCATCAAAACCGCCGTGCACAATGGCACTGTTGGCTTTGGTGGTGCCCATTGCCACGTCGTTGCATTTTTCCAACATCGCAACGGAAATGTCGTAACGGGAGAGCGCTCGGGAAATCAGCGCACCGACCACACCGCCGCCGATAACCGCTACATCGTATTTCATAATTTCACCCCATTAAAATTATTGTTCTGCATAATCAATATCCTGTCCCGCGAAATCCTCTTTATCGCCCTTTTCAACAAGTACAACATCATCAGCACTATGTATGCCGCTGAAAAAAGCAGATAATTTTTGGTTTACGGCTAAAAACCGTTCACGGTGCGGGAAAGTGTCCGTATAATAGGACTCAAAGTCCTGCATAAAACTGCCGTCTTTAAGCGTTTGCCAAGTGATTTTCGGCATTTGTGCCAAAGTTCTATTTTCGCTTTCCGACACGGTTTTGTCGGTATCAAAAGCACTTTGCAGCATCAAAGCAGATAAAGCAAGAAAGAACAAAACACAAATGAAAACGCTTGCGCCTTTTTGGAGAATAGGCTGCCGCACGGCAATTTCAGTTTTCGGTTTTATTTTTTTCAGTTTTTCTAAATATATCATGCTAAAAACCCTTTAAAAACGGAAGTACAAAAACGGATTATAACTTGTCCCTACCAAAGCCGCTGTTGAAATGAGCAACGAGGCACACACGAACACCACGCAGGCCACATTCACTGTTGCTTTTCCGATGGCGTTATTCTGCAACCGTTGGACGCCATTTTTCAAAATCGGCAATATCGGGCAGGCACAAACCGCGCCGACCGCCAACACGGCAATATAATTCGCCGCGATGGTCTGCTGTGTGGTACTCCCAAATCCGTTTGCACCGAAAGCGGACAAAAAGAACGCTTTTATAGCGGATAAATCCTCAAAATAGAAGAACACCCAACCAATCAAAACGACCAAAACCGTATACAAATGCCTGAAAAAGCGCGGAATTTTTTCCAAAATCTTCCCAAAATACAGTTTTTCAAACATCAAGAATACGAAATAATATAATCCCCACAGAACAAAATTCCAACTTGCGCCATGCCAAAGACCGGTTAAAAGCCAAACCAAAAGCATATTGAATGCCCAATGCTTTCGGTTGCCGCCTAAGGGTATGTACACATAATCGCGGAAAAAATTGCTCAAAGTGATGTGCCAACGTCGCCAAAATTCATTGATGCTGTACGCGGCATACGGATAGCGAAAATTCTCGGGAAAATCGAAGCCAAACACCTTTCCTAAACCGATTGCCATGTCGGAATACCCCGAAAAATCGAAGTAAATTTGAATGGTGTAAGCACCAATTCCAACCCACGCACCGACAGCAGAAAGCGAAGACAAATCCCCACCGAGCAATTTCTCGGTCAATTCCCCCGCGAAGTTTGCAATAACTGCTTTTTTTAAAAGTCCAACACAAAAGCGCATAATACCTGCCGCCGCTTTTTGAAAGGTACAGGTGCGCTTTTCAATTTGCAAACAAACATCGCTGTATCGCACAATCGGACCGGCAATCAACTGTGGAAACATAGATACATATAACAGTAGTTTGTAAAAATACGGTTGCACATGCACTTTGCCGTGGTACACATCAACAACATAGGTCAATGCCTGGAATGTGTAAAACGAAATCCCGATAGGCAACGACAAATTAAGCAGTGGAATATTTAAATTGAAAAAAGAATCGGCGCTTGCGGCAAAAAAATCAAAATACTTAAAAACGCCCAAGGCAGACAAAGTCAAAACCACCGATAGCGTTAAAAAGAACTTTGCTTTTTTCGTGCCCCGATACTTTTCAATGAAAAGTCCTGCGAAAAAGTCGATTGCCGTTACAAGAATCATTAAAAGAATGTACTTCGGCTCCCCCCACGCATAAAACAGCAATGAGAACACCAAAAGCACATAATTGCGGACTTTGATTTTATTTGTTAAAAAATATGCCGCCAAGCAAAGCGGTAAAAATATATACAAAAAAGTCAAGCTTGAAAAAACCAAAAAATATCACGCACAACTTTCATCAATTATTGTAGTATTATACCACATATTCTGTAAATTTCATAGTCTTTTTGTTAGCTAATTGCCAATCTTTTTGTTGAATTTGAGAAAAGAATAGCTAAACAGACCTACACGGCCTTTTCCATATCTTTCCGCAAACGCTCTAAAATTCGCTTTTCCAATCGAGATATGTAACTTTGCGAAATGCCCAAAAGTTCCGCTACCTCTTTTTGCGTATACGCGCGCCCGCCGCCCAAGCCGAAACGCAAACTCATTATGGTGCGTTCGCGCTGTGGCAACATCTCAATACTGTTTAATAGAATTCGTTTTTCATCGTCATATTCCAGTCCCTCGTGTATTTCATCAGCGGCACTGCCTAAAACATCCGATAACAGCAATTCGTTGCCGTCCCAATCTACATTGAGGGGTTCATCAATGGAAACATCCGCTTTGTGAGTACCCGTTTTCCGTAAGAACATCAAAATTTCGTTTTCAATACAGCGCGAGGCATATGTCGCGAGTTTGATGTTTTTCTCGGGCCGAAATGTATTGACGGCTTTAATAAGCCCGATTGTGCCGATGGAGATTAAATCTTCGATATTTACGCCCGAACTTTCAAACTTTTTAGCGATGTAGACTACCAAACGCAAATTATGCACAATCAAATCTTCCCGCACCTCTTTTTCGCCTGCGGCAAGGCGTGCAAGCAACGCTTCCTCTTTTTCTTTGCTCAGAGGTTCGGGTAACGTTTGCGCACCGTTGATATAATGCAGATTTTCTTTTCCGAAAAGAAGTTTAAGTTTGAATATGAGATTTTTCAGGATGAACCGCACAGTAATTCTCTCCTCTTTCAAAAAAATTATTGCTAAGCAGAACTTCATATTCCGTTGTGTCAAAGTCTGAACGGCTTTGCACGAGTATCGGTTTTTCGACCACGATGCCTTCTTTCGGTAATACAGCACGGTCAAGCACGAACCCACGCAACATACCGCTCCCATCGACTGTTGTATACGGAATAAAACGAATCCATGCGCTTTGCGTTTGTGGCACTTCACCGTTTAAAAAGTCTTGCAATTCGACAGGCGCAAGTCTTTTCACAATATGGTTGGAGCCGACAAGCACAGGCGTGTTTGAAAAGCCGTCCGCGAGTGTATTTCCCGTATCTAGCAGCGCTTTGGTAGACACAGATTTGCCTTTATATTCCAAAGTAACGCTAAACAAGCGATTGTCAGGCGCTTTTCGCTTTACAAGCCACAGCACAGCTGAAAATAAGGCATAACAAAACACCGTACTGCACAACAAAACTTGAATGCTAATGTCAAAATACACCGCGCCGTTTTGATAGACCATACCGTTTGGACGAAACAGCAGCCAAATTGCCAACATTGCACCGCCGAAGCCAAAATTCACCGTAAAAAACGCGGCATATGCCTTTATGTACGCTTTCAAAGTATGTACGGGTATAGACACGGCAACAATTACACCCACCGCGCACAAATGCAAAAGTACCGTGACGGCAAGCGGCATTTCCGGTGCAAAAATGATTAGGGAATACGCACCGCCCAACGCCGCACCGCATAAAATCCGAAGACGGCGCACGGATACACGCAACAGCCGTTTTGTAATTAACAGCAAAAAGTAATTGACAAACAAATTGATTACAACCAAAACATCTGCATAAATGACCAAAGGCATCACCCCATAGAAAACCCCGATACCGTAATTATAACGGTATCGGGGTTGAAATTTTGTCGCTTTGTGGTTGTAACTAATTTTTCCTTTTGCGTAAGTAGTCCTCTAATATGATGACGGCGGAAACCGCATCAACAATTTCTTTCCGCTTCTTGCCGCGCGTGTCGGTCAAATTGAGGGCATTGTGTGCAGAAACCGTAGTCAATCGTTCATCTTGAAAAGCAAGCGGCAACCCGCTTTTTTCGGATAAAATCGTTGCGAAAGCACGGCAATTTTCGGCACGGAAGCCTTCGGAACCGTCCATATTTTTCGGCAAGCCCAAAACAATCTGTTCCGCATGCTTTTGCGTGGCGATTTCGGCAATTTGCTCTGCCAGTTTTTCTGCATTTATTTCGTGTATTACCGAAACGGGTGACGCGAGCATTTCAAATTTATCGCAAACCGCGACGCCTGTGCGTGCATCGCCGTAATCCACAGCCAAAATTACCATACCTGCACCTTGCCGACAATATCGGTAACCGATTTTTCGCCGTGTTCATCCAAATACGAGTCGATACCCGCAATCACTTTAAGAGGGGTATACGCGTCAGTAAAATTCGCCGTACCGATTTGTACCGCCGTAGCACCTGCCAACAGCATTTCCACGGCATCCTGCCATTTTGTGATACCGCCCATGCCGACTACGGAAATTTTGACACGGTTTGCAACCTGCCACACCATACGAAGTGCCACGGGAAATACCGCCGCGCCGGACATACCGCCCGTATTATTTTTGAGCATTGGACGACGGGAGTTGATGTCGATTTTCATGCCGGTCAAAGTATTGATTAAAGAAACAGCGTCTGCCCCACCCGCTTCTGCCGCGGCGGCAGTTTCGGTAATATCGGTGACATTCGGTGTCAGTTTAATCATCAACGGCTGTTCGGCAACCGCTTTTACCTGTTTGGTGATGTTTTCGACGCTTTTTGCAGAAGTGCCGAACGAAACACCGCCCTCTTTCACATTCGGGCAAGAGATATTGAGTTCAATCATATCCACGCCTGAGCCTTGCAAACGGCGAACCGTTTCCACATAGTCTTCAATTTGACTGCCCGCAATATTGGCGATGACCACCGTGTTTTGCTTTTTAAGAAACGGCAAATCATCACGCAAGAAGGCATCTACACCCGGATTTTGCAGGCCGACGCTGTTCAAAATCCCCGAAGGGGTTTCAGCGATACGCGGTGCGGGGTTACCGGGGCGTTCGTGTAAGGTTGTTCCCTTGCAGGAGATGCCGCCTAAGCGGGAAATATCATAAAGACGGGCATATTCCTGCCCAAAGCCGAACGTACCGCTTGCGGTAATGACGGGATTTTTAAATTCCACCCCTGCAATATTTACACGCAAATCAGCCATTAAAATCGACCTCCTTTGCATCAAATACAGGTCCGTTTTTGCATACATGGCGCATGTGCTCGCCGTCTTTTTCGTGTGTTTTACAAGCACACACCAAGCAAGCACCAATACCGCAACCCATACGCTGTTCCAAAGAAACATAGCAATGTACACCGTGCTCGGCGCACATTGCCGCAACGCCTTTGAGCATCGGCATAGGCCCGCAGGCATATACCACGCAATCCGGTTTTTCCTGCAATTTATCTTTCAGAATATCCGTTACGAACCCTTTTGTACCGAATGAACCGTCATTGGTGGTCACCGAAACGGATTGGCAGCATTTCTCAAATTTATCAAGTAAAATCAACTGTTCTTTCGAACGGAAGCCCAAAATTGCCTCGGCATCTTCGCCGTAATCCCGTGCCGCACCAAGCATTGGCGGGCAACCGATGCCACCGCCGATGAAAATGGCGGGTTTTTCTTTATCAGGGAAAAAGCCGTTGCCCAAAGGCCCTAAAATATTGAGTTCATCCCCGGCTTTTCGTTCGGCTAACCAAGCCGTGCCTTCGCCGCGCACCTCAAACACAATGGTAACGGTACCGTTTTCTTGGTCAATTTCGGAAATGGAAATCGGACGGCGCAAAGGTTTTTCGCCGCATTGGATGTTGACAAACCGCCCACACCAACTTTCTTTTGCCAAATTCGGGCAGTCGATTACAAAGCTGTATGTGGCTGGATTTAATTCTTCAACAGATTGAATTTTAAAATACGCCTGAATCATTCAAATCGCCATACGATACAGTCTTCGCACAAAACGCCATAGAACCACCGCATTCTGTGCACGGTATCGTTCCTTTCGTTGTATTTTTTACGCTAAACGCCTTAGGAAAGTTTTTGTACGCGGATTTCTTCCACAATATCATTTTCAGAAAGACATTGCGCCAATGCCGCCGCAGTTTCCACAGACGGCAAAACCGGAATGCGGCGAAGCAACGCCGTTCTGCGAATACGCACATCATCCTCGTTGATTTTCGGCCCTTGTTCGGCAGTGGAAACTAAATAAGACAAGCGGTTTTTGAGAATCAGCGTCAATGTGTTCGGGTCGCCCTCGTGAATTTTGCGCACCGAGTTTGCCGCAACATGGTTTGCGTTCAAAAGTTTTGCGGTATTGGAAGTTGCATAGATTTTAAAATCCTGTTTCAAAAATGCATCCGCCAACGCCACACTCGCCTGTTTATCGGTATCTGCAACGGAAATCAATACACCACCGATGCGTTTGATACGCATACCCGACGCGATAAAGCCTTTCAAGAGTGCTTCATCAAATGTATCGGCTACGCCCATAACTTCACCGGTCGATTTCATTTCGCCGCCGAGTTGCACATCAGTGCCCTCAAGAGACTCAAAACTAAACACAGGCACGCGCACAAAGTATTTTTTCGATTCTTTATACAGTCCTGTTCCGACGCCGATATCCCGCAAACTTTCGCCGAGCATCAATCGAACGGCAAATTCGACAATCGGCAATGCAGTTGCTTTACTCATAAACGGAATGTTCCGCGTTGCCACCGCACTCGCCGAAGTCACATAGACTTCGTTATCGTAGACTACGAACTGAATATTCAAAAGACCTTTGACTTTCAATTCGCGAACCAATTTCCCCGTAAATTCCACAACTTCCTCTTTTACAATTTCAGGAAGTGAAACCGTTGGGTACACACAAATCGAGTCGCCCGAATGTACCTGTGCCTTTTCAATATGCTCGTAAATTCCGGGAATTAAGAATTCTTCTCCGTCAGTCAGCACATCCACTTCCACACCTTTGCCGATTAAAACGCGGCGCGAACCGGTATGGCGAATGTTGAGCCGGTCTAAAATATCAAAAAACTCGATTTTGTTCTTTAAGGTTTTATGCACCGAGGAATTGGCACCGTATACCGTTACGCCCATATTTTGAAGCGCATCGGATTTGCGCAGCGCCTCGCCGCCGCCGAACACCAAAACAGCACCGTCGGGATGCTCTGTTGCCGCAACATTCACCACATCTTCTTCGGTGATGGGGTCAACATATAATTTGTCCGCTGCAGAAAAATCCGTTGTGTTTGCCGCAGGATTGTTGTTGAGCATCACGGTTTCGTAGCCGAAATCTTCCAAAGTCCGAAGCGCCTGATATGCCGCGTAATCGCGATCCGCACCAAGGCCGATGGAAGTCGGGCCTGCGCCGACCACCAAAATTTTCCTTTTCGTGCTCGGATGTGCTTCCAAGAACATTGCCGCTTCATTGTCCTCATCCCACGCAGAGTAAAAATACGGTTTTTGAACATCGAATTCCGCCGCGCAGGTGTCAATGGTATTATAAGAAGAATGCAGCGTTTTATCCAAAGCATCGCAATCGCAGAGTTTTAGGATAACGCTATCCAAAAATCCGAGGGATTTGGCGTACAAATAGCCTTCTTCCGTGTAGCCGGCACGTAATTGCCTTTCGGTATCAGCAATATTTTTAAGTTTAGAGAGATAGTACATATCGATTTTTGTAATCTCTCGAATTTCCGCCAAAGATTTTCCGCGTTTGATTGCTTCGTAAACGGCGAAAATGCGTTCATTGTCGCGGGAGTGCAACAATTCTTCAATTTCTTCATCTGTATTCAAGCGCAACTTCGGCAAAGTAATGAATTCCGTTTTCGGATTCATAGAACGAATGGCCTTCAAGAACGCCAATTCAAAACTTGTACCGACTGCGAACGCCTCACCGGTCGCCTGCATGGTTTCGCCGAGTTTACGCGTTGCGTTGCTGCCGAAGTTCTCAAAAGACCATTTCGGCACTTTTACGGCACAGTAATCAATCGCAGGTTCGTTGGCCGCAGTTGTAACGCCCGTGATTTCGTTTTTGATTTCAAAGAGTTTATAGCCCAAGGCGATTTTTGCACAAACCGCCGCAATCGGATAACCGGTCACTTTGGAAATCAATGCAGTTGTGCGGTTTAACTGCGGTTCAACACCCAAAACAACATATTCGCCTGTTTCGGGATGCACGGCAAATCGTACAAGGCACGCGCCCTCAATTTTCAAGAAGCGCGCCAATTTTCTTGCGGCACGGCGCAATTTGGAAGTTTGCGCGTCCGTTAGAGTCTGCGCGGGCAACACCACAATACTGTCGCCGGAATGTACGCCGACAGTGTCCATATTTTCCGTACTGCAAATGCTGATGCAGTTGTCGCCCGTATCGCGCACGCAGGCAAAAGCAATTTCTTTATAGCCTTCTACACATTTTTCAAGCATAACCTGCCCGACCAAGGATTTATCAGCGCAGGACTCAAAGCAAGCCGACAATTCTTCTTCATTATTGCAACGAACAAATGCGCCGCCCTCCGGCGAAAATGCCGACTTGCAGGAAACAGGAAAACCAAATTTCTCTGCAAAAGTAAACGCTTCCGTTTCGGAACTGACAATCGCTGTCGGCAAAAACGGTTCTTTTGAATCTTCCAACATGGTTTGTAATGCTTGCGCATTGCGAACACTTTTAATCACTTCGGGCTGTGCGCCGAGCAAAACCGTGCCGTGCTCGTCCAAATAACCGTTTTGGGAAAGTTCCAAACAAATCTCCAAGCCCGTTTTGCCGCCTGCTGTTGCAAGGATGCCGTCGGGTTTTTCGATTTCTATAATTTTCTTAACGGTTTCGCCGTTCAAAGGTTCAATATACACCGTATCCGCCAAACCGCGGTCCGTCATCACCGTAGTCGGGTTGGAATTGACAACCGCAATTTGAATTCCCTCTTGCTTGAGGACGCGAATCATTTGTGTGCCCGCGTAATCATATTCGCCGGATTGCCCAATCACCACAGGGCCCGCGCCGATGACAAGAATTTTTCTAGAATTTTTGTTCATACTTCCGCCTCCCCGAGCATTTCAACAAAACGGTCAAAAATCCAAGATGTACTGCTGTTGCTGTCGCCGTTCGGCGTAAACTGCACGCTGATTGCAGGAAAAGCCGTATAGCAAAGTCCTTCAACCGAACCGTCATTGACATTCTGCATACAGATTTCTGCGGTATCTTGTTGCACCGTTTCCTTTTTCACGGCATAGCCATGATTTTGGTCGGTCACCATCATTTGTTGGGTCCCGCAAATCAAAACGGGTTGGTTAGAGCCGCGATGCCCCTGCGCCATTTTTTCAATCTCTGCACCAACGGACAACGCAAGCATTTGATGCCCCAAACCGATTGCTAAAATCGGCATACCGAGTTTTGTCATTTCACGGATATTTTCGACCAAAACCGGGTTATCGTCGGGGTCCGCAGGGCCGTCCGACAGCAAAATGCCGTTCGGCGAAACCGCCGCGACCTGCTTTGCGGTATATTCAGCAGGCAAAATCTCTAATTCACATCCGCGCGCAATCAAAGCATCAAGCGTTGCCCGCGGGAAACCGTAATCCAAAACGGCAACACGGTATTTCGCGTTCGGCGTTTTCACGCTTTCCGGTGTTTTGATGGTTACAGCCTCAACTGCCCCCGAAATGGTATAAGCGCGAATATCGGAAAGCAATTCTTCCCGATTGTCCAAAGATTCGGTAATCGCGCCTTTCATATAACCTTTGTCGCGCAGCGCACGAGTAAGCCGGCGCGTATCAATGCCGCAAATGCCGACAATGCCGCGTCGGGAAAGATATTCGTGCAAAGATACGCCGCCCTCGGGCGCGTCGCACCATTCCCGAACGATATATCCGTTCGCCATAATATTGGAATTGCGTCCGCTGTCCGCTACGCCGCGATTGCCGACAAGCGGATAGGTCTGTGCAACAATTTGCCCGTAATAAGTCGGGTCAGAAAGCAAATCTTCGTAGGAAGCGGTGCAGGTGTTAAACACGACTTCACCGATTGCCGTACCCGCTTTTCCCATAGAATAGCCTTCAAAAACCGTGCCGTCTTCCAAAATTAAATAGGCTTTTTTTGTATGTTGTGCCATAGAAAATGCCCCTTTAGTGTATTATCTGACTGATAAAAGTTCATCGCGCATACGGATTGCCTCGGCGCGTGCGGCTTCGGCATACTGTGCCTCGGTATAATCTCCTTTTTTATATGCGCACATAATCCCGCGTGAAGAATTGATTACAGCGCCCAAGCCGTTTTCATCGAATGCGGGTGCAACATCTTTTGCGCCGCCGCCCTGCGCACCGTAACCGGGCACCAAAAAGAAAGTATGCGGCAAGGCCTTACGCAATTCGGCAAGCTGTTCGGGATAAGTTGCGCCGACTACCGCGCCGACAGCAGAATACCCGTATTTTCCTTGTGAATCCGCGCCCCAATTCTCACACATATCGCCCATTGTTCGATAAATGCTTTTGTCTTTGATGCATTGGTCTTGCAGTTCGCCCGAAGACTTATTGGAAGTTTTCACAAGAACGAAAATGCCTTTGTCCTGTACTTTACAAATGGGAAGAAGCGGTGCAATGCCGTCCGTACCGAGATATCCGTTGACCGTCAACGCATCACCATCAAACGGGGCGGTTTCCACACCGTTTACAGAAACTTTGCCGAGATGTGCCGCGGCATAGGCATCCATCGTCGTACCGATGTCATTGCGCTTGCCGTCCGTAATCACAAATAAGCCTTTGGACTTTGCATACTGAATGGTTTCATACAAAGCTTTTACGCCCTGCCAACCGTACATTTCATAATACGCACACTGTGGTTTCACCGCGGGAACAATATCACAAAGTGCGTCAATCAAGCCTTTGTTAAAGGTCAAAAGCGCATCGGCGGCACCTTCTAAAGTATTGCCGTACTTCTCAAAAGATGCTTCTTTGATAAACGCAGGAATAAAATCCAATTTCGGGTCTAACCCTGCCACGGTCGGATTGTTTTTGGCAAGGATTGCCTCACACAATCTGTCAAAGCCCATAATTCAATTCTCCTTTATTCTGTCGTCAAAAACAATTTCGCCGCCCAAAACGGTCATTTTGATTTTTGACTGTAATTTACAGTTTTTAAATACACAGTTTTGGGATTTACCGTGCAGTTTTTCGGGATTTACCATCCAGACTTCATTTTCATCAATCAAAATCAAATCTGCACGCGCGCCGACTTTCAAAGTGCCGCCGTCAATCCCAAGAATTTTCGCGGGAAGAACAGACATTTTCCGAATCAAATCGGAAACGGTCATAACGCCCGATTTCACAAGCGCTGTATAACTTGCCGCAAACGAGGTTTCCATGCCGACAACGCCGTTCGGTGCTTTGTAAAAGTCGGATTTTTCTAACGAGGTATGCGGCGCATGGTCGGTTGCAATTACATCTAACGTCCCGTCCAATACACCACGCAAAACGGCTTTGCGGTCTGCTTCTGCGCGCAAAGGCGGGTTCATTCTGTAATCCGCGTCTTTTGTTTTGACTTTTTCATCCGTAAAAATGAAATAATGCGGGCAAGTTTCTGCCGTAATCTGCAATCCGCGCGCTTTGGCGTCTCGAATAAGTGCAACACTGCCCGACGTGCTGACATGACAAATATGCAAATGTGTATTTTTTGGCGCGGACATCAAAAGCGCAATTTCGCGTGCCGTGCCGACATCTTCGGCGGCATTGGGAATCCCTTTTGCGCCGAGTACTTCACAGGACGGACAATCGTTTATAATCCCATCTGCGGAAAGCGTTTTATCCTCCGTATGCGCCAAAATCGGAACGCCCAAATCAGCCGAAACGGCCATAGCCTGTTGCATTTGTGCGGCCGTGTGCACAGGTACACCGTCATCGGAAAATGCACAAGCACCCGCTTTTACCAGGGATTCCATATCGGTTAATTCTTCGCCTTTCAGCCCTTTTGTAATTGCACCTACAGGCAACACGCGCGCTTTGGCGTTCTTTGCTTTATCTAAAATGTATTGTATGGTTTCGGGATTGTCGCAAGCAGGTCGGGTATTGGGCATAGCGCAAAGTGTAGTTACGCCGCCCGCTGCTGCTGCGGCGCAGCCTGTGAAAATATCTTCTTTCTCCGTAAACCCAGGGTCACGCATATGCGTATGTAAGTCAATAAGCCCCGGGGCTAAAAGTAGCCCCGAAGCATCTATAACTGTTGCCCCGTTCGATTCGATATTTTTACCGATAAAAGCGATTTTTCCGTTTTTACATAACACATCGCAAACGCGGTTTAAATTTTGTGACGGGTCGACTACCCGTGCGTTTTTAAACAATAAATCTGCCATTGTTCACCTCATGCGGCGGGGGTATTCTCGGTAGGCGGTGTTTCCGTCGTTTTTTCTTCCGAAGGTTGCGTAGTCGACGCGGCTGTAGTCTCTGCCGGTGCATTTGGTGTTTCCTCCGGCGTTACCGCAGGCGTTTCCTCGGGT
The DNA here is from genome assembly GCA_052273845.1 of Candidatus Fimenecus sp. GTDB lineage: Bacteria > Bacillota > Clostridia > Oscillospirales > Acutalibacteraceae > Fimenecus. Next base: position 5,516 of record DAVZHM010000026.1, on the reverse strand, counting down.
GCAGGTTCAGCCGTTCCCGTACAGGATACACAATACCCGGGCAAATTCTCTTTGGAATACCAACCCATTGCCTTATTCGGGCAGGAATCGCTTGCCAAAAGCCCCGTTTCAGTACAATAGGCATGTTCTTCTACAATCGGAGAAAATTTTTCAAAGTCTTTCGACTCCAACCCTTTATGCACAAGATTCATAACCGCATCAAAAATCGCACCGGCGGGATTTCCCGTAACATAATCGGAAATCTGCTTCGGTGTATCACAACCGAACCAAACTGCGGCTACATAATACGGCGTGCCACCGACAAACCAACGGTCTTTATCTTCCGTTGTGGTACCGGTCTTGGCAAACAGTACGGAGTTTTTCAATCCGTAGTTGCGAGCGGTTGCCTGCCCTGCCGCATCCGTTACAACGGTTTGCAGAAGTTCATTCATAATATCAGCGGTATCGGGGGAAATAATCTGTTCGCCCTCGGTTTCGGCGTGCTGCAATAAAACTTTGGAACCGTTGCTGTTGGTCACCTTATAATAGCAATAGGGTTCAAAATATTTACCGCCATTGCCAAACGCCGCATAAGCCGCAGACATTTCAAGTGTTGTTACGCCCTTGTACGTACCGCCAACTGCCAAAGAAGATGTGTTCTTATCGGTCGGGTCAACAATTCTCGACAAGTGGAATTTTTGTGCGGCATACTTGAAACTTGTTTCAAAGCCCATCTGCCGCAAAATCTGCGCAGGTACGGTATTGTAAGATTTACAAATCGCCTTTTGCACATTGACCATAGAATCGGGAGAACCGGGGTCATTGCCGTAGTTCACAGGGCCGTAGCCGCCGTCTTTGTAATAGTTCGGAATACCGTAGTTCTTAACGCGCGTACTCCAAGTCACATATTTCTCATTGATTGCGGGTGCATAAATGGAAATCGGCTTAATGGAAGAACCGGGCTGACGATACGAGTTTGCCGCACGGTTTAACCCGCGGTTTTCGGTCTTTTCACCTGCGCCGCCAACCATACCGACTACTCTGCCACTGTAATCCATAATGGTCATTGCGGACTGTGCATCATCAATATTTTTGTTGTATTTGGGGAAAGAGGTACGGTTGACATAAACCGATTCCATCGCCTCTTGAATACGCAAATCCACCGCACAGTAAATGCGCAAGCCGCCGGAATAAATCATCGAAGACGCCTGCGAGCGCGTATAGCCGTATTGATCAATCAAATCGTTTTGCACGCTTTGAATGACATAATCAACATAATAACTCCAAATCGCATTTTCGGTTTGTGTTTTCTTAGAAGTCAAGTCGCCGGATTCCACATAATTGTCGCTGTTGGTAAACACCATTTCATAGGCGACCGCTTCATCATATTCCTCTTGTGTAATTTTGCCTTGGTCGAGCATATTGTCAAGGCAAGTCATTTGCCGTTTGCGGTTTTCTTCCGGGTGCAACAACGGGTCATATTTGGACGGGGCCTGTGTAATTGCCGCCAAAGAAGCACATTCGGCGAGATTGAGATTTTCCACATTCTTTCCGAAATATTTTTCAGATGCGGTTTGCACACCGTAACAGCCGTGGCTCATATAAACCGTGTTCATATAAGCTTCTAAAACGGTTTCTTTGGAAACGTTTTTTTCCAAGTTGAGTGCCGTTAAAATCTCATAAAACTTGCGGTTTAACGTACGCTTATTTTCGCCTGTCAGGTTCTTAATCAACTGTTGTGTCAATGTAGAACCGCCGGTTTTTCCGCGGTCTTTGATAATTGCCGAAGTTGTTCTGAACCAATCCACGCCTTCGTGCTGATAAAATCGCTTGTCCTCAAGCGCAATATAAGCGTTAGCAAGATTTTGCGGAATAACACTTTCATCGGGATTTTCGCGGTAGGTCACCCAAACGCGGTTTTGCTCGCCGTGTAAGCGAGAAAGTTCAATCACTTCATTGTTTCCATCATAAGCGTAAATGATTGTGGTTTGGTCTTGATTTTCTTTATACTCCTCCAAATTGACCTTTGCTTCACCGTTGACAAAGGAGACCGCATGTACAAGAAAATACACGCCGACAATCATCACCGTCAGCAACGCAATTAGCACCAAGCAAAGGAAAACCGTGGTTGCGATTCGCTTTTGCTTAGATTGTGCGCTGTGCTTTACGCTTTTGGATTGATTTCGCTTGGTCGCCATAAAAGCCCTCCGAAGAACTGAAAATAAGCAGAATTACAGATTATAAACATATTGTAACATATTTTTGTCCGCATTGCATTAAAAATTTCCATATTTCACCGAATTTTAATAAAAATATATTTTTCTGCGCAAAATAGAAAATAAAGGAAGTGTTTTTATGAGAAAAACATTGTTGAAATGCGTTTGTATCGTCCTAATTGCCCTATGTATTGTGGGCGCGGCGGGCTTGTTTTCCCTTTCCGCGGGAGAGTCAAAGGATATTGCACAGCAACCCGAGACATCCCATGCACCGAAGTACACCTTTTCCGCTTACCAAGGTAAACTTGCCTTATTCGAGAGAGGATACGCAATGCCCGTGGAAATTTATGATGTGTATCTCGACACGCTCCCACCTGAAGAACAAATAAAAATCGAAAACGGAATTTTTGCCGAAAGCGATGCAGAAATTCAAAAAATCATTGAAGATTATACGAGTTGAATTAGAACATCTGCTCTCTCGCCGTTCTTCGGCAAAGTAATTTCCAACATGCCGCTGAAACGTTCCGAAACTGCCGCCGGCTCCCCGTTCACGGTTACACAGTACGGATGCCCCTCTGCAAGCACCACCAACAAAGCGGCGTCGGACGAACCGTAATTGGTGAAAGTACCGCAAAAACGGGTGTTTTCGTGTGAGAATTCGCTTTTTTCACAAAATGTGTCAAAGCCGCATTGGAATGTACCGGGGGTAAAATAGGCCGCCGCCCAAAGGTTAATCGGTGCGGAAAGTCCGCCGAAGTTGTGGAACCAACCGCCGCGCCCCGTTTCTATGCTAAACATCTCAAAGGTGTAATAGGAATATTCTACTTCGCGCTTCCAAGCCTTCAGCGCGGTTTCAGCGATGCGGTATGCGAAATCGGTTTCGCCGAGATCGAGCATAGTTTTCCACACAAACCATTGGTGGGAAAGCCAAACATTGCCGTTCCAATAGCCGTTAGGAAGATAATACCCTGCGGTGCGGTCAACGGCGCTGATGCCCACGGGTGTAAACAATTCGTTGTCGCTCTTTAAATGTGACAAAATCCGTTCCTTTTGCGCATCGGTGACGGCACCCGCCATCAACGGATAAATACCATCCATCGTTTTATTTAGGTTCTCACCGTCCGCTGTGCAGAAATGTCGGAGCGGATTGCCGTTCTCATCGTGAATCACATAGGAAAAATAGCCGCACTTTTCATCCCAAGACCATTTTTGTAAAGCATCTGTCAAGCGGTCAATATCGGCTTGATAAGTATTCGCATCTGCGTCTTTGCCGAGCTGTTCGGCAATGATTTTCAGCATTTTTGCCGTGCGAATCACTTGCGAAGTGGAAATTGCAGGCGCGCAAAAGCGCTGAATCCCCTCTTGATACATCGCCTTTTGCGGTGGAAGGTCATCCATACCGCTGCAATTATAAAAATAGTCAAAAGTTGTGGTCAATCCGCTTTTGAACTTCGCCGTAGTTGAGCCGTTGATTTTGCCGGCCAAAAAGTCATAGAACAATTTCGCACGGTCATAGTAACCATACAATGCAGTTTTGTCATTCGCGTGATTCAGCATTTCGAAATACTGATACAAATGTACAGGCACAGGAGAGCCATGCAGTAAAAACGCATAATCTGGATTATCCTTATCACTTAAGTACATATCTAAAATGCCGTCGGCAATTTCGGGCGCAAACAGCGCCATATCGAGGCCGATAAAACCCGAATCCCAAGTGTAAAAGGAATCCCACCGTTTACCCGGTGTGTGGTGCACCACATAATCGCCGTGTAAATACAGCGGATATACCGTGTTTTGGAACATTGCGGCACGCAAAAGTTGGTTGGAAAAAGCATATTGCTCCCCTGCTTTTGTATAGGCAAGCGGTTCCAAGCCGTTCACAGCATTTTGGTACGCCGCTTCATACGCGTCAACCGTTTGGTACGCAGTTTCCCCATAGGAAATAACCGCATACTCCGTTTTGGATTCGTTTGGTGCAATAAAAATGGTATGCACCACCGTATTGTGATAAAATCCTGCATCGCTGTGTTTTTCGGAAAATGAACCCGAAAACTGTTCGAGCATATCTCCAAAACTTTCATCGGGTTGGGTGATTCGGGAAGTCGGACTGTCCTCCAACGCGCCCGTGGGGAAATTGCGAAAACGCGTATCTGCATTGAAGGTGCGAACGACAAACGGTTTTTCTACACCGTCATAACGGTATACGGCTTTTGCACCGTCGGCAGTTAATTCTGTTTCAATTTGCGGTACAAATTGATGTTTTTCTGCTTTACAAAGTATGAAGTCCGCGTCCTGCGCTTCCGTAACTGCCAAAAAGTCCAATTCAATACCGCCTGTGCCGAACGACACAAGAGACAACTCCAAAACATCTTCCTGTGCGCGCGGTAACGGGATTTTGACAATTTTCAGACCGTTTTGTGTTACAGGGAAACAAATATTTTCGCCATTCAAAGCGAATGTGCTTTCGTTTTCGCCCGTGGTTTGATAACGCACGGATAAAACAGGATTTTGAAATGCAGAAAGACCGCTGAAAATATACGAAACGCTATCGCCCGCTTCTTCGCCGAATTTCGGGAATTTTTGCAAGATATAGCGGTTGTTGTCGCGGTCGCCCAAACCCCGATGCTCGGTAAACGCATCGTCAAAAAACTCGCCTTTGTGCATGGCGTCCATCACCTGCTCGTCCCACGGACGGCGAGTATGGTATTGGTAAGCAACATAATCCAACGCCTTTTTAAAAAGGCATTTTTGCGGCAGAGATACGGTTGTTTTATATTTAGACGGGAACTCAAGCGCCGAAAAGTAATTGACCAAACAGTTCTGCGGCAATTCGGAATGATTTACAATCCGTGTGCGCACCAAAACACTTTCCGATGTAAGTTTCGTAAAGGAAACATCGGCGTAGATTTTATCTTTCCACTCCAAATCGCAACGGTAAGAATAGTGCGAATAATCCGCGCCGGAAGTCCACGGATGCACCCCCACGGGAATGGTGACATTCGGCGGGCAGGTATTGGTATTGGAAACCGCAGGGCTGACAACCAAATCAAAACGAACGCCCTGTTCGCTTTCGTGGTCGGTTATGCGGGAAATCCCGCTGTACTTCTTGGAATACGGGCCCCAAAGCGGCATAATCTTTTGCATTTTTTTCATAGTGGTTCGTCCTTCAAATCATAAAAAATCAATCAATAAATTATAAACCAAAACCGCGGATAAAGCAATAAGAATATAAAAAAAGCCTGTCGCAAAATGTGTAGGATTACAATAGATGTGTTACAGTAGCAAATAAAAAAGAAGTGACGAATGGAAAACCATGTGTTA
>DAVZHM010000025.1:0-21993 GCA_052273845.1 Candidatus Fimenecus sp. | reverse complement strand
TCCGCAAATAATCCCGGTTGTCAAAGCCGCGTGTGATATTGCACTCAGCGTGGGGCTTCCCGAAGCGAAAATCCCGCTTGCCGACGCGGTGGTGCTGGTTGCCACCTCGCCGAAATCCAACACGGCGCACGATGCGATTTTTGCGGCGTGTGCGGATGTGCAAAAGGGCAATTACGGGCGCATACCGCGCTGTTTGCAAAATATGCATTATGACGGTGACGATGTCAAAAACAAAGGGCAGTTTTACAAATACCCGCACGAGTATCCGAACCGTTGGGTAGAGCAACAATATTTGCCTGACGCGCTTTTGGGCAGGCAGTATTATCAGTTCGGCGAAAATCGAACCGAGCAAGCCGCCAAAGCGTATTGGGACGCAATAAAAGGCAAATCGTAATTTCCGTTAGGAGTTTTTTGATGAAAGAAAAAGAACAAAAAGCACCGAAAATCCGGTCTGTGCAGTTCAATTTCATAATGAACGCGATTTTGACGGTATCGTCCATCATTTTCCCGATGATAACCTTCCCGTATGCTTCTCGCGTGCTGTCTGTTGCGGGGTACGGCAAAGTTTCGTTTGCAACCTCTGTGCTTACATATTTTGCGATGTTTGCGGCGCTCGGCATTCCGAATTACGGCATTCGGGCGTGTGCACGCGTGCGTGACGATAAAATCAAACTTTCCCGCACAGCGCAGGAATTGATTATTATTAACCTTGGCACTTCCGCAATCACTTATGCCGCTTTTTTTGCTTCGCTGTTTTTCGTGGAACGCTTTCAAGCCGACAAAACCTTGCTCATCATCAACAGCGTTTCCATTATTTTGAACACCTTGGGCGTGACGTGGCTGTATTCCGCGCTCGAGCAGTATTCCTACATCACGGTGCGCAACATTCTCTGTAAACTGCTGTCCATCATTTTGATGTTCATTTTCGTGCACAATCCGTCCGACTATGTGATTTACGGTGCTATCGCTATGGTTGCTTCGGGCGGTTCAAACCTTTGGAATTTCATCAATCTGCGCAAGTTGATTATTTTAAAACCGTTGGGCAATTATCATTTTTCACAGCATTTAAAGCCGATTTTTGTTTTCTTTGCCACTTCGGTTGCAATAAGCGTATATACCAATTTGGATACCGTTATGCTCGGTTTTATGACTGATGATACACAAACCGGTCTTTACAGTGCGTCGGTCAAGGTGAAAAATCTGCTTTGCAGCGTGGTTTCTTCCTTGGGCACGGTACTTTTGCCGCGGCTGTCGCGGTATGTCAGCAACGAGGAGTCCGATAAATTTTTTGAAACCCTTTCCAAAGTGCTCAATTTCCTGCTGCTGATTACCCTGCCGCTGACGGTGTATTTCCTGTTTTTCGCAAAAACTTCAATTTTGCTGTTTTCGGGTGCGGAATACGAAGGGGCGACGCTGCCCATGCAGTTGTTGATGCCGACCGTATTCCTGATTGGCATCAGCGGGATGACCGGTAACCAAATTCTGGTGCCTTTGGGGCGTGAAAAGGCGGTAATGGTGTCGGTGATTTGCGGTGCCGTAGTCGATTTCGGATTAAACTGGCTGTTCATTCCGAAATGGGGCGCGGCGGGTGCGGCGGCGGCAACCTTAATTGCGGAATTTGTGGTTTTGGTTGTGCAATTGTGTTTCCTGCGTTCAACGGCGCTCAAAGTGGCGCGTGGTGTAAAATACCGTCCGATTTTGGTAAGTTTGCTTGCCGCAACGCTGACAGGGGCGCTTTCTGTGCGCTACTTGCCGATTTCTTCCAATTTTTGGATGCTCGCGGTCAGCGCGGTCTTGTTCTTTGGCGTATACGGCGCGTTATTGCTGTTGCAGAAAGAACAGTTTATTATGGAAAACTTACAGCTTGTACTCAATTTGGTAAAAGGGAAATTAAAAAAGAACGGCTAAATACAACATAAAAAATAAGGACACCGAGTATATTGCTCGGTGTCCTTGCTTTTTGTGCTCCGAATTATTCCTGAATGCCGGGGATTTTCGGGAGTTTGTCGAAACCGACTTGCAAATCTTCGTCGGTCGGAATGTAGTCGCTCATTTTGCCTTCGATATATGAGGTGTAAGCGGTCATATCGAAATAGCCTGTGCCCGTAAGACCGAACAAAATGGTCTTTTCTTCGCCTGTTTCCTTGCATTTGAGCGCTTCGTCAATCGCGGCGCGAATGGCGTGTGCGCTTTCGGGCGCAGGGAGAATGGTCTCCACTTTCGAGAACAGCGTTGCCGCTTCAAATACCTTGGTCTGCTCCACGGAAACCGCTTCCATATAGCCGTCATGATACAACTTGGAAAGAATGGGGGACATACCGTGGTAGCGAAGTCCGCCTGCGTGGTTGGGCGAGGGCTTGAATTCACAGCCGAGGGTATACATTTTCGCCATCGGGGTGATTTTGCCTGTGTCGCAGAAGTCATACGCATATTTGCCACGCGTTAAGGACGGGCAGGAAGCGGGTTCTACTGCAATAATGCGCGGATTTGCCTTGCCGGTGAGTTTGTCCTGCATAAAGGGCGCAATCAAACCGCCGAGGTTTGAGCCGCCGCCGGCACAGCCGATAACGATGTCGGGGTATTCATCGAGCATTTCCATAGCGGTTTTGCTTTCCAAACCGATAATGGATTGATGCAAAAGCACCTGATTGAGCACCGAACCGAGCACATAACGGCAACCGTCTGTGGTAACGGCTTTTTCCACGGCTTCGGAAATCGCCGTACCGAGGGAACCTGTGTTGCCGGGGTCGGCGGCAAGAATTTTGCGGCCTGCTTCGGTGGTGTTCGAGGGACTCGGAACGATGTCCGCGCCGAAGGTGCGAATAATCGCCTGACGGAACGGTTTTTGCTCATAGGAGCATTTCACCATATATACCGTCAGCGGCAAATGGAAGTAGGCGCACGCTTCGGAAAGCGCTGTGCCCCATTGTCCTGCACCGGTTTCGGTGGTCAGCGAGGTCAAGCCTTGCTCTTTTGCGTAATAGGCCTGCGCAATCGCGGAATTGAGTTTGTGGCTGCCCGAGGTGTTGTTGCCCTCGAATTTATAATAGATTTTTGCGGGGGTGCCGAGCGCTTTTTCGAGATTGTATGCACGAATCAGCGGCGACGGACGGTAAATTTTATACATTTCCTGAATTTCTTCGGGAATGTCAATATAACGGGTGGTGTTGTCCATTTCCTGATGCGCCAATTCCTTGCAGAATACGGGGTACAAATCCGATTCCACAGCGGGCTTGCCCGTAGCGGGGTTAATTATCGGGTCGGGCAGTTCTTTCATATCCGCCCGCAGGTTATACCATTGTTTGGGCATTTGGTCTTCGGTCAAATATAATCTGTGCGGTATTTTTTTCATTGGAAATCTCTCCTTTTATCGTTTGAATATGTAGTTGATTTTTTGATAATATGCGGTATCGATTTGTCCGATCATTTCTTCGGTGGTGCGGAATTGCCAGTTGCCCAAGGCTCTGCCCGGCACATTCATACGCGCATCCGAACCGAATCCGCAAAGGTCTTGGTAGGAAATCACCGCGAGTCTTGCGCTGCTTTTCCAAACCGTTTCAATAATTTTTCGGCAGGCAGGGCTGTGAAAACCGCCCTCGCCCCAGTTGTCGCCGTCAAATCCGCAGTAATCCAATGCAAAACGGCGGTCACGCTCGTTGGCTTCCCACAACCACGCAAGTAAAGTGGTGTTGTCGTGCGTGCCGACATAGGCTACGCAGTTTTGCGGGTAATTGTGCGGCAGATGCGTGCTGTCGCAATCGGGCGAAAAGCCGAATTGAATGACGCGCATGCCGGGAAATTCGGTGTCCTCCAATAATCGAATGACATCTTCACCGAACGTGCCCAAATCCTCGGCAACAATCGGGACTTCGCCGAATGTATCGGAAATCGCCTGAAAGAGTTTCATACCGGGGCCTTTTTCCCACACACCGGTTTTGGCGGTTTTGCTTTCGGCGGGAACTGCCCAATACGAAGCGAACGCGCGGAAATGGTCAATGCGCACGGTATCGTAAAGTTTTCGTGCGTTTTCGATACGGTCACACCACCATCGGTAGTTGTCCTTTTCCATTGTCACCCAGTCGTAAAGCGGATTGCCCCACAACTGCCCGTCCTCGGAAAAATAATCGGGCGGAACACCCGAAACGCGTTTGCAAAGCGAAGTGTTTCGGTCAATTTCAAACAGATGCTGATTTTGCCAGACATCGGCGCTGTCAAACGAAACATAAATCGGCATATCGCCGAGAATTTTTACGCCGTGCTCGTTGGCGAATTGTTTGATTTCGTGCCACTGGGTGTAGGCGATATATTGCTCGAAGCAGTAAAAATCCCGCAAGTCGGCAACTTCCGTTTCGTGCGGCAATGCCGTTTCATACAGACGGTACGGTTCGTCCCACGTGTACCACGGTTTGCCGCCGAATTGCTCTTTGAATGCGGCGTACAGCGCATAACCCGCACACCATCGGTTCTCTGCAATAAAGGCGCGAATTTGCACACGCAAATCGTCGTTTATATTGGAAAACGCCGCACGCAACAATTCTTTCCGCGCGTTGGCGGCAAATTCGTAGTCCGCCGTGTACGGCGAGCCGTAATAGACGTTGCGCTCGAGAGTTTCTTCGGAAATCAAGCCCATTTTAAGAAGTGCGTCGGGGCAAATGTAAAGGGGCGATACGGCAAATGCGGCTTCGGAAGCATACGGCGAACCGTAGCCGTCGGGGGGGACGAGCGGGAGCACCTGCCAATACGAAAATCCCATTTCCTTAATTTTTAAAATAAAGCGTTTGGTTTCTTCTCCGCAAACGCCGATGCCGTAGCGTGACGGCAAAGAGGAAAGCGCCGTTAAAACGCCCGATGCTCTTGTGTGCAGCAAACCAAATCACTCCTTTTTAGCAAAATGGAAAATCAAAAACAAAAAACCTGCCCTTGCAAAAAACAAGGACAGGTTGAAATTTTAAACCTGCGGTACCACCTTGATTGACGGACAAACGCCGCCCACCTTAAACGGAATACAAACATATTCCTCTTTCTGTAACGGGAAAGAGCCGTTGCATCTTTTCAATGCACCCTCAACGGACCATTTTTCTGCTTCGTAATTGCGGGCCTCGCACCGCCGCCCACTCGCTTGGAATTCGTAATGCAGTTTTACTTCCGTTTCAACAGTTTAGCACATTAGAACACAGATTTTCGGATTTGTCAAGTCTTTTTATCAAAAATTAAAAAAGCAAAAATTTTTTTCGGGTACGCAAGCCGATTTATATGCCCGCAATTTGCAAAATCACACCGGGCACCACAGCGGCGACATACAAAATACCGAGAATTTTCAAATTGTCTTTTGGGTTGCGGTTTTCGCGGAACAACACAAGAAGTCCCGCGCCTGCGCCTGTGCAAAGCCCCGATACGACCGCGCCGAATTGCAACGCGCCCTCCAAATATAACTGCGTCAGCAACACAGAGGCGGCGCAGTTCGGAATGAAGCCGAACAAGGCGGCTAAAAACGGTTGAAAAATCGAGTCAGTCAGCAAGAGCGTTTCCAACCGTTCGTGTCCCAAAAGCGCCACGGCGAAATTCAAAAGCAGAGTGAACAACAGCAAAAATCCGAAAATCTTTGCGGTGTGCAAAAGGGCGGGGCGCAAAACGCCGCCGTGTTCGTGGCAACCGCAATGCTCGTGATCGCACAAGTCTTTCAACTGTAAATCGGCACTTTTCTTCTTTTTGCGCGTGCAAAGGTCAACAATATAGCCCGCCGCAACGGCAATGAGGACTTTTACGAGCAACAGTTTTAAAATATCGGGCGCCGCGGCAGGATTTGCGGCGAGTAACAGCACGGCTTCGTCCGAGGTCGAAAGGAACACGGCAATCAGCGTGCCGAGCGTAATGACCCCTCCTGCGTATAAATTGGCACAGAGTACCGAAAAGCCGCATTGCGGCACGCAGCCGAGCGCCGCGCCGAGTAAGGGACCGCCCTTGCCCGAACGCGCAAAAAAGCGGTTGAGTTTTTCCCCTGTGTGGTGTTCCAAAAGTTCTATAATGCAAAATGCAATAAACAAAAACGGCAAGGTTTTCAGCGCGTCCAAAAGCGTATCCGCAAGGATTTCCCAAATATCCAAAGTACCGCCGGTTTCTGCGTGCATATGTAAAAGTTGTATCGGCATCAGTACTGTTTCTCCTTTTCGGCACAGGCGGCACACAAGCCGTAAAGTACGGTGCGGCTGCCGTCAATGATGAATCCGTGGTCGGCGCGAATGTGGGCGGAAAGTTCGTCCAAAAAATCGCATTCCGCGTGCAAAAGTGCGCCGCACGCGGTGCATTTTAAGTGATAGTGCGCTTTGCAAACCGTACCGTTTTCCGCAAGTTGAAAGCAAGCCCCGCCGCCGTCTGCACCCGAGAATTTGCGTAAAGTCCCTTCCGTGCACAGCTTTTCCAAATGGCGGTATACCGTGGTTTGCCCGACCGCCGCGCCCTGCTCTTTTAAAAGCAGATACACTTCTTCGGCGGTGAGGTGGCGTTCTTTATTTTCTTCCAGCACCGCCAAAATGCGGCGGCTTTGCGCGGTTTGGTATGCCATTTTCGCACCTTCTAAAATTGAAATTGAAAATCATTTTCAGATTTAACAGTATACAGCGGTTTTTCCGTGCTGTCAAGTTTTTTCGGGGAAAATCCCGCTTTGCCTTGACAAAAACGCCGTTTTGCAGTACCATTCTTCTGCGCAAAAATCCTTTTCATTTGCGCGGTCGGTTCGTAACCATCCCGACCGGCGCTGTTCTTTCAGTGCCAACCAAAACTAAGGAGTCGAAAAAAATGAATAAGCAAAAAACCATGTTCCTCGTGCAGGGCGCGGTGATTGCGGCGCTGTATGCGGCGCTCACCTACGCGGCAGGGCTTGTAAATCTTGCCTACGGCAGTGTGCAGTTTCGGTTTTCCGAAGCGCTCACGGTGCTTGCGGTCTTTACCCCTGCGGCAATCCCCGGGCTTACCGTCGGGTGCTTTCTCGGCAACCTCGGCAGTCCTTTCGGTATGGTGGATATTGTCTGCGGCACATTGGCAACACTGCTCGCGTCGGTGTGCTCGTACTTGACGCGCAATATCCGCATGAAAAAGTTGCCGATTTTGTCGCTTTTCTTCCCCGTGCTTTTCAACGCGCTGATTGTCGGTGCGGAAATCGCGGTGTTTTTGCCGGAGGGCTTCACCGTAACGGGGTATCTCATCAATGCCCTTTGGGTAGGGCTCGGTGAGCTCGTCGTTTGTTACGCCGGCGGAATTCCGCTGTTTTTGGCGGTGGGAAAAACGCCGCTTGCCAAAAGCTTTGCAAGGAACTTAAAATAATCGGTTGAAACGCACCGTCCTTTTGTGCTAAAATGGCAGAAAAGGACGGTGTTTTGTATGGCAAAAATTATCGTCGCCGATGATGAACAACTCATTCGGCAGTTGGTATGTGACTTTCTGGAAAACGCGGGGCATCACACCTTGGAAGCCGCCGACGGCGCCGCCGCGCTCGAACTGTTTCGCAGAAACAGCGACACGGATTTGTTGATTTTGGACATTATGATGCCCGAGCTCGACGGTTGGGAGGTCACGCGGGAAATTCGCAAAAAATCCGATGTGCCGATTATCCTTTTGTCGGCGCGCGGGCAGGAGTTCGACCAGCTGACGGGGTTTGAAGCGGGCGCGGACGAATATGTCACAAAACCGTTCAGTCCCGTGGTGCTGGTCAAGCGCGTCGAAGCGCTTTTGCGCCGCCAAATGCCCGCCGCAAAAAGCGAAGCGGCGGATTATTGGGGTCTTACGGTGGACAAAAACGCCCACGAGGTCAAAATTGACGGTGCGGCAGTATCGCTGACCTTAAAAGAGTACAATATTTTGATAAAACTGCTTTCCAATGTCGGCCGGGTGTATAACCGCGAGCAGTTGCTTGACGATGTTTGGGGCTTTGATTATTTCGGCGATACCCGCACGGTAGACTCCCACGTTGCGCGTTTGCGTGTAAAACTCGGCGCGTGGGGCAACGCGCATTTGAAAACCGTGTACGGCGTCGGCTATAAAATACAGGAGAGCGACCATGCATAATCCGAAAGAAAAACGATTTGTAAGCATTCGCGTGCGGCTGTTTTTGCAAATCGGTGCGATTTTTTTGTTTGCCGTTTTGGTGCTTTTGGGGTTAAACCGTTGGTATTTGCCTGCGATTTACACATACAATACGCGCCGCAATATGCGCGAAATTGCCAATTCCATTGACCAAATGAATCTCCAAAGCGCCGATTTGCCGATGAAACTTGCCGCCTTGGAGAAAAGCAACGGCTTGAGCATTGACTTGTATACGCAAAACGGCGAGCCGTTGTATCACGGCAAAGAGCAGATTATGGCGTCGGGCGGCAAGGTGACCATGAGTGACCGCCGCGAATTTGAGGACGGCTCTTATTTTGAAACGCAGTTGTTTGAACGGCAGAATGTAAAATACATTGTGTATGTGCGCCCGATGTCTTTCGGCGGCACGTTGGAAATGTACAGCCGCAAAAGCAATATTGACGATAACGCGAACGCCGCCATCACCGTGACCACGCTAACGAGTATCACCGCGCTTTTGGGGGCGCTGTTCGCCGTGTATTTCTATTCTAAGAAATTTACGAAGCCGCTAATTGAAATGCGCAACGTGACCAAAGGCATTGCCGAAACCGATTTTTCGCGCAAATGCACCCCAAAAACGCGCGATGAAATCGGCGAACTTGCAGGCAGTATCAATCAACTGTCCGCTTCCCTTGAGGAAACTTTGGAGGATTTGAGCGAGAAAAACCGCAAACTGCAAAGTGACATTGAACACGAGCAGAGAATCGACAAAATGCGCAAGGACTTCATTTCCAATGTTTCCCATGAGCTGAAAACGCCGATTTCGATTGTGCAAGGGTATGCCGAGGGCGCGAAACTTTTGTATGCGGGCGGCAACGGCGAAAAAGCAGAGGAATACTGTAATATCATTGTGTCCGAATCCGAAAAAATGAACAATTTGGTGCTGCAACTGTTGGAATTGTCACAGTATGAGTCGGGCAGTATGCAAATTCGTCCCGAACCATTTGATTTTTGCGCACTTGCCGACGATTACGCGCGCGCCAATGCGCTGAAATTCAGCGAAGCGGGCATTGCATTTCAATCTACGGTGCCTGCGCCTTGTATGTGTGTTGGCGACTGCGTGAAAATCCAAATGGTTTTGAACAATTATATTTCCAATGCCTGTGCGCACGCCGCGGGGGAAAAACGCATTGCCCTTTCCGCCGAGGAACGGGAAACGGTTTGGCGCGTGACGGTGTTCAATACGGGCGCGCCGATAGGGGAAGAGGACATCGGCAAAATTTGGGACAGTTTTTACCGCGCCGACAAATCCCATTCGCGCAAAGAGGGACGGTTCGGACTGGGACTTTCCATCGTCAGCGAAATTCAGAAATTACATCAAATGGCGTACGGGGTCGAAAATCACCCCGACGGCGTGGCGTTTTGGTTCGATGTGCAGAAAGGGTAATCGAATTTGATTTTCGGGGGTCATATTGTGACCTCCGAATTTTTGTGTACTGTGTGTTGCACGCGTAGGGGTGGGTGCTTCCCCTACGCGCGGATTGAAAAATATGCGCAGGGCGTGGGCTTGCTCCCGCCGTAGATTTCACCTGTTTTTTTGGGCGATTCGTGAATCGTCCCTATGCGCTCGAATTAGGGTTCGAGAGGGTGTGTAAAAAATTCGCACAAAGTAAACCAACGATTTGGTCACGCCACGCGTGCGATTTACCCCGCGTTTCACGCGGCGGTTGACAACTTTGCGGAAAAATGATAATATGGTTTGCAGTTAAAAATTTTTTGGCTTCGTACGCCAAACAACTGCCGCCTGCGGAAAACGCTTTCCGTTTGCGGCTTTTTTGCGTGCACCGCCGAAATGCAAAGGAAGAACACAAATGAAACAAGATGTTTTGATTATCGGCGCGGGCCCTTCGGGCATTTTTACCGCGTTGGAGATGCTCAAAAACGGCTCTCAGAAAAAAATTACGATTGTTGAAAAAGGCTTGCCTGTGGAAAAACGGCATTGCCCCAAAGCGCAAACGGGGCATTGTGTCAACTGCAAGCCCGACTGCAATATCACTACCGGTTTTTCGGGCGCAGGCGCGTTTTCGGACGGAAAACTGTCACTTTGCTATGAAGTCGGCGGAAATTTGCCCGATTTAATCGGTGCGGATTATGCGCAGAAAATGATTGAATATACCGACAAAATCTATTTGGATTTCGGCGCAGACCCACGCGTTGAGGGCGTAGAGCACCCCGAGGAAGTCAAGCGCATTCGTCTGCGCGCCATTCAGGCAGGCTTGAAACTCGTAGATTGCCCGATTCGCCACCTCGGCACGGAAATGGCACAGCAACTGTACGGGAAAATCGAAAGTTATTTGCTCGAACACGGCGTGACCATTCACTTTAAAACCGAATGTGTGGATTTGATTGTGGAAGATGGCGCTGCAAAGGGTGCGATTTTGCGTCCCTGCGGTTCTACGGACGAACGCACCGAATATGCCGACACCGTGGTTATTGCCACAGGCAGAAAGGGCGCAGACTGGCTCGAAGAAATGTGCAAAAAGCACGGCATCGACCATTTGCCCGGCACCGTGGACATCGGCGTGCGCGTTGAGGTGCGCAACGAGGTTATGGACGAAGTCAACAAAGTGCTGTATGAGTCCAAACTCATTGGCTATCCCGAACCGTTCGCCAATAAGGTGCGTACCTTCTGCCAAAATCCCGGCGGCTTTGTCAGCCAGGAAAATTACGATAACAACTCGTTGGCGGTGGTCAACGGCCACAGTTATAAGAATACAAAGAGCGACAACACCAACCTCGCCATTTTGTGCAGCCACAATTTCCGTGCGCCGTTCGATGAACCGATTCCGTATGCGAAAAAGGTCGGCGAGCTCGTCAATATGTTGGCAGACGGGCACATTTTGGTGCAGCGTTACGGCGATATTTTGGCGGGCAAACGCACTTGGCCGCAGGAACTTGCACGCAGTAACGTCCGCCCGACGCTTCCCGATGCGATTGCGGGCGACCTCACCGCGGCAATGCCGTACCGCACTTTGATGAACATTATCAAGTTTATCGAAGCGGTCGATAAAGTCGTGCCGGGCTTTGCAAGCGGCGAAACCCTTTTGTACGGCCCCGAAATCAAATTCTATTCCAACCGCGTGAAAATGGACGAAAAGTTCAATACGAACATCAAAGGGTTGCATTGCCTGGGCGATTCAAGCGGCTGGACACACGGCTTGATGATGTCGAGCGTGATGGGCGTTTTGATGGGCAGAGAATTTATTTAAGTTCCTTTTTATGCGTTGTTTTTGCAGACTTTCGGAACGAAGGTGTGCAGTACGCACCCCTTGCGCACGAATCTTAAGGAGTTGCACGATGATTTTTTATTTTTCCGGCACGGGCAACAGCAAATTGGTTGCCGAAACCTTGGGGAAAGCATTAGAACAAACGCCGATTTCCTTGAATGATTTCATCCGGCGCAGCGGCGCACAAAACGGCGGCTGTTATGTTTCCGAAACGCCGTTTGTGTTCGTCACCCCGACTTATGCGTGGCGCTTGCCGCGCGTGGTGGAAAAATGGATGGAAGAAAACGATTTTTCAGGAAACCGCGACGCCTATTTTGTAATGACCTGCGGCAGTGAAACCGGCAATGCGGGGCAGTATGCAAAAGCGCTCTGCGCGCAAAAGGGATTGCATTTTCGCGGCGTATACAGCATTGTGATGCCCGAAAACTATATTGCGATGTTCCGCGCGCCTACGCTGCCTCAGGCGAAAAACATCATCGACAAAGCCATGCCCGATATAGAAAAAGCCGCCGCGTGCATCCTTGAAAATAAAGACTTTCCGGCGCAAAAAATTCGTCCTGTCGATAAATTGTACAGCGGCGTTGTGAACAAGGCGTTTTATAAACTGTTTGTGTCCGCAAAAGGATTTACCGTCACATCGGCGTGCGTCGGTTGTGGGGCATGCGTGCAAAACTGCCCGCTTCAAAACATCAAACTGCAAAACGGTGAGCCCGTTTGGGGCGACTGCTGTACGCACTGTATGGCGTGTATTTGCCGTTGCCCGAAAGAAGCGATTGAGTATAAGAAAAAATCTCGCGGGCAAACGCGCTACACCGCCGAACAGGCGCTTAATAAGTAGATAAGATTTGTTACAAAAGAAAAAAGGGAGCACCTTCAAAAAGAAGACGCTCCCTTTTTGTGTGTCAAAAGACGGAATATCGTCGCGCATAGCGCATACCGTGCCCGATTGCGCCTCACATCGCGTTTCTTTGCGCACGGATTATTCTTTCATTGGTGAAGACGGCAGCCCCGCAATCGGCGGGTCTTATTTCGACCGAAGCGCCGTTCGAGGTTTCGGTAATCCAAAGCTGTGCGGTTTCCAACAGTTCATTTCCCGTGAAAACACCGTCTGCTAACGAAGTGTAGGTGCGCCGCTGTGTTTGATATTCTACCACGGTTATACCGTTTGCGTTGCAAAGCACTCTGGACCGGTCTACCAATACCATTTGCCTTTCGCTGTCGGTTAAATATTTTTCGCTCTGTGCAGTTTTATAATCCGAAACGGTTTGTTGAATTTTTTGCAGGACGTCTTCTCCGTAGACGCAGGCGCTGATTTCATATTCACCGTAATCGTTTTGCGCCCATACAACCGGTTCGTCCTTTGGCAGCGCAATACAAAGCAAGCAAAGAATTTGTATCGCGAAAAAGATACTCAAGATAAGGATGTTTTTTTTCATTCTGTGCCACCTGCCGTTTCATCCACAAAAATATCAAATGAATTTTCCGCGCCGAAATAAACCGAAACACGCCAAATATGCGGTTGCTCGTCGGAATATAATTCGTAGACAAAGGTGTTCCGCGAATTTTGTAAGACCCTGTGCTGCGGGGGCGCGGAGAGGTTGTATTCCGTTACGAAGCACGATGAAATCAGGCTGTTTGCATATGTGAATTTTTGATTGTTGCATTTTTCAGAGGAGGTGGTCAAGAAAGATTCCACCCGTTCGGGCGCACAGACGGTGATGTTTTGCGGAACCAGCCCCAAGGCGGCGGGCCATTTATAAACGGGACATATTGTTTCAATCAGAACGATGACCCAAAACAGCAGCAATACAATTTGAATGACAGAGAAACCGATTGCAAAAAGAATTTTTTTCGTTTTCATATGAAACCTCCGGTTGCCCTATTAGAGTTTATAGGTAACATTAAATAGATTTTTTCATTGTTTTGCATGCGGTACGGATTTCCGGACTCATCAATATAATATTCGATTGTTTCGCCGTTTTCGTCGGCAAAAGTATGCATTTCGTTGCGGTCAATCGCAAATGCTGTCAGAGGGAGGCCGCCTGTGATAAAAACGGTGGTGAGAAAAAATGAAATAAGACTTTTAAAAATTCGGGTTCTCATAAATAACTCCTTTCACATTCTTTATGCCGTTCATATTCTTAATACCCGCAGAAACACTTTAATTACAACCCATCGGATACACCTCCCGCTTTTTAATTTCAGTATAAGGGAGGGAGGCGATCTTTGTCAAGAAAATGGGTATAATTATCAAAAAAAACGGTATAAGTGTAGTTTTTTTGTCAATAACTATAAATTCCGCGCGGTGACAGTATGGATTACACGCATATAGAAACATTTCTTTGTCATCGACAATTTCGTCTGAAATACGGTTTTATTTTGTGCTGTTTTTTGCCTCGTTTTTTCGTCGGACGCGCGGTTTTGCATTGACATATATTGGGTAATAACTTATAATAATAAGATAAATACTATCTCTGTAAGTATACCCTTGCGCGCTGTACGAAAAAAGTGCGGCGGCGGGATTTTTCACAAAGAAGGTTGTTAAAATGCAATTTGAAGAACGAGAATTTTTACCCGTAATTTTGGGTGCGGACATTACCGCCTATTCCTTGGCGCGCAGTTTCCACGAGGAATACCATATTAAGTCTTTGGTGCTGAGTATGTCCGAGGGCGGCTACATTGCCAATTCCGATATTATTGAAAACCGCGTGTTCGAGGGGCTCGAAAAGAAAGAGGTTTTGGTCGAGCGCCTTTTGGAAGTCGGCAAAGAGTTCGAGGGCAAAAAGAAACTGATTGTTTTGGGATGCGGAGATTGGTATGTCCGCGCGCTGATTGAAAGCAAGGAGATTTTGAAGCCCTATTACATCGTGCCCTATATTGATGAGGACTTGCTCAACAAAATTGTTTTGAAAGATAAATTCTACGAAATTTTCGAGGAATTGGGGTTGGATTACCCCAAAACCTATGTGTACGAATGCGGCAAAGAAAATGATTTGAAACTGCCGTTTGACTACCCCGTGATTGCCAAACCCGCCAACAGCGCGATGTATCACTACGCCAAATTCCCCGGAAAAAAGAAAGTGTTCAGTTTTGACAATGAACAAGACTTGCGCGAAATGCTCGGGAATTTGGAAAAATCGAGTTATGATTATAAATTTTTAATTCAGGATAAAATCCCCGGGGACGATACCTATATGCGCGTGCTGACCTTCTATTGCGACCAAAATTCCAAAGTGCGGTTCGCTTCGCTCGGCAGAACGCTTTTGGAAGACCATACCCCCACCGCAATCGGCAACCCCGTGGCGATTATCAACGAAGTCAATCCCGAAATTGTGGCGGCGGCGACCAAATTTTTGGAGCACATCGGCTATGTCGGCTTCGCGAACTTCGATATCAAATATGACCGCCGCGACGGCAAATACAAATTCTTTGAAATCAACGTGCGCTTGGGGCGCAGCAATTTCTATGTCACGGGCAGCGGCTTTAACACCGTGAAATGGATTGTGGACGATTACATTTACAACAATCTGCCCGAATACACCGTGGCGGACAATGTGAATTTGTATACCGTTGTGCCGAAAGGCGTGATTATGAAATATGTGTCCGATAAGGATTTGAAAGCACAGGCAAAATCTCTGTTCAAAGCGGGCAAGGTTTCCTATCCCTTGCTTTACAGTGCTGACAAAAACTTGAAACACAATTTCTATGCACGCGCGGCGCTTTTGAACCAATACCGCAAATTCTACAAGTATTTTTAATGAGGCGTTTTATGAAAGAAAAGGTTTTAGGCGTTTTGGGCGGCGTCGGGCCGCTGGCGACGATTTATTTCGCGGATTTGGTCATCAAAATGACCGATGCAAAAATCGACCAGGAACATATTGCGATGATTATTTTAAATCACGCATCCATTCCCGACCGCACCGAATATATTTTGGATAACCGCAAGCCGAATCCACTGCCTGTCATGATTGCGGACGCGCAGAAACTGCAAAATGACGGTGCGGATTACATCGTTATTCCCTGCAATACGGCGCACTATTTCTTCGATGAAATTCAAAAAAGCGTTTCTGTGCCGATTATCAATATTTTGGAAGAAACGGTCAGTTACGCCGAAAGAACCGTGCCGAATCTCAAATGTTTGGGGATTTTGGCTACCGAAGGCACCGTGATTTCGGGCGCATATCAAAACATCATCAAAAAGCATGGGCTGGATTATCGCGTGCCGAGTGAAGAAGACCAAAAATCCTTAATGCACATCATTTATGACCAGGTTAAGGCGGGCGAACGCGTGGACATTTGCGAATTTTTGCGCATTGTCGGCGAACTCAAAAAAGCGGGTAGTGACGCGGTCATTTTGGGCTGTACCGAACTTTCCGTCATCAAAAAGGATTTCAATTTGTCGCGGCACGATATTGTAGATTCCATGGAATGTCTTGCGCGCAAAAGCATTTCACTTTGCGGCAAAGCACTTAAAAAAGAAGCAGAATAATCAGATTTCACCTGAGAGAGGTTAAGACTATGTGCGGATTTGTCGGTTATGTCAACCAAACCGAAAATACAACCGAAAATGAGAAAATTATCAAGGCTATGGCGGACAGAATTGTCCACCGCGGCCCCGACCAGGACGATTACTATGTGGACGGCGATGTGTCTTTGGGCTTTCGCCGCCTGAGCATTATCGACTTGGACGGCGGCAGTCAGCCGATTTTAAACGAGGACGGCACCAAGGTGCTTATATTCAACGGCGAGATTTACAATTATCAGCCGTTGCGCGAAGAACTGCTTGCGGCAGGGCACAGTTTTAAAACCGAAACCGACTCCGAAGTGCTTTTGCACGGCTATGAACAGTGGGGCAAAGATTTGCTCCCCCGTTTGCGCGGAATGTTCGCGTTTGTGATTTGGGACAAACAGGCGAAAAAACTGTTCGGCGCACGCGATATTTTCGGTATCAAACCGTTTTTCTATTATTTGAACGAGGGCAATTTCCTGTTCGGTTCCGAAATTAAATCGTTTTTGTCCAACCCGCTTTTCAAAAAGGAGTTGAACATCGACCGCCTGCCCGAATACCTTTGCTTTGAATACATTCCGAACACCGAAACAATGTTCAAAAATGTGTATAAGATGGAACCCGGCAGTTTCTTTGAATGGCAGAACGGCGCATTTTCCGCCGCGCGCTATTTCACGCCCGAGTACGATATTCACGATGAAAAATCCCTTTCGGAATGGGAAACGCTGATTGACGAAACGTTCAAAGACTCCACCAAGGCGCACGGCATTGCCGATGTCGAAGTCGGGTGCTTTCTTTCAAGCGGCGTGGATTCGAGTTATGTTGTGCACGAAATGGCAAAACGCAACGATGTTAAGACCTTTTCTGTCGGCTACGCCGAGGAGAAATACTCCGAACTTTCCTCCGCCGAGGAATTTGCAAAAACCGAGGGCGTGCGCAATTACACCAAAAAAATCACCGCCGAGGAATATTTTAACGTGACGCCGATGGTGCAGTACTATATGGACGAACCGTTGCCGAATCCGTCGGCAATCGCGCTGTATTTCTTGGCAAATCTCGCAAGCGAGCAGGTCAAAGTGGTGCTTTCGGGCGAGGGCGCGGACGAGTTATTCGGCGGGTATCACTATTACCGTGAACCGTTGGATTTTGAGAAGTATATGAAACTGCCTCTGTCTTTGCGCAAAGGACTTTCCCGTATTGCATCCAAACTGCCGAATTTCCACGGCAAACGCTTTTTGATGCGCGGCAGTCACCCCATAGAAGAACGCTACATTCGCAACAACTATGTGTTCAACCACAGCGATGTCGAGAAACTCCTCGCCGTGAAAATCGAGTCGAAAGACCCGTCTTACTACACCAAACCGTATTTTGACGAAGTGAAAAACGAGGACGACATCACCAAAATGCAGTATGTGGATATTCGCACATGGCTTGTGCAGGATATTCTCGTCAAAGCCGACCGTATGAGTATGGCGAATTCTTTGGAATTGCGCGTGCCGTTTTTGGACCGAGAAATGCTGAAACTTGCGCTGCAAATCCCGTCAAAATACCGCGTCAACAACGAAACCACGAAATTGGCATTACGCGGCGCGGCGGCAAAACAACTGCCCGAAAAAACCGCGAAAATGCGCAAAACAGGCTTTTTAACGCCGCTCAATGATTGGCTCAAGCGTGACGAGTTTTACGGTATGGTCAAAGAAAAATTCCAAAGCGATACTGCAAAGCAATTTTTCAACCAAGACTATATTCTCAAACTGTTGGAAGACCACAAGTCGGGCGCGGCGCACAATATGAAAAAAGTATGGTCGGTTTACTGTTTCATTTTGTGGTATGAAAAATACTTCATCGAAAATTAAAACGGTGAATGTCCTGCACACCCAAATGCTTTCATAAAAAGGAGGACGCATATGAAAATTTTGGATATTTCCAACGATTTGCTGACCGCCGAGGTCTACGAGGGCGACCCTGTGCCGGACTTGCGTCCTTTAAACGCTCTCGAAAACGGAGATTATTACAATTTAAACGCGCTGTATGCGGGGCTTCACAACGGCACGCATATGGACGCCCCGCTGCATTTTTTGGACGGCGCTATGGATATTGCGTCTGTCCCTTTGGAAACCTGCGTGGGGCCGTGCCGCGTGTTGGAAGTTTCGCCGGGGATTATCACGGGCGAGTTGGTGGAAAACGCCTTTCCGCGCGGGGTGGAACGCTTGCTGTTAAAATCCGGCGGGCGTGCATTTGTGCACGAAAGCGCCGCCGAAGCAATGGCGTACTACGGTTGCAAATTGGTCGGCACCGATGGCTTAACGGTAGAACCGCCGCAAAGCACGGGCGCCGTGCACCGCGCGTTTTTTTATGAAAATGTCGTGCTGTTGGAAGGCTTAAACTTAACCGAAGCCAAAAACGGCGAATACTTTTTAATCGCGCCGCCTGTGAAAATCGGCGGAGCGGAAGCCGCGTTTACGCGCGCAATTTTGATTTCGGACTATATTTTTTGGAGTGGAAAAGCAAATTGAGTAACGAAACGCCAAAAAAAGAACGGGTCTTGATTATCGGCGCGGGGCCTGCGGGCTTAACGGCGGGGTTGGAACTGTTGCGTAACGCACCCGAACGCTTCTGCGTGACTGTATTTGAAGAAAGCGAAACCGTCGGCGGAATTTCCAAAACCGTCAATGTCAACGGCAACCGTATGGATATGGGCGGTCATCGCTTTTTCTCGAAAAGCCAACGCGTCAATGCGTTTTGGGAAAGCCTTTTGCCGTTGCAAGGGGAAAACGCGTCCGAAGGCGAAAACGAAATGCTTTTGCGCACACGGGTTTCGCGCATCTTTTACGGTGGCAAATTTTTTGATTACCCAATTACTTTAAAACCGAAAACTTTTCAAAATCTCGGAGTATTGCGCACTTTGCAGGCAGGGTGCGGGTATCTTCACGCTCTGCTTTTCAAAAAAGACGAAACCACGCTTGAAAATTTTTATATCAACCGTTTCGGAAAACCTTTGTACCAAATGTTTTTTGAGGATTATACCGAAAAACTTTGGGGGCGGCACCCGTCGGAAATTTCCGCGGATTGGGGTGCACAGCGCGTCAAAGGTGTTTCGGTAAAAGAGGTGCTCAAAAATGCCCTCGGCGGCAAGCAAAAAAGTCGGGAAACCTCGCTTATTGAGCAGTTTAAATATCCGAAATACGGCCCCGGTCAGTTGTGGGCGACGGCGGCAAAAGAATTTGCCGCGCGCGGCGGCGAAATTTGCTTTGGCGCACGCGTTTGCGGTGTGCAAACCGAAAACGGGCGTGTCACCGGCTTGACCGTTTCAAAAAACGGCGTGCAAAATTCTTTTGCGGGCGATTATGCGCTTTCCTCTATGCCGCTATGCGATTTAATTGCCTCTTTCCCGCAAAATACCGTGCCCGAAACGGTGCGAAAAATCGCGGCAGGCTTGCCGTATCGGGATTTCGTTACCGTCGGTGTGCTTGTAAAAAAACAGGATATGCGCATCACAGGGAAAAACGGCGCGCTTACGCCCGATTGTTGGATTTATGTGCAGGAACGTGCGGTGCGGCTCGGCAGATTGCAGATTTTCAACAACTGGTCGCCGTATATGGTCGAAAATCCGAAAGATACCGTGTTTATCGGCGCGGAATATTTTTGCCGTGAGGGCGATGCAAATTGGGTGCGCACCGACAAAACCTGGGCAGATTGTGCGCTTGCGGATTTAAAAACCGTCGGGGTGCTTTCTTCCGAGGCGAAAGCGCTGGATGCGCATTGCGAACGCGTCAAAAAAGCCTATCCCGCATATTTTGATACATACGATGATTTGCCGCAGGTGCGGGCATACTTAAACGAATATCCGAATTTGTTTTGCATCGGGCGCAATGGGCAGCATCGGTACAACAATATGGACCACTCTATGCTCACATCGTTTGAGGCTGTGCGCTGCATACTCGAAAACGATTCGGATAAAACCGCGCTTTGGGCGGTAAACGCCGAAGCACAGTATCACGAACTGAAAAAGGACGGTGCTGTCTAATGGCAGAAAGTGCATCGCGCTGTGATTTTTGCGCGTATTACGATTACGACGATGAATTGGAGCAGTATGTTTGCGAAATCAATTTGGACGAAGACGAAATGATAAATTTTTTAAGTTTTCAAACGCAAAACTGCCCGTATTTTAACCCATACGATGAATACAAAGTGGTGGAAAAACAAAATTAAACTATAAAACAGAAACGGAGGGCTTTTTATGATGACAGATTGCAGTGCGATTGTTTTGGCGGCGGGGGCAGGTGTTCGTATGAAATCCGCTTACCCGTATATGATGCTTAAATTGCTGTTTAAGCCGATGATTTCATGGGTGATTGAAGCGGCGCAAAAAAGCGGCATTCAAGACATTGCTGTGGTGGTTTCCGACAGCGGAAATATGGTCGCGCAGTATGTGGAAGGCAGTTGCGAAGTGTATGAACAGGCTGCGCCGCAGGGTACGGCGCACGCCGTATTGCAGGCGAAAGCGTTTATCGAAGCACGCGGCGACGGAGATATACTGATTTTGAACGGTGACTCTCCGTTGATGGACGCAGGCACCGTGCGCAGCGCGCTTGTGCACCACAGAAATGCAAAAAATGATGTAACCGTGATTACCGCACGGGTAGATAAGCCTTTCGGCTACGGCAGAATTGTCCGTTCGTCTTCGGACGGTGCGTTTTCGGCGATTGTCGAGGAACGCGACGCGAGCAGTGAGGTTAAGCGTATTGATGAAATCAGTTCGGGCGCGTATTGGTTCCGCGCAAAGTCTTTGCTCGCGGCACTCGAACAGCTGCACCCGCGCGAAACCGGGGAATACAATTTGGTGGACGCGGTTTCGTGGATGCTTAAAAACGGTATGCGTGCGGATACATCGTACGCACTCTCGTCAGATGTTGTGCTCGGCGCAAATGACCGTTCGCAGTTGCAGGCGCTCAACGAAATTGCCCGCGTGCGCGAGTTGGAACGCCATTTGGAAGCGGGTGTGGATATTCCCTGCTTTGACGGCGTGATTATCGCGCCCGATGTGGTGATTGGTATGGATACCACAATTTTGCCCGGTACCATTTTGCGTGGCAAAGTGGCCATCGGCAAAAACTGCAAAATCGGGCCGAATACCTTGGTGGAAAACAGCGTGGTAGGGGATAATGTTTTGCTCAACAACACCCAATGCTACCAATCCACCGTGAAAAACGATGCCAACATCGGGCCGTTTGTGCACATTCGCCCGAATTCCGTTATTGCGGAAAGCGTACATCTCGGCAACTTTGTCGAAGTGAAAAATTCCAATATCGATATGGGCACAAAAGTGTCGCATCTTACCTATGTGGGCGACAGCGACGTCGGCAAAAAGGTCAATTTCGGCTGCGGCACCGTCACCGTGAATTACACGGGCACGGCGAAATTCCGCACCACCATTCAAGATTACGCTTTTATCGGCTGTAATACCAATTTGGTCGCACCCGTCACCGTCGGGGAGGGCGCGTACACCGCTGCAGGGTCGACGATTACCGAAGATGTGCCCGCCGATGCTTTGGGCATTGCGCGTGCGCGGCAGGTGAATAAAATCGATTGGTGCCTGCGAAAAAAAGAAAAGCAAAACTGACAAATCCAACCGAACAGAAGGTTATTTATGTTATTCAAAAGAAATCCGCAAAGACTGTCAGGCGGTGCACCTGAATTTCTCGTGGTGGGGCTTGGAAATCCCGTCAAAAAGTACGCCTTCACCCGACACAATTCGGGCTTTTTGTGCGTGGATATGCTCGCCGAAAAATACGACTTTACCGTAAAAAAATTAAAATTCAAATCTCTTTTGGGCGATGCCGAAATCGGCGGACACCGTTGCCTTGTGCTAAAACCGCAAACCTATATGAATTTAAGCGGCGAGGCGGTGCGTGACGCGGCACAGTTTTACAAAATCCCGCCCGAGCGCATTGTGGTGCTGTTTGACGATGTTTCTTTGGACGTCGGCAAAATCCGCATTCGCCGCAAAGGCACAGACGGCGGCCACAACGGGATTAAAAACATCATTTATCATTTGAACAGCGACCGGTTTCCGCGCATCAAAATCGGCGTGGGCAAAAAGCCGCATCCCGATTATGACCTTGCCGACTGGGTGCTGTC
>DAVZHM010000024.1:0-22336 GCA_052273845.1 Candidatus Fimenecus sp. | reverse complement strand
CAACCCCTACCTCTCGGAGGAATACCTCGGCAAAATCGCTGAAGTTCAAAATGAGCTGCTCACCGTATCCGGATGAAATGCCGTTTCAGTTTTAATGGAGAATGAAATGAAAAAACAAGTATTCAATCCGTTTTTTCCGCTGAATGAGTATATACCTGACGGTGAGCCTCATGTTTTCGGTGATAGAGTATATCTTTACGGCAGTCACGATATGGATAAAATGCGACAAATCCATTCGGAAAATGCTGTTGAAGTCCTATATTGCCGAACTTGTGCGCGGTGTGTTTGCAGGCAATTAAACCTTTAAAGAAGGCACACCCAAAGGTGATGTTTTCTTGCGCTTTGTAAAGCGTTTCCACCCGATTTTGAAAAAAATCAGCGTAAAAACCATTGACGGGGAAAAGGCGGGTTTGTATAATATTCTCAAGAATTCCGCAGGCAATTATGATTTGGACGATTATAATGCAACGCTTGATTTAAACGCAGTAGGAGAGTAATGAATGGGCATTATTGTATGTGAAAACAACATTTTCGTTTTGGAAACCGAGCATTCGCATTATGTTTTCGGTATTGACAAGGCGGGGTATAATCACCATATTCATTGGGGTAAAAAATGCGATACCGCCGATTATTTTATCAATGATACCGGCGACGAAAACTCCAACAACACCAAGTTGGATGAATATAAGCAGGAATTAACCCCGTTCGGGCAGACCATGTACCGAGATTGCGACATCAAGGCGCAATTCCAAGATAACTGCCGCGAAATCAATTTGCAGTATGACGGGTTTGAGAAAACAAGCGACACGCTTTCTCTGAAGTTTTCCGACAAATACTATCCGCTCGCCCTTACGCTCCACTATCAACTGTTTGAGGACGGCGACATCATCAAACGCTGGACGACTGTTCAAAATACGGGCGACAGCAGAATGGATTTTGAAAAAATTTCTTCGGCGCAGTTTACATTGCCTTCCGTAAAACCGTATACTTTCCAAAATACAAACGGCGCTTGGGGCGGCGAACATCTCCTCACCAATGTGGAATTGGAAGCCGGTTACGCCGTGTACGAAGCTCGGAAAGGTGCTTCTAACCACAATAATTCGCCGTATTTCATTGCGTATCAAAACGCCGACGAAAAAATCGGGGATGTTTACTTCGCCTCGCTCGCTTACAGCGGCAACTTCAAAGTGAGTTGTTCAAGAGACCTTTACGGCATTACGCGAATTGTAATGGGTATGAATGATTTCGATTTTTCACATACCTTAAACGGTGGCGAACAACTGAATACCCCGCCGGTTTACTGCGGTTATGTGCAAGGCTTCGGCGAAATGACAAGGCAAATGAACACCTTTGCACTCAAACATCTTTTGCCGAAAACATTTTCCGGAAAACCGTTGCCGGTGCTCTATAATTCGTGGGAAGCTACCGAATTTGCCGTAAATGCCAAGCAGCAAATTGCATTGGCGGAACGCGCCGCCGAAATCGGCGTGGAACTGTTCGTCATGGACGACGGTTGGTTCGGTCAGCGCAAAGATGACCATGCAGGGCTTGGCGATTGGTATGTAAACCGCGAGAAATTCCCGAACGGATTGGATGAACTGATTGACAAGGTGAACGAACTCGGCATGGATTTCGGCATTTGGGTAGAGCCGGAAATGGTGAATGCCGACAGCGACCTGTTTAGAACGCATCCCGATTGGGCATACCACTATCCGCACAGAGAAGCCTGTGAGCTTCGCAACCAACTTGTGCTGAATATGACGCGCGAAGATGTGCAGGCATATGTGTTCTCGGTGTTGGATGAACTGCTTTCCAATCACAACATCAAGTATGTGAAGTGGGATATGAACCGTCCGTTTTCCGAAACGGGTGCGGAAAATCTGCAAAATCCGAAAATGTATTCCTACTTGCACACCATGGCGGTGTACAATATTGTTGATAAATTAAAAGCCAAACACCCCGAAACCGCCTTTGAAACCTGCGCTTCCGGCGGCGGTCGGTGCGACCTCGGCGCACTTAGTCACTTTGACCAAGCGTGGACGAGCGACAACACCGACGGCATTGACCGTATGACCATTCAAAAAGGGTATTCGCTTTTAAGACCGACCAAAACCATGCGCGCATGGGTGACGGATATTCAGGGCATCAATAAGCCTTGCTCTCTCAATTTCCGTTTCGCGGTGGCTATGCAAGGTTCGTTGGGACTTGGCGGCAATCTTTCCAAATACACAAAAGAAGATTTGGAAATCTGCAAAAAGAACATTGCACTTTACAAGAAAATCCGCAATGTTGTGCAGTTCGGCGACCTTTACAGACTGTTGGATATTGAAAAGGACGAAGTGCTCTTGAATCAATATGTTTCACCTGACAAGTCCGAAGGTGTCGCATTCCTGCTTGCAAACGGAACGCGGTTTTATAAAAAGAGAATGCCCGTTTGCTTCGACGGCCTGGACGAAGAAAAACGGTATAAACTCACCGTGCAGGGCAAAACTTATGAAAAAAGCGGCGCATTTCTGATGTATGTCGGCATTCCGCTTTCCATTCGCGGCGTGGATTATAACGAAGTTATTTTAATCGAGGAAGTATAAATACCATAAAAAAGCAAGTTTTTGCCCAAGTGTCTTAAAGGACACTTGGGCAGTTTTCGTTATCTGAAAAGGTGTAATGTCACTTTTTCTTTTGAAAAATAGCGCGTTGACAAAGTTGAAATATCACGAAAAATACTTCCTATCCGAAAAAAGAAATTTGAAAGAATCCCCTTAAAGTAGTCTTGAAACTTTTACTTTTTCAAGTGTCTACCTTAAGGGGTTATCGCAATCAACGGTTTCAAGTGTTTTTTAGTTAAAAGAAATTGTGTAGCATTTTCCTGCTTTTGCTTGAAAAGCAAGAATGTTATTTTGTTCTCTATGAAATTCAACCGGTGCATCTTCACATAGTAATCGGACATTATCAAGCGTCGGTAAGGCGATTTTACATTCGCCATGCACAGTCGCTTTTACGGTTAAAGTGCGCAAATTGTGGTTTGCCCATTGTGCATCAATTTGAAATCCGCCACGGGCGCAAAGACCGTGATAAGAACCGTTTTTCCACGCGTTCGGCAAAGCGGGAAGGGGGCGAATAAACCCTTCTTGACTTTGCAAAAGCATTTCGGCAACACCTGCGGTTCCGCCGAAATTCCCGTCTATTTGAAACGGCGGGTGTGTGTCCCAAAGATTTTGCATTGTACCTTTTCTTAACAACATTTTGAACAGTTTGTAGGTGTGGGCACCGTCGCCCGTGCGTGCCCACGCATTTAAGCGGTGCGCCATTGCCAAACCTGTGGAACGGTCGCCGTGCAGTTTCAAGGTTTTTATCGCCGCACGCATTCTGTCGGGTGTTTACCGTGTAATCGAAGTGCCCGGATATAGGCCGACTAATTGCGAAATGTGTCGATGGTGCTTTTCGCCGATTTCGCCGTATTTGGATTCTTCACGGTATTCCTTAATCTGCCCCGAAGCGCCGATTTGTACGGGGTCGAGTTTGCCAATTTGCTCTCTCAGCAAGTTTACAATCGGTTCATCTTTTTATAGCAACTCAGCCGCTTGTAAAGTGTACTTTGTGTTTTCATAAATCATTTGTTGGTCAAAAGCACAACCGACGGTTTGATAGTATTTGCCGTCCTTTTTTTGTTCAGGTGAGGCAGATGGACTCGCAAGCAACTTACCGTCCTTTTCAATAAGTATTTTGGACAGAATTTTCGCCATACCCGAAAGGGCGGGGTAGGTGTGCTTTTCAAGGATTTTGCGGTCTTGCGTAAACGCATAATACTCCCAAAACAAAATCGCTGTAAACGCACCTGTTCCCATGCCGGAATGGCCAGATTCGTTTACGCCCTCTAAGGCATAGGGCCACACCCCCGTGCCGAGCGTCCACCCGTTTTCTCCGCTTCCCGACGGCGCACGGAACGGATTATCGGTTTTTTCCAAATACTCGTCTGCTTTCTGTGCGGCGGCTTTGCGAAAAGTTTCGTTAAAATCCGCATAAGACACAAATAAATCTGCAAGATTTGTGCTGAAAACCGCCAGTAGTTCATTTGTTGGTTGATGTTGTGCCAATAACCTGTACTCCACGGCACTTGGTTATGCACATTCCAAATTCCTTGCAAATTCGGCGGTAGGCAACCCTTTCGTGACGATGCAATCAGCAAATATCTGCCAAATTGAAAATATAGCGTTTCCAAATAACGGCTTTTTTCGAAGGCGTATCGCTTTAAAAGTATATCGGTCGGCAAATTTGGTTGCGGTTCGCAAAGGTCAAGAGATACGCGTCGGAAAAATGCGGTATGGTCATCAAGATGGCGCTGTATCAGCAAATCATAGTCTTTTTCAGTGGCTTCGTTGAGAATTTTTTGTGCCTTATCATATGGGCTTTCTGCACGGTCTAATTTCTCATTGTCAGGCTTAAAAAACACATCTTCGGTCATATGGTAATTTGTCCCAACACCCAAAAGTACGGTTACACAGTCGGCGTTTTTTACCTGTATGCCGCGTTTTGTGGGTATGACTTCGCCACCAAATGAACATATACGGTAGATGCCGCAAAAACGAACGCCGTAATATTCCATCATACCCGAAAGAATTACACAATCGTCTGTGACCGTTATTTCTCCGTGCTTATCCATACCGTCTTCGGGATGCACGCAGTAATCTGCACAATAGGGGATTTCGGGCATAAGCGTAAAAGAAACCGCATTTTTTCTATCCGCGGCAAAATGCTTGACCAGCACTTTGTCAGGATAGCTTGCAAAATAAGTGCGTTTGTACTGCACGCCGTCTGCGGTATATTGCACGGTAGCGGTTGCCGTGTCTCAAGACAGGCTGCGGCGATAGTTTTTCACCGACTTATGCGGAAACGCAATGTAGGTTTCCGCAAAGTTGTTTAATCCGGCTCGAAACGGATTGCACAAACTGTTTTCGGTAATTTGGATAGTTCTTTTTCTATGCCGCCGAATACAACCGCACCGAGATACCCGTTGCCGAGCGGCAGACCGTAATGCTCCCAACCGAAATCGGAGTCGGGCGCAGGGGATTTATACCACAATTCCATCGGCGGTTGTATTGTCTTTTTTTCATTTCTGTTTCCTCATTTTCATGATTTTCTCTGTTAACAGTTTACCACATCACGAAAAAGCTTGCAAGGCGCACAGAAACTCTACGCAGCGTGGATTGCGCAAATGTAAATTTGCCGTATACTGAAATCAAGCATAATCCGAACGGAAAAGGAGAAAATGAGGATGAATGCGGAAAAAATCGGCGGTTTGATTTACCGATTGCGCAAAGAAGAACATCTTACACAGGCGCAGTTGGCAGAAAAATTGCACATTACCGACAAAACGGTTTCTAAATGAGAACGCGGTAGGGGAACGCCTGATATTGCTTTGCTTGCAGAACTTTCCGCCGTGTACGGGGTGGATTTGGAAAAACTGCTCACGGGGACTTTGGGTCCGAACCAACCGGTCATTGGCAATATGCGAAAAATGCAGTTTTATGTATGCCCTGTCTGCGGGAATTTGATTGCATCTGTGTCGGATACCTCTGTTCCCTGCTGCGGAAAGAAGTTGAACGCCCTGCAAGCGCAAAAGGCGGAAACACAAGACAAACTCAATGCAGAGATTATCGAAAATGAATACTGCATTTCCTGTGCGCACGAAATGCAAAAGTCGCATTATATTTCGTTTGTTGCTTTTTTGACAGGTGATACCGTAGTACTTTGCAAGCAGTATCCCGAATGGGATTTGCAAACGCGTCTGCCCATATTCTCGCACGGTACATTGCTTTGGTGTTGCACACGCCACGGGCTGTTTTACCAAACTGTGTGACCTTACAAACAGAAAACCGCCTGCAATGCAAATGAAAGCATTGCAGGCGGCATTCTTATGTTTTGTATTGCTTACAGAAGCGATTCATACAGCGCTTTGATTTCCGCAACGCTGGTTTCTCTCGGGTTGCCGGGGCGGCAAGCGTCATCATAAGCGGACTGTGCAAGGAAGTCAAGGTCTTCTTTCTTAACAATCTCTTTCAAGTCTGCGGGGATGCCAACATCTTTCGACAACTGTTTTACAGCGTCAACAGCGGCTTTGCGCGCATCTTCCAAAGACATCGCGTCAACGCCTTCCACGCCCATGGCTTTCGCAATATCTCTGTATTTTTCGCCGGTTGCAGGTGCGTTATATTCCATAACGGTCGGCAAGATGATTGCGTTTGCAACACCGTGCGGGGTGTCATACAGCGCGCCGAGCGGGTGCGCCATGGAGTGCACAATACCAAGACCGACATTCGAAAATCCCATACCGGCAACATACTGACCGAGTGCCATACCTTCTCTGCCTTCTGCGGTGTTTGCAACCGCGCCGCGCAAAGATTTTGCAATAATTTCAATCGCTTTCAGGTGGAACATATCCGAAAGTTCCCAAGCACCTGCGGTGATGTACCCTTCAATTGCGTGGGTGAGTGCATCCATGCCGGTTGCGGCGGTAAGGCCTTTGGGCATAGAAGACATCATATCGGGGTCAACAACAGCAACCACGGGAATGTCATGCACGTCTACGCAAACCATTTTGCGGTTTTTCTCTGCGTCAGTGATAACGTAGTTAATGGTAACTTCTGCCGCAGTACCTGCTGTGGTGGGAACGGCAATAATCGGTACGCATTTGTTTTTGGTCGGTGCAACGCCTTCCAAACTTCTGATGTCATAGAATTCGGGGTTTGCAACCACAATACCGATGGCTTTTGCGGTATCCATCGAACTGCCACCGCCGATAGCGATTAAATAATCCGCGCCCGATGCTTTAAATTCATCTACACCGTGCTGGCAGTTTTCGATGGTCGGGTTTGCTTTAATATCCGAATAAACTTGATAATCCAAGCCTTTTGCGTCCAAAATATCGGTAACTTTCTGTGTTACGCCGAATTTGAGCAAATCGGGATCGGAGCAAACAAACGCCTTTTTAAAGCCGCGGGCGATTGCTTCGTCTGCGATGCTTTGAATGGCGCCTTTGCCGTGGTAGGAAGTTTCGTTGAGAACAAATCTGTTTGCCATTTTAAATACACTCCTTTTTGTGCGAATAGGATTCGCAACTTTGATAATATTGTAACAAACACAAAATGAAAAAACAACCCGTTCTTTGTGAACATTTTGTTATTTTTTTCAATTTTAACGCCCTTTTCACAAGTAGGGGGGCATTGAGCTTTCAACGAATATAAACCGAAATTCGTGCGTAGGGGTGGATCCCTGTGACCACCCGCAATTTTGATGTACTTCGCGGACAGGCGTGGATTTTCTCCGAAAATGTCACCCTTTTAGATTTCCCCTAATAGGGGAATCACCTGTCCCTATGCGTGAAACCCTCTCTGTGCTCGACCACGTATTTTATTCAAAGTAAATTTAACACACCAACCCGTAGGGGGGGCATTTATCACCCGTGCATTTCCACACAATAAAAGTGTTGTGGCAGGGGCGCGTAGTGCCCGCGCGGTTATGGTTCTTGTAGACAAACTGAAAGTTGTAGAGATGTTAATTTCAATTTTCTTGAGAATTTCCTTTCTGCGTTTTCAGATGGCTTAAGTGCTTAAAGTTTCCGGCAATCAATGAAAGTGCAAGTATACAGGCTAAAATTATATTTCTTTATAATTGCCCCTACACAAGTTTGAGCTTTTCTTGAAACTCTAAGTAAATCTCTTGTTATACTTTCCATAGTTATATCCTTACCTTCTTGCTGTTAATAGTTGACCGGTCAACTATTTGCATAAAAAAGATATATAGCAGGAAGTTTTTACCGTTAAAAACACAAGGCACCCATGATTTTATTTGTCACGGATGCCTTGGCGCTTACTCACATTTAAAAGATAAATCGAATTAAGTCAAACGAATCAGTTTGTCAAATTCTCATTTATATATTTAATCATATCCTGTTTCTATTGAAAACACAATTCCGAAAAGTGCGTTTTTAAAAATGTGCTTAAAATTCCCAAAAAAGCGTTGACGAACGGGTTGCTTCGTGATATACTCCCAATAGTGTATCATATGAGACAGTTTTTGGAGGCGGTGTTTTGACCGAATCGGAAAAGAAGCTTTGTTTGCAGGTCTTACTGCAAACCGATATTTTCTCCGCGGCGGACTGTTTCGCTTTAGAACAACTGCTGTCCACAGCGGCAACGGTCAAAGCGTTTCAAAAAGACGAGGTGCTGTATTCCCGCGAGAGTACAAAAAAGTGCATCGGCGTAATTTTACGGGGCGAAGCGCGCGTTGTAAAGGATTATCTTACCGTGAGCGTGCTTTCCCGCGGCGGGCAGTTTGGCACCGTGTTTTTGTATAATGACGCCGAACATTTTGTGAATACCGTGTCGGCGAAAACCGATTGCAAAGTTGTTTTTCTTGAAAAAGAGGGGATTGACCGTCTAATGGCGGGCAATCAAGCAGTTTGCGAAGCATATATTGCATATTTGTCAAAACGCATATACTTTCTCAATGAAAAAATCGAGGCGTACACCGCGCCGAATGCAGAAGAAAAACTTCTGCACTATTTAAACAGCGTTTGTGACCGAAACAAAACCGTGAATCAGGTGTGTGTTACCGAATTAGCAAGGCAAATCAATGTCAGCCGTGCAGGAATTTACCGTGCGTTAGAGAGTCTCTCTGCAAACGGCAAACTGTTGTATGGCGGCAAAAAAATAACATTACTGTAAAGGATGAGAAACATGAAAAAAGTCATTTCCCTGTTGCTTGCGGTATTTATGGTACTGTCGCTTGCTGCTTGCGGTGCAAAAGAAGCAGAGCAGCCGAAAAACGAGAAAGCGATTGTCCGCTTGGCAACGCTGAAAGGGCCTACGGGTATCGGCACGGCAAAATTGATGTCCGACGATGAAGCAGGCAAAACCGCAAACGATTATACCGTTACGCTTTGCGCGGACCCGACCGAGGTTTTGAGCGGTATGGTTGCGGGCAATTACGATATTGCCGCTTGCCCGCTTAATATGGCAGCTGTGCTTTACAACAAACTCAACGGCGGCATGCAAATGTTGGCGATTAACACGCTGGGCACTTTGTATCTGCTCTCAACCAATGAAGTTGCCGACATTTCTGCATTGGAAGGCAAAACCATTGTCACCGCAGGGCAGGGGGCAACTCCTGAGTATGTGCTCAACTTTTTGTTGGAGAAAAACGGGCTCACCGATAAGGTTACCGTAGAATTCAAATCGGAACACGCCGAAGTAGCAACTCTTGCCGCGGCGGCGGGCGCAGACGATGAAACCGTTTATATGCTTCCCGAACCGAATGTGACTTCCGCGCTTTTGCAAAATAAGGCACTCAAAAATGTTTTAGACCTTTCTGCCGCGTTTGAAAAAGCATCGGGCGTTTCGCTTGCAATGGGCTGTATTGTTGCGCGCAAAGAGTATGTGCAGCAAAATAAGGCGGCGGTTAATGCGTTCTTGACGGAATATAAGGCTTCTGTGGAATACACTTCCACCAATTTGGACGATACGGCGGCGCTTTGTGAGCAGTTCGGTATCATTCCGAAAGCGGCGGTTGCTAAACAGGCAATTCCGCGTTGCAGTATCACTTGTGTGCTCGGCACAGATATGCAAAAAGTCGCCACCGAAAACTTGAATGTTTTGTTGGCGGCAAATCCGCAATCCGTCGGCGGCAAACTTCCGGCAGATGATTTCTGGTATGGCATCTAAACAAACAAAACAATCCCGATACAAAAAGCTGACACGGATACTGGTTTCGGTATCCGTGTGGCTGTGTTTGTGGCAGGTGTTGTATTGGCTTGTCGGCACGGAAATTCTGTTTGCTTCGCCGCTTTCTGTCTGTAAACGGCTACTTTCCCTGCTCGTTACAGCCGATTTTTGGCAAAAGACCGCCGCTTCACTTTTAGGCATTGGCGCGGGGTATTTGTCAGGGGCAGCGGTCGGCGTGATTTTAGCGGTGCTGACTTCACTTTCCGAGTGGCTGTATGTCATTTTTCGTCCGATGCTGACCGTGATTAAGAGCACGCCTGTGGTGTCTTTCATCATTTTGGCGTTGGTTTGGATGGAAAAAGCAAGCGTGCCGATTTTTATATCTTTCCTGATGGTTGTACCGATGGTTTGGGCAAACCTTGCTTCGGGCATACGGGAAACGGACCGAAATTTATTGGAAATGGCACATGCGTACGGTTTTTCCAGACGGCAGATTTTAAAACAAATCTATATTCCGAGTGTTTTGCCGTCGTTGCTTACGGCGCTGACCACCGCCATTGGTTTTGCGTGGAAGGCGGGGATTGCCGCTGAGGTGATCAGTACACCGCGTCAGTCCATCGGTGCACAGTTATACAATGCCAAAGTGTATTTGGAAACCGTAGACTTGTTCGCTTGGACGGTCGTCGTCGTTCTTTTGAGTATGCTGTTCGAAAAAGGGATTGTGTATCTCATCGGAAAAATCAGCGGTACGGTGAAGGGCGGTGCGTCGAAATGAACATTGTATTTGATAAGGTTATGAAAACTTATGCACAAAAAACGGTGTTTTCGGATTTTTCCTATACTTTTACATTAGACGGCATCACCGCGTTAATGGGCGCTTCGGGGTGCGGAAAAACCACGCTCCTTCGCTTGATGTGCGGGTTGGAAAACCCGGACAGCGGCGAGATTTTCGGAAAACCGAAGCCATTTACATTCCTGTTTCAGGAAAATCGGCTTTTGCCGTGGGCAACTGCGCTTGAAAATGTGGAAACGGTTTGCGACAGGCAAACGGCAAAGCGCGTTTTGGAACAGGTGGGGCTTGGCGCAGAGTTTCAAACGCTTCCTGCCGCGCTTTCGGGCGGAATGCAACGCCGTGTTGCGTTTGCAAGGGCTCTGGCACACCAAAGCCCGATTTTGCTGTTGGATGAACCGTTTAAAGGTCTAGACAGCGCACTGCGGAAAGATATGATTGCTCTGCTTTGCGAAGAGTCGAAAAAAAGACCGATTTTGTTTGTTACACATACCTATGAAGAAGCCGAAATTTCGGGCGCAAAAGTGCTTAAATTTGATGATTTAAAAAAAAATATGTGAGTATTCAGCACATTTTGTGACAAACACAAAAAAATTTTATATAATATTGTCATATCATGTAAAAGGATGTGACAGCAATGGGCGAAAAGTCAAGTGGAAAACGAACTGTTGCTGTCGCATTATTTTTTACCGTTCTTTGTATGATTGCAACCGCTTGTTTTCAAATGAAAACCAACAACATTTTGCGAGAACTCGCTACGGTGCCGCTACGTGCCTCTGCCTTGGAAACGGAAATGCCTTCTACAAACTTCAGTATAACATCTAATGCAGTAACCACCTTGCCTGCACCGGATGCCACGCAACCGTCTGTTTCACAAATCCAAAATACGCAAAGCGTGCAGCATCTTCAAAAGGCGAATACCGAAAAATTAACAACAACAAGACCGCAAACTGAGAAGAACACGGAAATCAGTCCGGTTTTAATCGTGAATACCGGTACGAAGAAAATTCACAGCCCGGATTGTTCCTATGCGCAGAAAATCAAGGCGGAAAATCGCACGGAAATTCAAAAAGACGAATTGTCTGCCTACGAAGAAAAAGGGTATGCGCTTTGCGGCCATTGTAAGGGGTGTGCAAAATGAAGAGACTTTCCGATAAAGAACGCAATGCGCGTATGAATGCATTTTTGGATAAATACACGCCATTGCTTGTCGGTGTTTGTTTGCTTTTCGGTTTGGTGCTGTTGTTTAACGGATTTCGGCTGTACCGCACGGCAAATACCGTTTTGCAAACCGCTACGGCGTCCGTTCCCGCGGTTATGTGGTATGAGGAGAAGGATACCGCACAAAACACGCAGTCGCAAAATACGACCTTTGAAAGCGTTTCGCAATCTGCGGATGATGCGGCTGGGGGAACGGTGTATGTGCTCAACACAAGTTCCATGAAAATCCATTCTCCGACGTGCCGCTATGCAGAATCAATGAATTCTGCAAATAAGCAGGTGGTTTCTGACAAAACTTTGGAAGAACTGCTCAGCGAAGGGTACAGTAAATGCAGTGTGTGCCACGCAGAGTAAGAATTTCCCGTCGTTTTGCCTAAAATCTTTTTGCAAAAAATCGGCGAAAAAATACGATGAAATCTACCGATTGCCCAAAAAAGACGCGTTTTTTTGGGCAAAATGCAAACGAAAATTTAAAAACATCAAAAAAATACCTTGCAAAAATCAAAAACATTGTGTAAAATACATAGTAAATGAATTGTCATATTGTATAAAACTACTATCGGAGGGATGAACCTATGTCCAACAGACTCTTTCAGGCAATCGTTCATCAAATGACGGACGCTGTGGACAGAACCATTGGCGTAATTGACGAAACCGGCACCATTATTTCCTGCAGTGAACTCGGCAGAATCGGCGAAGTGCTTTCTCCCGAGGTGAATGTTGCTTTTCAGAGCACGGAACCTTTAACGGTCGGCGGTTATGCGTATAAAGCGTTCGGTTCGCATATGCACCCTGAATACGCGGTTTTCGTTGAGGGGGATGATGAACTCGCGCAGAAATATACAGCGATTATGGCGGTTTCTCTTTCCGGCATTAAACAATATTACGATGAAAAATATGACCGCGGCAATTTCATTAAAAACATTATTTTGGACAATATTTTGCCCGGCGATATTTATTTGAAGGCGCGTGAACTCCGATTTAACAACGATGTTACCCGCGTTGTTATTTTGATTCGAATTACCGAGCATGTTGACATTTCCGTGTTTGACGTCATTCAAAATCTTTTCCCCGACAAAAACAAGGATTTCGTTATCAATTTGAACGAAACCGATATTGCGTTGATTAAAGAGGTTAAGCCCACGATTGAAACCAAAGACCTTGAAAAATTGGCGCGTTCCATTTCCGACAGCCTCGGTTCCGAATTCTATTCCCATGTTTTGGTCGGCATCGGTACTACCGTAGAGGGCATTAAGGATTTGGCAAAATCGTTCCGAGAAGCGCAAGTAGCCCTCGAAGTCGGCAAGGTGTTTGATACGGAAAAAACGATTGTCAGTTATGACAATCTCGGCATTGCTCGTTTGATTTATCAACTTCCTACCACGCTTTGTGAAATGTTCCTGAAAGAAGTGTTCAAACGCGGCTCGATTGAGTCTTTGGATCAAGAAACGCTCTTTACCATTCAAAAATTCTTTGAAAATAATCTGAACGTTTCCGAGACCTCCCGTAAACTGTTTGTCCACAGAAACACGTTGGTTTACAGATTGGAAAAAATCAAAAAACTTACGGGGCTTGATTTGCGCGAGTTCGATGACGCCATCGTTTTCAAAGTGGCTTTGATGGTCAAAAAGTATTTGGACTCCAATCCCGTGAAGTATTAACCTATACAATTTGTACCGTTTGTTTGCAATTTGTTCACAAAATATTGCGTTTTTTCTGTGAATGTTGCACAGAAGCCGCGCTCTTTTTTGTGGAAAGTACAGAATTCTCGCAATCGGTTACAAAACGGTTACAAAATCGACAATATTATGCTATAATGATAGGCGGTAGAATTTTGTTATGTGCGAAATTTTACCGCCGATTTTTATGGAAAAATCATTTTGTATAGATATGTGTGAAAGACAGAAAACAAAGAAGGTATTTTGCAGTGATTGAATTCAAGAACGTTTCCAAAACGTACGATAACGGTACCGAAGCGCTCAAAAATGTCAGTATCCGCATTGAAGACGGCGAGTTCGTCTTTATTGTCGGTTCTTCGGGCGCAGGTAAAAGTACATTTTTAAAATTGATTATGCGCGAACAGGTTGCCAACAGCGGTACGGTGCAAATTAACGGGTTTAATTTGAATACTATGAAGAAAAAACAAATTCCGATGTTGCGCCGCACGATGGGTATTGTGTTTCAGGATTTCCGCTTGATTCCAACGATGTCGGTGTTTGACAATGTTGCGTTTGCTATGCGTGTTATCGGCGCGAAAGAAAAAGAAATTCGCAAACGCGTGCCGTACATTTTAAGCTTGGTGGGCTTAACCTCCAAAGCGCGTCAACTGCCTACGCAGCTTTCGGGCGGCGAGCAGCAACGCGTTGCTTTGGCTCGTGCGCTTGTCAACAACGCGGGCATTTTGATTGCTGATGAACCTACGGGAAACATCGACCCCGAAATGTCCTACGAAATTGTGGATTTGTTAAATCACATTAACGCCAACGGCACTACCGTTGTGATGGTCACGCACGAGCATAATTTGGTGCGTCATTTTCATCACCGCGTCATTACCATTGAGGAGGGCGCTGTGGTGTCCGATACGAGCGACACAGACAAGTTGCCCGACGATTACGCCGTGATTGAAAAAAATTATCCGACACCGGCGCCGTCCGCAACACAGACTGCCGTTCCCACGGCATCCGAGGCATCCGAGGCATCTGAGGCATCTGCGGCACCTGTGATTGCCCCGACAAAAGAAGAAGTGCTTTCCGATACCAATGTGGAAGAAAGCCGTCAGTCTGCATTTTATTTTCAGCCGAATGTGGACAAGGATTTGGAAGATTTTATGCAAAACTACGGATTGGATGATGCCGATTTGGCGGAAGATGATATTGATTACGCAGCCTACCTTTCCGAGGAGAACAACGGAGGTGACGCGCAATGAAAGGTTCCAGTTTAAAATACTTAACCCGTGAGGGGTTTCGAAATATTTGGGTAAACCGTTTGATGACTTTGGCATCGGTTACGGTTTTGCTTGCGTGCCTTGTGATTATCGGCATCGGCGCGATGGCGTTTTTTAATATCAACGTGTTGCTTGATAAGGTGGAAGCGCAAAATGTCGTGATGGTTTATGTTGAGGAAGATTGCGATGACCTTGCCGCCACCAATGTCGGTGTAGAATTGCAAAAACTCGAAAATGTAGAGACTTGTGAGTTTATCCCGAAAGAAGATGCATTCCGTAAACAGGTGGAGGCTATGGGCGGCGACAGTGCTATTCTTGAAGGCTTCACCGAAAGTCCTTTGCCGGATGCGTATAAAGTCACTATGAAAGATTTATCGCAGTTTTCTGTCACGGTGGATGCCATTGAAAACCTTAAAAATGTAAGTTCCGTTCGTGAAAACAGCGATTTGGCAAGTAAATTGTTGTCTATACGAAAAGCGGTTACCATAGTCAGTATCGGCATTGTCGCGATGCTGTTTTTGGTCGCCTTGTTCATCATTGCAAATACCATTCGTATCACAATGTTCAGCCGTAAATTGGAAATCAATATTATGAAAGCGGTCGGCGCGACGAATTGGTTTATCCGTTGGCCGTTCTTGGTGGAAGGTGTGTTAATCGGCGTCATTTCGAGTATCGTGTCCCTCGGCGTTTTGTGGGGGCTTTATGAACTTGCGGTGGTGTCTTTTTCGGATTTGCTCAACGGACTCGGGTTCAGCCTTGTGCCGTTCACGCAATATGTCTTGCAAATTCTCGGTACATTCTTACTCATCGGTATTTTCACCGGCGGTTTCGGCAGTATGATTTCGATGAACAGATATTTGAAAGAACAAGGGAGTGTGGTCAGTAATGAGTAAACGGATTTTACTGCGCATCGTCAGCGTGCTGCTGATATGCGCGGTTTGCATGTCAACGGCTGCTTTTCCTGTAAGTGCCGAACGCGATTTTCAAGCGGAAATTGATGCTTTAGAGAAAAAAATCGAAGCCGCAAACGATAAAAAAGCTTCTTCCGAACAGAGCGTGGCGGAACTCCGCGAGCAAATTAGTTTGTTGCAGGAGCAAATGAATGTTTATAATGACAAAATTGCACAACTCAACGCACAGATTGCTGAAAAAGATGCGGTGATTGCGCAGTATCAAAGCGAGATTGATGCGTTGCAGGCAGATATTGACGCGGCAATCGCTAAACAGACTGAACTGGAAGCGCAAATCAGCGGTACATATGACCAGTTAAGCAAACGGCTTCGCGCGGCATATATGGCGGGGGAGACCTCCACATTGGAAATCCTTTTGAGTGCACAGGATTTTGAAACTTTTTTAACCCGTTTGGAACTTGTCAAACGCATTTCAGACCATGATACGGCGTTGGTTGCGGGGTTACAGAGCGATATTGACGATTTAAACGCAACCAAAGAGCAGTTGGACAAAGACCAAAAAGCAGCGCTGGAAAAACAGGCGGCAGTGCAAAGCGAACGCGATTCGGTTGCCGCTGTTCGCTCTGAACAGAAAACCGCTTACAACACTTTGGAAAGCAAACAGTCTACGTTGGAGCAAAAAGTCAAAAATCTGAACAACTATATTTATCAGTTGGATGAAAACAGTGCGGAATACCAAAGCGAAATCGCGCGCATAGAACGCGAAAAAGAAGAATATGACCGTAAACAGTCAGCCGGCATGGAAAACGGCAGCGGCTCTATCAACAACAGCGGGTCTTCCAATTATCCGGTTTCTTCAAAAGGGATGATTCGTCCTTTGCAGTATCCGAACGTGGTGATTTCCGCGGGTTGGTACGGGTATCCGAATCACAAGGGTATTGATTTTACCACCGCGGGCGCGACGGGAAATACCTACGGTAAAGAAATCCGCGCGGCGGCGGATGGTGTTGTGTATTCGGCGGAATTGCATTCGAGTTGGGGTTATAATGTGTATATCAATCACGGAAACGGTGTTTATACACGATATGCCCATTGCAGTAAAATGCTCGTTACCAAAGGGCAAACCGTCAAACAGGGGCAAGTAATTGCCTACGTCGGCAACACGGGGAATGTCAGTCCAAAACCGACTGCGGCAAATCCGCACGCAGGTGCACATTTGCACTTTGAAGTTTGGGTGAACGGCACGCGCGTCAATCCTGCGCCGTGGCTGCCGTAATAAACGGAAAGGTACTTGAACCTATGAATAAAAAGATTTCTTTAGGACTTGCACTTGCGCTGATATTCGTTTCGGTTGCGGCAACGGTTGCCATAACGATGTCTTTAACCATGCGCACCTATAATTCCATTATTAAAGATTTGCCAAGCCGTTCAAAGCTATATTCGTCTGTCTCGGAATTAGACGATATTGTGCGCAACAATTATTACGGCGAAATCAACGACAGCCTTTTAAACGCCGAACTTTCGGGCGGCTATGCCGAAGGGTTGGGCGACTCTTACAGCCGCTATCTTACCGCTTCCGATTACAGCGTTTACAAAGATGAAATGGATGGCAAAAAAATCGGTATCGGTGTGATTGCGTTCTACAATTCTGCTGATATGTCGATTTATGTTGCCGAGGTTTCCGAAAACTCTCCGGCGGCAATCAGCGGCTTGCAAAAGGGTGACAAAATCACCCATATTGACGAAGAAGCCGTGACCGTTTACAATTATTCGGAACTGTTGAAAAAACTAACGGGGGACCGCCTTTCTTCGGT
This sequence comes from Candidatus Fimenecus sp., assembly GCA_052273845.1. Taxonomy (GTDB): domain Bacteria; phylum Bacillota; class Clostridia; order Oscillospirales; family Acutalibacteraceae; genus Fimenecus. Next base: position 4,937 of record DAVZHM010000024.1, on the reverse strand, counting down.
AAGCGTAACATATTTACGCGGAGAAGAAAGCAAAACCGTCAGTGTCGTTAAAGGGTATTCCGCACAGTCGGTGTATTACAGCTTAAACGGCGGTGTCGGCTATGTGAAAATCACAGATTTTTATGCCACAACCGCCTCACAGTTGAAATCGGCGGTGGACACACTTGTCAAACAAGGTGCAACGAGTTTGATTTTTGATTTGCGAGGAAATTCCAACGGATTGTATACGCACGCGGCAAGCGCGTTGGATGTGCTTGTTCCCGTGGCAAGTGAGGGTAGCGGCGCTTTGGCAACCGCTACGGCAAAGGACGGTTCGGTGCGCAAAACCTTTACCGCCGAGGCGGAAAGCGTTTCCATGCCGATGGTAGTGCTCATCAACAGCGAAACTGCGGGTGCGGCAGAGTTGTTCGCCTGCGACTTGCGCGACTACGGTATGGCACAACTTGTCGGCGAAAAGACGGCGGGCAACGGCACCATGCAGGAGGCATTTGCTTTAAGTGACGGCGGCGCCATTCTTTTGACCACGGCCGTGATTCAACCGTATATCAGCGACTCCTATAACCGTGTCGGGTTGAACCCCGATATCGAGGTCGCGCTGAGTGCCGAAAAACGCGTGAAGTTGCCTTTGCTCTCGCAAACCGACGATGATCAATATCAAAAAGCGTACGCTTTGCTGACCGGTGAATCTACAGAAAAATAACGAATGAAAGCGAAATCACCTTGCATACAGTTGTATGTGAGGTGATTCTTTTGTTCACAATTTTAGAAATCAAGCCGTATGCGCGCCCGCCGTTCTTTCGCCGTTTGTTCACAAAACCTCTGCAACCGTTCGTGGAAAAGGTTGCAGTGCGCGGCGGCGCATTTTTTTATAAAGTTACCGTTTTTACCGATAAAAACGGCTGTGTGGATTTGTCTTTTTTACCGGGAACAGTAGGCATTGCCGCGCAAAGAATTGTGCCGTGTGGCGCAGAAATAACAGAATTGCCGGCTCCGTTGCGATTTTTTACACCAAAGATTTTCCCGACGGTATTGTTTATGAATACGGTATGCGCGTTTTTGGAAAAATTTCAGGATAGATTTTCTGCTTGCACGGTAGGCATATCTGATGAAGGTGCATTTCTTCGGGGGATGATGCGCTCCCTTGTGCCGCTTGTAAAGGAAATACGGATTTTTTGCCGAACGCCTGCGGCGTATGCGGATTTACAGTCGCAACTGTTGGAAACGCACGGGATTTCTTTGGTCGTTTGTGATTCGCAGGCGGTATTGCGGGACTGCGATATTTTGCTTCGACCTTTTGAAAAAACAGCAGACGGCGCGGTCGGCACGCTGACGGTGCATCAAAACAGGAAATCGGTGCTTGCGGGCGAGGGGGTGACGCTCGCAAAGGAGTACGGTGAACGAATGCCCCAAAATACAAATGCGCTTCTGTATGCTTCGGCGTTATATGAATGTTGTAATGTTACACAACTGCAAAATTTACAATACGCGCGATTTGTACCGATAAAAACCGCAGGAATCTATTGACAGAACGGCTCAATTCTTTTATAATAATTATTCGTGTAAATGTAAAAAACCGAAAGGAGCATATACAGAATATGTTACAGGAAACCTTGTTAACCGCTGAGGGTTTGAAAGAACTTGAGCAGGAACTTGAAAACTTAAAAACCGTCGGCAGAAAAGAAGCCGCCGAGAAAATCAAAGTGGCAAGAAGTTTCGGCGACCTTTCCGAAAACGCGGAATACGATGAGGCGATGAGCGACCAGGCGAAATTGGAAGCGCGCATCAACGAAATCGAAAATATGATTAAAAACGCCAAGGTGTTCGATGAAGATGCCCTCGGTACCGAAGTGGTGCACATCGGCTCCAAGGTGACCATTCAAAACAGCAAAAAACAAAAATTTGAATACAAAATCGTCGGTTTCGCACAGGCAAATCCCGATGAAGGCAAAATCTCCGACGAATCGCCCGTGGGCAAAGCGCTTTTGGGGCACAAAGTCGGCGAAAAAGTTGTGGTGGAAGCGCCTGTCGGCACTTTGAACTTCAAAATTATTGCGATTGACAAATAAGTTTTTTATAACCTTCGGGCGGGTACTTTCCGCCCGTATTCTTTCTGTTTAGGATGTGAAAAAATGGCACAAGATACGATGCAAAGCAATGCGCCGCAGCAGGATTTATCCGAGCAGCATAAAATCCGCCTTGAAAAATTGCAGGCAATGCAGGAGGCGGGCACAGACCCGTTTCTCTTGACAAAATACGATGTTACACATCATAGCACCGAGGTCAAAGAGAATTTTGAAACGCTCGAAGGCAAAACCGTGCGCGTGGCAGGGCGTATGATGTCCAAACGCGTTATGGGCAAAGCGTCTTTTTGCAATATTCAGGATTTGCAGGGCAGAATTCAGTCCTATGTCGCACGCGACAGTATCGGCGAAGAGCCGTACAAAGCGTTTAAAAAGTACGACATCGGTGATATTATCGGCATTGAGGGCGAAGTATTTAAAACCAAAACAGGCGAAATTTCGATTCACGCTTCCGCAGTAACACTGCTTTCCAAGAGCTTGCAGGTGTTGCCCGAAAAATACCACGGCATTACCAATACCGATATGCGCTACCGTCAGCGGTATGTGGACTTGATTATGAATCAAGAGGTGAAGGACACTTTCATAAAGCGTTCCAAAATCATCAGCGCAATCCGTAAATTCTTGGACACGCAAGGCTTTATGGAAGTGGAAACCCCGATGCTTGTTTCCAATGCAGGCGGCGCGGCAGCAAGACCGTTTGAAACGCATTTCAATGCGTTGGACATGGACATCAAACTGCGCATTTCTCTTGAACTTTACCTCAAACGCCTGATTGTCGGCGGTATGGAACGGGTTTATGAGATTGGCAGAGTATTCCGCAACGAAGGACTTGACACTCGTCATAACCCCGAATTTACGCTGATGGAACTGTATCAAGCCTATACCGATTACCACGGTATGATGGATTTGACCGAAAATCTTTACCGCTATGTCGCGCAAGAGGTGCTTGGCACAACCACCATCACCTATAACGGCGTAGAAATGGATTTGGGCAAACCGTTTGAAAGAATTACCATGGTGGACGCGGTCAAAAAGTATTCCGGCGTGGATTTCAACGAAATTCATACCATTGAAGAAGCGCGCGCCGTTGCTAAGGAACACCATGTAGAGTATGAGGAACACCATAAAAAAGGTGACATTCTCAATTTGTTCTTTGAAGAATTTGCTGAGGAGCACTTGATTCAGCCTACATTCGTCATGGATCATCCCATTGAGATTTCTCCGCTGACCAAAAAGAAACCCGAAAACCCCGATTATGTGGAGCGTTTCGAGTTCTTTATGAACGGTTGGGAAATGGCAAACGCTTATTCGGAACTCAATGACCCGATCGACCAGCGTGAACGCTTCAAAGCACAGGAAGTGCTTTTGGCACAGGGCGATGAGGAAGCCAACACAACCGATGAGGATTTCCTTTACGCATTGGAACTCGGTATGCCTCCCACAGGCGGTATCGGCTTCGGTATCGACAGAATGGTTATGCTTCTTACCGATTCTCCCGCCATCCGCGATGTTTTGTTCTTCCCCACAATGAAGCCCCTCGATAAGTAATTTGGCGAAAAAGCCAGCATTTATGCGGGTTTCAAAGGGTTCGGAGAACTTCAAAAACTTACACCTTACATCAAACTTACATCATTTGATGCAGGAAATCGTGCAGAGCTGAAAAAATCGCATAATTAGCAGAATGAATGGGCGGTCCTGAAATCGGGATTGCCCATTTTTAGAAGAAAGACGAAAAAACTCTTGACCTGTACGTAGCGTATACGCTTATACTATCAACATAAATCATAAGGAGGTGCATCCGATGTTATTGAATGAAATTATCAATGAGGTTGGAATGACAAAGCGTGCAGTTAAGTATTATGAAGAAAAAGGATTGCTGTCAGTGGATAAAGATAACAATGGTTATCGTAACTATACTGCACAAGATGTTGAAACTTTAAAAAAGATTTCAGTATATAGAAAACTCGGTATTAGTATTAAAGACATACAGAGCCTTTTGGAAACTGGCGACAAAAGTATTCTTCTTCGTATTTATCAAGAAAAAATGCAGGAAAAAGTTTTAAAAGACTCAGAACTTGAAGCTTTGAAGCAATTTATAGATGATGGTGACGCAGACAAAGCAAATGAGGCACTTGATTATCAAACCGTTGAAAATGCGATTGAGTCTTTGCTACCGGGAAAAGAATGGGGAGATTATTTTAAAAGTCATTTCAAACCATTTCTTAATGTAAGGTTGAAGACTCTGGAACAGAAGCAAGCACTACAGAATATATTAGAATATTGCGATGAAACGACATTGAAAGTTCCTTTTATTATGGGAATAGGTGTGAAGATGATAGGTGGGATTGCACAAGAAACCAGAACCGCAGATGAGATGATAGCCTATTATCGTGATATGAGTGAAAGTGAATACGAAAGACTAAAAGAAAAAGTATGGAAAGGTGCTAAAATGAAAAACGGTATAATGAAATACCATCCGGCATTTGTTTCACAGAGAAAAATGCAGAAAGAGTTACAAAATAAAGGCTATAACGATATATTCATTCCTAATTTGATGGTTCTGTCTCCAACGTATGCAGAATATAAGAAAGCATTAGATGATGTGAACGATAGAATGTGTAGAGAACTTGGACTGTATTATGATAGCAATTACAACTTAGTTATTAAAAAAGATAATTCTAAGTAAAAGTTAAACTACCCTTTGAGAGAGGAGAAATCCTTTTCTCAAAGGGCTTTTTCTATTTATACGAATATTCGCAAACTACAAGATAAAGCCAAAACCTCATATACTCTAATCACAGAGGAAGTGGAGGTTTTGATATGAGTAACAGCTTAGCGACAGTACAGCCCGAATTG
>DAVZHM010000023.1:0-22390 GCA_052273845.1 Candidatus Fimenecus sp. | reverse complement strand
CGATTGTGCAAGCAGGTGCTTTTTGAACAAGAATATCTCCGCTTTCGCCGTTTTCGAACGCAAACAGCACCAAATCCACCGCTTCTTCCAAACTCATTACAAAGCGCGTCATTTTTGGTTCTGTAATGGTAATCGGCTTGCCTTCGCGGATTTGCTCAATCCACAGCGGTACCACCGAGCCTCTTGAGCAGAGAACGTTGCCGTAGCGTGTGCAGCAGATTTTGGTTTTGTCGGGCGAAACGGTTCTGGATTTCGCCACAACCACCTTTTCCATCATCGCTTTGGAAGTCCCCATTGCATTTACGGGGTATGCCGCCTTATCGGTGGAAAGGCAAATTACACATTTCACGCCCTCATCAATGGCGGCGGTCAACACATTGTCTGTACCGAGCACATTGGTTTTAACCGCTTCAACAGGGAAGAACTCGCAAGAAGGCACTTGCTTTAATGCAGCGGCGTGGAAAATATAGTCCACCCCGTGCATAGCGTTTTTCACGGATTGCAAATCGCGCACATCGCCGATATAAAACTTCAGTTTATCGGAAACTTCGGGCATGGTTTGTTGAAACTCATGGCGCATATCATCCTGCTTTTTTTCATCGCGGGAGAATACGCGAATTTCACCGATGTCGGTTTCAAGGAAACGACGCAGCACCGTATTGCCGAACGAACCCGTGCCGCCCGTAATCATCAAAGTCTTGTCTTTAAACATAAGTCATACACCCTTTGCCAAATGCAGTTTTTTCATAATTTTTTTAAACATATTTATAATCATACGCTTTTCGGAAGCGTTCATACCGAACCAAAGCATACAAATGCCGTAAACGAGCACCATCACCGCACAGTTGGCAATCAGCCCGAGCCACCCGTATTTGGAAAGCCCGATTTGATAAAACAGAAGTCCTGCGCCCGCCGAAAAGAGCAATGCAGGCAAAATACCTTTTAATAAGCCTTTGTAGTAGCCTAAAAGGCTTATCCCGATTTCCTTTTTGAACATCGCATTCATACAAACCACATCGCCGACCGTCAAAGCAATTACCGAACCCGTAACCGCGCCGATAAGCGGGTTCCACTTGATCAAAAACACGGTCAGCACAATGTTCAGTACGGCGGAAACGATTTGAATAACCGCCTGCACACGGTGGCGGTTCATTGCCCACAGAATTTGGTTGCCGATGCTTTGCACAAGGGCAAACATGGTCGGCACCATAATCACAACTGCAACCAAATAGCCTTGCCGATAATTTTCCCCCGCCCATAATACCATAAAATCAGTGCCGTTGACAACAAAAACCGTAAAAACCATACCGAGCATCATAAATACGATTCTGCCGATGCGCACCATTTCGTCCTGCAAGGCTTTTGCATTCGCCCCGCTTTCCACCAAACGCACCACGCCCGCCATCAAAACACCGTTGAAATGCCCGCCGACGGTTTTGAAATACTGCACAATTTGGGCACCCGCACCGTAAACGGCGATAATCACCGAGGAGCCTTTTGCCAAAATGCCCAACAGCACCGAGTCGGTCATCGCGTTGATTTGCGCAGCAACCATTTGCAAAAACACAAAAGCGGAATAGGAAACCGTTTCTTTGACAAAGCCGAAATCGGGATTTTTAAATTTCGGTTTCAAATGCAGTTTCAACAATACATATGCTGTGTAAGCGCCGCGCGTCAATAAGTTGGTAATGACATACACCATCACCACGCCCAAAGAACGCATACCGAGTTTTAACGCAATCATAGAAAAAACGATTTTTAAAAGAGAAAACAAAATGCTTAACCCTTTGGAAAACGAAAACCGTTCATATGCCATTAAGGTGGTGGCGAATGAAGATGTGCCCAAGGTAACCGCCGTGGAAAGCATGGTAACCGTTAAAAGTTTTCTGCCGATTGTGATTTCTTCCGGTGTTAAGCCTTTGGCAAACGCCGTTGGAAACACCCACAAAAGCACTGCACCGATAACCAAAACCACAATGGCAATCAACCCGTAAAACAAGGTGGCAATGCCCAAAAATTCCTCTTGCTTTTGTTTGTTGTTTTCGGCGCGGTATTTCGCCATATAACGAATGACCGCATTGCCAATGCCAAGGTCGAGAAGCATCAAATACGCCGTAACGGAGGAAACCAATTGATATACCCCGTATTCCGCCTGCCCGAGCGAGCGAATTAAATACGGCGTAAACAGCGTTGCCGAAAAGACCTCGACAATCATCAACGCATAGGAGTAGATAACTCCGATTTTTCTGTTCATAAATCTATTATTTCTCCTTGATTGCTTATGAGCTAACCCTTTACACAACAAAAGCCCGATTTACTGTGTTGCGGCATCACGCAACAATGCTTCTTGGAATTTTTTTATATTCGCAAAGCAATCGCTGTACTTACGAATCCATAACTCATCGTGTTTCCACCATTTTATTTGCAACAAAAATTCAATTTCTTCCGCAGAAAAACGCTTGCGAATTTCTTTTGCCGGAACACCGCCTACGATTGTATACGGCGACACATCCTTTGTCACAACCGCACCCGCTGCAATGATTGCGCCATCTCCGATTGTGACGCCGTCCAAGAGGCATACATCTGCACCAATCCAAACATCGTTACCGATTTTTAAAAGAGTTTTTGTGTTCTTCTCAGCATGATGATACTCTTCAAAATCTGTTTGACTGAAAGCATTCCGATAATTTTTTGAATAAAAAATCGGATGTGTACTGACATAAGTCTGTACCGGGTGGCGTCCCGCAATCAACCTAACATTTTCCGAAATCGAACAGTATCTGCCGATTTCTGTTGCTGTAAACTCCGATGATGCCCCGATATAGCTGTGTGCGCCCATCCGAACATCACAAAGTGTCACGCCGGAACATATTTGATTTTGACCGCTTTTCTCCAGCTGAACATTATGAAGATAGGCGCGGTGACTGATTTGCGAATTCGTCGATTTTGCCAATTTTTGTACAATCATCATCTGCTTCAATATATTAAAGATTTTCACCTGCATTTTCCTCCAGTACTGCCGCTAAGGCTTTTACAAAATTCAACTCCAGCTGCCGAATGCATTGTCTGCTGTCATATTCCTCCGTAAAGACAATATTCTTTACAGCTTTTGCTATATTTTCCGGTGTTTGTTCATCGTAATAATACATATATTTCCCGACGGCTGATTTTTCTATGGCGGGAATTCGAACGCTTACAACTCTTAACCCGTTTACCATATAAGTCAATATTTTAGACGGGAACGACGTTGAATTAAACGCAGCGTCAGGGTTTTGCGTGCTGAAGCCTATATCGCAGCTTTGAATAAATGATGTAAATTCATCTCCGGAAAGCAATCCGTCATAAGTTATTTTCGCTTCGGTCTTTTTTGAAATATCATCTATAATGTCGAACATTTCCTTTTTCTCTTTTTCGTTACCAAAGCCTAAAATATGGATATGATAATTGCCGTTAAGAAAGAGAGCTGCTGCTGTTGCTGCTACTGCGCCGCCTTTTCTCGGGTCAAGCGTTCCTGCATAAACACAGTGAATTTTACCGTCTGTAAACAGCTTCGGCATTTTCTTTGAAATATGGTATGTTCCGTAAATTATCGCTTCCGGTTTTTTTTGGGTATTTACCCTTTCGGACAAAAGCTCAGTCGGAAATATAAAGCTGTCGGCAATTTTGAAAAAGCTATATTCTTTTTTTACGGTCTTTGGATTACCGATAACGTCACCGTATATCTCTTCCGCCTCTATAATCAACTTAAAGCCCTTTATCTTTTTAAGCATTTTTACAAGCGACATATATCCAAGCGAATGATAAACGATAACCATACTGTCACGCTTTGTATTTTTAAGCATATAAAAAAGCATCTGCGTTTTCATACATACCCTGTTCGCAAGTGAAACAATTTTGTTCACATTGGGCAAAGAGAAAAAAAGTTTAAGCGTTGTTCTGTCGGTTATCTTTTTGATTCTCGCCTTCCCCAACTTTTTTCCGAGAGTTGGCGATGCAGAGATGATTTCAACCTCGCACCCGTTTTTTTCAAGGCTTTCGCATATATAATCCATTTTATTAACCGCCGATAAAACCGCGTCTCTTTTTTCACTGTCGGACGGCGAAGAGTAATATGAAATATAGAAGATTTTTTTCATTTTATCACCTGTAATTGCCAGAAAAATGCATATTCATAACTGTAAACGTTGGTTGCCGAAAGCAAAACGATAAGCATCAGCGCATACATCAGAGCGCCTGTTCGCTTGTCGAACGCGGCGCGCACGATTTCGGGTACAGACAGCATCAAAAACAGGGAATAATACTGCACCACGCGCATGGTTGTAGGATTGACAAACACCAACGGCAAGAATAACAGTCCCAAAAACAGCGCGTTGTAATATATTTTGTAATGCGGGCATTTTCTGCGGATGAACCGCAACAAAAACAACATAACGACGGTCACGGCGATATACATAAAGGTAAACCCGTAAGCACCGCGGTTTTCGAGTTCTGTGTATTCATAGCCGACCAAATACCCCAACAAACCGAAAATTTCGTCATTGAACAGAAATACAATCGGCGTGAGCACCGCAACGCCCGCAATGGTTATTTTGTTGATGGGAAGCCTCGACAGAAAATAGAACGGCAAAAAGCAAATTGCCGATTTGTGTATGGTGAAGCCGACCAGTACCAGCAACAGAAACGGCAAAAACTTCCGTTTTTCAATCAGTTTTGTGCCGAGCAAAACGACAAATACCGTGGCAACCGTTTGCCGGATACCCGTCAGCGCATAAAAAGCAAACAAAAATGAGGAAAAAATGAGATAACTCATACACGGCTCGGACGAGTAACGGTATATCCAAAATGCCAACGCGGTAAAGAAAATCACCGCAACGATTACCAAATAAACCTGGTAATTGTCCGTAAAAATCTGCACCGATTTTTCAAAAACAGAATAGCCGGGGTCTTTTCCCTCATCGCCTACATATACCGCGTAAAAATTATCGAAAAGTTTACTCCACGGCGTTGCAAGCGTTCGTTCAAATCGGTTGCGGTAAGAAAGGGTATCGGCTCCGACACGCATACCGCGCAGTCCCGAAATGAGAATCCAGTTCACGCTCATTAACGCAATATACAGTTTTCGTTTTTGCTTTGTCGGGTTTACCCCCAAGAGTAAAAATCCGAAAAGCAAAGTTAAAATGATATTGACGACAAAAATGTTCATACAGAGAAATTCCTTTAATATCCCTATTGCCAGAAAAACGCATACTCATACCTGTATACGTTGGTTGCCAAAAGCAAAACCGTTACCATAACCATATAAATCGGCGTACGCACTTTTTTGCTGAAACAGCGCACAATTTGCGGCACAGATAACATCAAAAACAGAGAATAATACTGCACCACGCGCATCGCCGTGGGATTGACAAACACCAACGGCAGAAACAAAAGCCCCAAAAACAACGCATTGTAGTACATTTTATAGTTTTCGCAGCGTGTGCGAAACAGCCGAAGCAACAAAACCATAATTACCGTGACGGCGATATACATAAACGTGAACCCGTAAGCACCGCGGTTTTCAATTTCCTCGTACTCATAGCCGACCAAATACCCTAAGAAGTGGAAGATTTCTTCGTTAAACGCAAAGGCAAGCGGTGTGAGCACCGAAACCAACGCAATGGTTTTTTTATTGACGGGAATCCTTGAAAGAAAATAAAACGGCAAAAAGCAAATGCTGGATTTATGTATGGTAAATGCCAACAGCACCACCAAAAGAAATTTCCAAAACCGCCTTTTTTCAATCAGTTTTGTGCCGACGAACACCACAAACACGGTAGCAACCGTTTGGCGCAGCCCCGTCAGCGCATAGAATGCGTACAGGGACGAAGAAAACAGGAGATAACTCATACACGGGTCGGCGGAATATCGGTAAATCCAATATGCCAAGCCGACAAAAAAGAGCACGGCTACAACTACCAAATAAACCTGATAATTGTCTGTGAAAATCTGCACGACTTTTTCAAATACGGAATAACCCGGGTCTTTGCCCTCCTCATCTACATAGACAAGGTAAAAGCTCTCAAACAGATGCCGCCAAGAAGTCATTGCCGTGCGTTGGAAACGCCCTTTGTAAACGAGCGTGTCCGCACCGATGTCCACTCTCCGCAGTCCCGAAATGCACACCCAATTCACAGTCATCAAAGCGATGTATATTCTTTTTTTACGCTCTGATGGCTGTATCGCCAACAGAAGCGCCCCCAAAAGCAACGTCACCGCAATGTTAACCACGAAAATGTTCATAATAGCATCCTTTTCTTATTGCCAAAAGAATTCAAATGAATACCGGTACACATTGGTCACTGCCAACAATACTAACACCATAACCGCATAGACGGGTGTACGCAATTTTTTGCCGAAGCAGGAAATAAAACTCGGCATGAGAAGCATTAAATATAAAGAGTAATACTGCACCACACGCATTGCCGCGGGATTCACAAATACCAAAGGCAAAAAGATTGCGCCCATAAACAACGCGTTGTAATACAACTTGTATTGCGGTGTCCGCAGTTTTACATAGCGAAGCAACAGCAAAGCCGTCAAAATAACCGCCATATACATGGTGGTAAATCCCCACGCGCCGCCGCGGTCCAATTCCCCGTATTCATAACCGACCAACGCACCGAGGAAATAAAAATATTGGTTACGAAACACGAACAAAATCGGTACGGCGCACAACATGCCTGCCACGTATTTTTTACCGATTTCAATTTGCGAGATAAAGTAAAACGGGAAAACGCATACGGAAGATTTATGTATGGTGAACGCCACCAAGGAAATCAACAAAAACGGCCAGAATTTTCGTTCTTTGATAAAATACCCGCCGATAAAGACCATCAAAAGCGTAGCAAGTGTTTGCCGCGTACCCGTCAGCGCGAAAAACGAAAACAGGAAAGAGTCGAAAATCAGCATACTCAAAAGCGGCTGCGTAGAATTCTTATATACCCAAACGGCAAGTCCCACAAAAAACAGCACAGCCACAATAAACAAAAAAACTTGGAAATCTTTTGTGAATATCTGCACGATTTTTTCAAATACCGCATAGCCCGGGTCCTTGCCTTCTTCTTCAACATAAACGAGGTAGAAATTGTCAAACAACTGACTCCACGGTGTTTTCAAAGCAGTATTGAATTTTCGCTGATAACTAACCATATCGGGGCTGACGGACATCCCGCGCAAGCCCGATATGAGTATCCATTGCACGCCTGTCAGCGCACAAAAGATTTTTTTGCCCTTATCCCCTCGAAAAATACCTAAAAATATAAACGCCCAAACGAAGGTCAAAAGGATATTTACTACATAAATATTCATTTTTTATCCTTCATCGTTTCTCGGCTTTACAAGCCTCTAATTCCTCATATATTTCAATAAACTCACGCGTGAGTTTTTGACGGCTGAAATTTTCGTTGGCAAAACGCACGCATTGCTCGGAATACTGTGCTTTTCCGTTTCTTTGAATTTCGTTGACGGCTTCAAAAATGCCGTTTTCATCGGTTTTTTCTACCACAATACCGCAGTTTTTGCCCACAAGTTCGGGACAGGCAGTGGAATTATAGCAAACCACAGGTGTACCGCAGGCTATCGCCTCAGCAGACACTTTCCCAAACGTTTCCTGATACGAAAAAGTCACAAACACATCGGCAAGGGAGTAAAATTCCGCCAATTCTTCTTGGCTGCTCGTTTTGCCCACACAAAGCACATTATCGGGCAGTTCCACATCGGGTGCGGGATTGCCTACCAAAACAATTTGTTTTTCGGGCGAAATCTGTGTTGCCAAATGCAGAAAACGGTCAAGCCCTTTCGGGTTGCCCCACTGCTCGGCAACGCCCAAAATCACAAATTTATCGGTAAGCCCGAGTTCAGCGCGCTTTTTGTCTGCGTTCACGGGGCGGAACTTGTCCAAATCAATCCACAAATAAACGCGTTTTGTAATCTTCGCGTTTTTCGCAATCGGTGAACGGCGACACTCGTTCGTCACCCAATCGGAAATGCCGACAATGGCAAGGCGCGGAATGGCTTGAAACAACCGAATACGGTCCTCATGCACCGATTTTGTACGGTCGAAAAACCAACTGTTATTGCCCTCATGAATCTGCGGGCAGTTCTCACAGTGGGTTTCCCATTTGTAGCACCCTTGTGTGGTGTAGTGTATACATTTGCCCGTGAAAAACCAACAGTCATGCAACATAATCACCGTGGCAATATCTTTTTTTGCAAGATATGAAAGGAGCATCGGCAGATGCACATAATTGGCGTGCAGATTGTGCAAATGCACCACATCGGGTGAAAGAGAATCTATATACCGAAGCAGTTTTTTCGTATTTTGTTTTGAAAAATACCCTTGTTTGCCCGTAAGACGGGAAAACAGCCCATGCAGTTTAATCGACTTTTCATCGCCGATTTGATAAACGTCCGGACACCCGTAAGTTCTGGAGCAGGCGCAGTGTGATTCCACGCCGAGACGATTCAAATCTTCATTCAGTTCCATCAGGCTTCTGCCTGTACTGCCGTATTTGTAAACGGCGTTGATGTGCACAACTTTCACGCATTTCCCTCCCCTACGGCGTTTTGCAATTCGCACAACAAATCTTTTTGCATTTGTGTGCGTTCATGGTGTGCTTTGCCGCTTTGCCACGCCTTTTCGGCGTATTCTTGCAAAGCAGATGGTGAAGCATATAATTCCGAAAGCCTTGTTTCGATTTCGGACGGTGTTTTTGCCACAGCGGCACAACCGTTCTCAATAAAATACTGAATTGAAGCGCAAGTTTCGCTCCCGATTGCCAAAATGCAACGGTTTGATGACAAATAGTCTACAATCTTCGTGGAAAAAGACTGGTGCGTTGCAAGTCTCTCTTTCAAATCAAACGCTTCGGCGTGGACGAGAATATCGGAATTTTTCTGAATTTCCAAAATTTCCGCATACGAAACGGGCGGATGCAAATATGCGCTGTTTTCGATTTGCAACGATGCTTTTTGCTGTTCACTAAGCGGTGTAGAAGTGTAAACATACAGTTCAAATTTCTGCATTTCCCCGTTTTGGCGGGCAATATCGCTTGCCAATTTCGACAAAATCAAAAATCTGCCGTGGCTGACATTCCCCGCATACAAAAGTTTCAAAGGCTTTTGCGGCGTTTTGGGGGCGGGTTTGTTTTCATCGGAAAAGGAAGCACATTTTGTAAGTACCTTGAATTTATCGCCAAAAATTGCCGCATATTCGCGCCGTTGGGTTTCGGTAATGACATACACCGTTTTGCACCACGAAAAAACTTTTTTCATTTTCGGACGCAGAATAAGGCGGTCAATCCAAAAAAGCGGCGACAGCGAAAACTGCTTTAACGTATACACATCGTCGGAAACATAGCCGAGTGCGGGAATATGGTATCGCTTTAAAATAAAGCGGTTGATGTCGTGCAAATAATGCGAATAATAGACGGGGATGAACAGCAAATCGGGTTTAAAATCGTCCAAAAACGAAATCAATTCCTTGGATTTCCAACGCCCGATTTTCCAAATCAACGCACGCGCCCAATACATCGGAATGCTTTTATAACGCTTTATTTTGTTAAACGCCGCTTCGCCCGTGTTGAGCGTCAAAGTCGGCGTGTCATCATTGTGCACTTCCCGCCCTGAAGGCGTACCTTTCAGCAAATTTTTAATAAGTGATTTTTCTGTAATTTGAAAAAACCGTGTTGCCGCTTTGGTTTGCGGCTTGCCGTATTTGCAGTAAATGTTGGCAATTTCCAAATCGGGAATCCCTTCAAAAATATTGGAAAAGGAATTGCCGAAACTGTTGTCACTGCGCCACGGCGAATTGGAAACAATTAAGATTCTCATAGCTCTCCCTCACACCGCTTTGATTTTTGCGGCGATGCATGTCAACAAGCAAGTGAGCCTATACAGCCTTGCTTTGATGAGTTTTAAAGAAATCCCCATATAAATCCGTTGGAATCGGCCTTCAAAAAACGGCACAGACGCACCGTTTTTTAAAGCGGCCTGAAAACGGGGGTGCAAAAACATCTCCATACACTTTTTACGCCGCGCGGCATACGGTACATTTTTATTGCCCATCACAGAAACGGCAAAAGCCAACAAATTTCGATACAACAGCGTTTCCCGTTTGCCTGCAATGCGGTCTTGGTACTTTGAATTGTAAAGTTTTTTCAAAAACTTTTCCACCTCTTCGTCCATTTCGAGCACGGTATCAAAAAAGTTCTCGTAATAAGAAGCGGAAACGCTACCCGCACGCTTCAAATTATAAAGCGAGGGTTTTTCATACAGAGAGATTTTTTCAGCCGCCGAGAAAAAGTCCAAATTGAAAAAGAAATCTTCGGAAATGCGCCCCGCAAGGTAACGGATATGCTTTTCTTTTATCAATTGTAAATCATAAAGTACCGCCGTAGAACGGCTTGCCCTGCTCTTGCCGATGAGCACCTCGAGTGCAAACACCTTCGGGTCCTTTGAAAACATTTCTTTCGGGAAGTGAGAAGCGGGCATCTCTTTTTCGCCGCTTTCAAATACCTTTATGTATGTGTTCGGGATAACCGCCTGACTTTGCTCGGCTGTTGCAATATTCACCATATCCGCAACCGCTGCTTCAGAAAGCGTGTCGTCGGAATCCAAAAACAGAATGTATCTTCCCGCGGCTTTCTCTATCCCCGCATTTCGTGCGGTGGAAAGACCGCCGTTTTCTTTATGAATCACGGAAATCTTGCCGTATTCCTTTGCCAAAGCGTCGCAAAGGGCAGGGCAATTGTCGGGCGAGCCGTCATCCACCAAAATAATTTCGGTGTTTGCATAGGTTTGCCCCACGGCAGATGCAACGCTCGAACGCAGGTATTTTTCGGTTTTATATACAGGAATAACAATGCTGACAAGCGGTTCCATTACATACCTCTTTGTTTCTTTATTGTTTTACGCACCACAACGGTTAAATGACGCACATTTTTGCCATTACAAATTCTCCTTATACCAATCAATGGCAAGTTTGATACCGTCCGCAAAACTGTAATCGGGACTGTATCCCAAAAGGGTTTTCGCCTTGGTGATATCGGCGTTGGAGTGCTTGATGTCCCCTTTGCGGTCGGGACCGAAATTCGGTTCAATATCGACATTTAAGGCTTTCGTAAGCCCGTAATAAATATCAATCAAAAATTCTCTGCCGCCGTAAGCGATGTTGAATGCTTCGCCTGCCGCTTCGTGCGGGGCAAGACACGCTTTCAAATTTGCTTCAATAACATTGTCAATATAAGTAAAGTCACGGCTCTGTTTGCCGTCGCCGTTGATGGTCGGCGTTTCGCCGTGCATCAACTGTTTTAAGAATTTCGGAATGACCGCGGCATATGCCCCGTCGGGGTCTTGGCGTCTGCCGAACACATTAAAATAGCGCATACCGTAGGTATCCAGACCGTAAAGTTTGGTGTAAAGTTTTGCCCATTCCTCGTCACAGCGTTTTGTAAGCGCATAAGGGGAAAGCAAATTCCCCTCTCGCCCTTCGGTTTTCGGCAAATTCGGCTCGTCCCCGTAAACCGAGGAAGAAGAAGCATACACAAACTTTTTCACGCCGTTTTGCCGCGCCGCTTCGAGCATATTGAGCGTACCCTCAATATTGTTTCTGCAATAAAACAACGGCATTTCAATGGAACGAGGCACACTGCCCCAAGCCGCCTGATTGAGCACATAATCTACACCTTTGCAGGCTTCTAAGCAGGTGTCCAAATCCTTAATATCCCCTTGGATAAAGGTGTAATTCGGATTGTCCAGAAACAGGTCAATATTTGCCTGTTTTCCTGTTGAAAGGTCGTCAAGCGCTTTTACTTTACACCCTTTTTCTAAAATCGCTTCGCAAAGGTTCGAGCCGATAAACCCCGCCGCACCTGTGACAAGAAAAACCGTGTCCGTCGGAAATGTAATGGTTTTGTATCCCATTTCTATTCACCCTATTTCAAATTTTTCTCATATCTTGCTTTGTTTCCGATTCCGTTTTCCAAATGCTTCGGAATCTGGTAATACTTATATCCGGGCGTTGTATTCCCTTCAATTAAAATCGGTCCGTTCGGCGTCAGCGCAACATCCCAGCCGATATAACCGACGGACGGCACGCGTTCGCCGGCGCGTTTCAGCATATTTACGGTTTCCTCCCAAAAAGGAAGTTGCACGCCTAAAATTCTTGCACCGGTTGTCGGATGATTTGCATAAAGCGGACTGCCGAAGGTTGCCGCAGGTTTATACAGTATTCCGGTTTCAAAATCGACAGGCGCAACAATAGAGGGTTTGCAGCTGTTTGCAATTTCCGAATCCAGCGAAAAAGTCACACCGCCTGTCAGAAAATCCGTTGTTTTTCCGTCATAGACGGTTATAATGCGTAAACAGTTTACTGCATTCGGATAAATCTCCGATAAAACACGGTGCTGTTCAATCCATTCTTCCAACATATAACCGCAAGCATACTTTTCCGTGATTTCAGAATATATCTGCGAAAGGTCGGCGTCCGAAAGATGCAATACTTTTATATCTGTACCTTGTGAACCGCCTGTCGGTTTCAGAATACATTTCTCCTTATGCGCACAAAATGTTTTAAAGTCTTCAAAAGTCATTTTTGAGGTATCCATGTAATCTCTGCAATACATATCGTTGAAAGCCTCGGCAAATTCCAACTTGTCCTCAAAAATATGAATATCGTTCGGATTATTAAACTTTTGAATCATTTTGCGGCTTACACCGTATGTAACATATGTGGCGCGCTGTTTGGAATTCAAATTGTAAAACGCAAACTTCAAATAGTTGTTCGGGCTCGCTGAAAACTTGCAAAGACAATAAAGTATATCTAATTCTGTCAAAAAACGGCTCTTATTCGTTTTTGCAGCAATTTCGGATGCATTCTTTCGCGTTTCAGCTAAAACCGTTTTCATTCTATTGATTATCTCCACTATGCTTCCTCCTAAAACCGTCTTCGCGCAGAAATACCCAAATACAGCCGTTCCAATTTTGCTCTTTTCTCCGTGTGCTTAACATTCACCACAGAAATCCCGCAATCCGAAATACTCGGATTCATCCGACGCATAATGTCTTTGTGCAAAGCATCTTCTATGCGTTTTTCAACGGGTACCGAAAGCATAAGTTGCAGCAAAATACGGTTGTTATACGGAATGGCAATATCATAGGAAATCTGCTGTTCGCCCGTAATAACCAACCCGTTCCAACTGCTCATACGAAA
Source organism: Candidatus Fimenecus sp. (assembly GCA_052273845.1). Classification (GTDB taxonomy): domain Bacteria; phylum Bacillota; class Clostridia; order Oscillospirales; family Acutalibacteraceae; genus Fimenecus. The sequence continues at coordinate 9,141 of DAVZHM010000023.1, read as the reverse complement.
CTCCCAGAAGAACAAATCGTACCAAGGAATTCTTTCAAAATCCTCCGCCGTGTAATACTGCTGTAAATAATCGGCAAAAACGCGGTCGGTTTCCCGAATCAATTTTCGGTCATGCAGAAATACCTTGTAAAGAGCGGTTGCATACCGCGGTGTTAACACCTGCGGAAAATCAGATTTCGCAAACCGTTTGTGATAGTACGCACGGGCAATTTCGGACACCCAAGACTTTACCTCCACATCGAAATCATCCTGCTTCAGGAAAAACGCACGCTTGCGAATATCATTCGTATTGCTTGCGCCGATACACCCGCTGTTATACTCTAATATTTCCTTTAAGGCAGGGATGTCTTCAAAATCCGCATCCGCTTCGGAAATCCTGTATATTTTATGCGGAAGTTTCAGCATTTCGCAAATTTGCGACGCCGCTTCGGCATCCACCGCTTCGCTGTCCGAAGAAATATAACTGAAATATGTGTATTTATCGTAAACACCGTTTGTGCAGGAAAGCGTTGTTTTGCTGTCGCAACCGCCTGTTAACGAAATCGCGCACCGATTCCATTTTTGATAAATCAAACGCATACTTTCAGAAAGTATCTTTGCTGCGTGTTCCGCAACATCCTCATAGGAAAGTCGGCACAGCGCATTGTCCGCCGTCGGGAAAAAACGGACCGTACGCCACATTTCGTCGCAACACTGCACAAAATGATTCGGAATGAGCCGTTTAAACGCCTTGTACGGCGACAAGTCGCCCGGTAACGCTTTTCCGAATAAGGCGTAGAATTTGTAATGAATCAGTCGCTCAATATACGGGTCAAACGGCAACGCGCAAATGTCGCCCAACAGCTTTGTGTGGGACGCGCAATACGCCCGCCCGTTATGCGTACCGTAAAAAACAGTATACATCCCCGCGGCGTCCCCGTATATACGGAATCCGTTTGCATCAAAAATGAACAATACAAACAAACCTGTCCAACGGTTGAAATACGCCGTAAAGGACTGCTCACTTTCTTGAAAGTATTGCAGTGCGTTTTGCAACAGAATTTCCTCCGAATACACATGCTCCGCGGAAACAGGGTCAAATGCATGCCCAATCAGAACAGCGCCTGCCGAACCGTTTTTCACAGCAAATATCTTTTGTTTCGGATGGACAAAAAAGGTATAGCCGAAATGCTCCGAACGATTCCACATACCGTAAAACGGATAGCCGTCGCCGTCTACGCAAGTATCATTTGTCATCAAAAATCCTCTCGGGAAAAGCAACTCGCGCAGTTCTTTTTTTTGATTTACCAGAGATTGCATATCCTGCATTTGCATACTTACAGCCTCCAATAATTATAGCCTGCCGCTTCGTACGCTTTGCGGTCGAGCAGTCCTTTGATGTCCGCAAGCACTTTTTTGCCGTTGCTGCCCGCTTTGAACATCTTGTCGAAATCGGCAGCGGTAAGCGCTTTAAACTGTTCGTGCGCAACTGCCAAAATTACGGCGTCGCAATCTTTCACGGTCTGAACATCGACAAATTCAATCCCGTAAAGCCGTTTCGCCTCGTCCGCATCGGCGGCGGGGTCTGCAATCGTGGCGGTAATGCCGTATTCTTTCAGTTCATTGTAAATATCAATGATTTTCGTGTTTCTCGTATCGGGGCAGTTTTCCTTAAAGGTAAAGCCGAGAATGGCGACTTTGGCATTTTTGATGGAAACATCTGCTTTAATCAGGTTTTTCACAACGCTTTCGGCAACGTATTTCCCCATATCGTCATTGATGCGTCTGCCCGACAAAATAATTTGGCTGTGATAGCCCATTTCCTCTGCTTTATAGGTAAGATAATACGGGTCCACGCCGATGCAATGCCCGCCGACAAGACCGGGATAGAATTTTAAGAAATTCCACTTGGTACCCGCCGCTTTTAACACGGACTGCGTATCAATACCCATTTTGTTGAAGATAATGGACAATTCGTTCATAAAGGCAATGTTGATGTCGCGTTGGCTGTTTTCAATCACCTTTGCCGCTTCCGCAACCTTGATGCTCTCGGCGCGGTGTACACCCGCCTCGACAACCAATTCATAGACATTTGCGACTTCTTCCAAAGTTTCTTCGTCCATACCGCTGACGATTTTTACGATGGTTTCGAGTCTGTGGACTTTGTCGCCGGGATTGATGCGTTCGGGGCTGTACCCGACTTTGAAATCCACGCCGCAGGTAAGACCGGATTCCTTTTCAAGAATCGGAACGCAAATATCTTCCGTCACACCGGGATAAACCGTGCTTTCATAAACAACGATTGAGCCTTTCGTAAGGTTTCTGCCGACGATGGTCGACGCGCCCTCAACGGGGGTTAAATCGGGCGTATGGTCATCATTTACGGGGGTGGGCACGGCTACAATGTGGAACTTTGCTTCTTTGAGTTTGGTTTCATCGGCGGTAAAATCCACCGTGCAATCCCGAATTGCATCGTTGCCAACCTCATTGGTGGGATCAATGCCGTTTTTGTAAAGTTCAATTTTCTTTTGGTTTAAGTCAAAGCCGACCACATTTACCTTTTTGGAAAAAGCAACCGCAATGGGCATACCCACGTAGCCAAGACCGACCAACGAGATTTTCTCCTCCCCCTTTACGATTTTTTCATACAAGGACATTTTCTTTCTCTCCCTTTATATCAAGATATTGACACATATCTGCATTGACTTTGTTGACATCGAATTTCTGCCGACAATAGGCGGCGCTTTTCTGCCCCATTTCGGAAATCCACGCGGGATTTTCAATAAACGCAAGCATCTTTTCGGCTACCGCTTCGGCGTTTTTGACGGGCACCAAGAATCCCGTTTCGCCGTTCTTTACGGTTTCTTTGCAACCGGGTGCGTCCGTGGTAATCACCGCGCGCCCCATAGACATCGCTTCGAGCACCGTTCGCGGCGTACCCTCACGGTACGAGGGCAACACATAGACCGAACACTGTTTGTAATAATCGGCAACGGTATCCGTTTCGCCGAAATGCTCAATGATGCCGCGGTCTATGTAATCTTTCAAATCCGCTTCGGACAGGGAATCCTGAATCCCCTCACAAGCACCCAACAGCATACAGCGCACTTCGGGATGCTGTTTTTTCACGATTTCACACGCTTTCAAATATTCCCGAATGCCCTTGGAGCACATAACCCGGGACAGCATAAAGAATGTTGTTTGTTCGGGGTACGGTGCAACGGCGAATTTTTCGGTATTCACGCCCGAGCCGTTGACGATTTTGCATTTTTCGGGGTTTACAAGGTGTTCGTTGACGAACTGCGCTTTGTCATCGGTGTTTTGGAAAATCACAACATCGGCGCAGCGAAACGCGCGTTTGTAAAGCACAGACATAATCGCCTTAATGATTTTCGCCTTTTTGGTTTGGGCGGTGAAAGCATACCCCGCGCCCGTCACCATAGCGGCAATGTGCGGCACGCCCGCTTTTTTTGCGGCGATGGAGCCGTAAATCACGGGTTTTGAGGTGTAGCCGAGCACCGCATCGGGTTTTTCCTTTTTGAAAAGATCGCAAAGCGCTTTTTGATATTCCAAATCTTTTACGGGATTGACACCGTTTTTGTTCATCGGAATCTCTACGAATTTTGCGCCCAATGCTTCGATTTTCTCCACATTGTCCCGATTGGGTCCTGTGACGATGACCTCGTAGCCGCTTGCAATGATTTTTTTGACCAAATCGCCCCGAAAATTATAGGCGGTTCGATTTTTCGGAGAAATCAGTATGAATTTCATAAATTTTCTCCCTTCTCCGTAAAAGTTTTAAAATTGTTATAAATCAAACGGAACAACCTTTCATTGTTCTTCGGAGATACAAAGGAATTATGCGGTGTGATAAGAACATGCTCCATATCCCACAGCGGGCTGTTTTCAGGCAATGGCTCTTTTTCAAACACATCTAACACCGCGCCGCCCAAAGTGCCGTTAACAAGCGCGGTTGTTAAGTCTTTTTCCTTTACAACTGCGCCGCGCGCAATATTGACAAGAATTGTGCCCTTTTTAAAGGCTGCCAATAATTCGGCGTCAAAAAGTCCGCTCGTGCTGTCCGTCAGCGGTAAGGTGAGCACCACAACATCGGCTTGCGAAACCGCTTGTTCGAGGTTGTCCATCGAAATATATTCGTCGTAAAACACGCTTTGCGGATTTACAATATCCGCCGCAATGACTTTGGCGCCGAACGCCTGAAAGCGTTTTGCACATTCCGTACCGACGCTTCCGCAACCGACGATACACACGGTATCCCCCGCGAGTTCACGCACCGTTCTATCCTTTTCCCAAAGGTGATTTTTCTGATTTACACAAAAGCGGTTTGTGTGCTTATACAAAGACAAAACCGCACCAATCGCCCATTCTGCCATCGGCACGCTGTAAACGCCACGGGCGTTGTGCAGTTCTATGTTGTGTTCTTTTATGTAATTCAGCGGCAAGCGATCCAATCCCGCGCTTGTTGCCTGCACAAAACGAAGGGCGGGGAAGTTTTCGGGCGGATGTGTCAAAAACAAGCCGTTGCAAACCACCGCTTCCACCGTGTCGAAATCCGTTTCCCGTTCGCCGCGCTCGTCCGCTTGAAACACCAAATCCGCCCCCAACGCACGCAGTGCGGAGAGTTGCGCATCGGTATATCGGAAAGCGCCGGTCAACAGAAGTTTCATTTCGGAAGTCCTTTCGCATGGGTTACTGCGCGAGTGCGCGTTTTTTCTGAATCGTTTCGACAATATTTTGCACACGCTTTTGCGTGTCGGTATGGCTTACCTGCAATTCCGCCGCGCTCTTTTGTGCGGCAATCGCTTCATATGCGCGAAACGCCGCCGTGCCGCTTCGGAATGTCTCCCGAACGTCCTCCAAATCGATGGTTTTGGAAGTGTCGCAAAATGCACGGGACAAAATCACCATTTGCGAACCGAGTCGATAATGCTCGTCCACAATGTTTTCCGCCGGCAACGGCACATCGCCGCCGAGTCTGCCCACCCCGCCAAAGCCGTAGGCAATCCCTTTTTCGCGAAATTTCTCGCAAAGGCTCTGTACCGTGCCGTCGGCAACCAGTTGAAACATAAAGGTCATTTTGTAGCCGAGGTGCAAATCATTTAAGCCAATGTGGATTTCATCAATGCCCGGAAGGGCGAGAATTTCGTCCATACAATCAACCGCTTCGGGTGTTTCGCACAAAAGACAGGTTTTTGCTCTGCCACCCACATATCGGAGAAAGGTTTCCACCGCTGCCGCGGATTTAAAAAACGGCAACATCACAATGTCGGCACCGTCTTTTATAACGCGGTCGATTTCCGATTTCGAGCCGTCATACAACGAATTGACGCGCACCAAAAGTTCCGCGGTGTGTAATGCATCTTTCAACGGACGCACATCGTCAAAACTGTTGTAAGAAATCACGGTGTCAAGATGCCCTTGGCGTTCCACCTTACCGCGCAGTTCCAAATCCAGAAATATGCGGTCTACCGAAGCGGTTTCGGCGATTTGCGCCACCGTCGGATTGTTGGTTAAATACATCAGTTTCAGCGCCATCATTTCACCGCTTCGCTTTCTTCTGCGACAGGCGTTTGTGCGTTCCCTTTTTGCACGGTTGCGCCCGTATTTTCGTTGTCGGCGTTTTTAAGCACCTTAAAAACCGTTAAAAACATAATTTTGATGTCCAACCCCAAAGACATATGGTCCACATACCACACATTCAGTTCGATGCGGCGGTGCCATTCCACATCTTTACGCCCATTGACCTGCGCCCAACCCGTTATACCGGGGCGCACTTCAAACATCCGAAGCTGTTCGGGCGTGTATTCCGAATAGTCCCACGGGTGGTAGGTCAGCGGCGGACGGGGTCCGACAAAACTCATATCGCCCTTTAAAATATTTAAAAACTGCGGCAGCTCATCCAAACTTGTAGCACGCAGAATTTTTCCGATTTTCGTGACTCTGGCATCGCCCTTGCCGGAATAGACGCCGCTACCCCGACTTTCTGCGCCGACGCACATGGAACGAAACTTATAAATTTCAAAGACCTTACCGTCCTTGCCGATGCGTTTTTGCTTGAAAATTGCAGGACCTTTTGAAGTTGCCCGCACAAGCACCGCTAAAATCAGCAACAAGGGAGAAAGCACCATCAGCGCAATCGCGGCGACAAAAATATCCAAAAATCGTTTTATGTAACTATACAAAGATTTTTCCCCTTTCGTTGCGATACATATACATTATAAAGTATACATTTTCCATAGAGAAAAGTCAACAAAAACAGCGGCTTCTTTCGCAAAACAGAGTAGGTATTTTTTAGGTAGTTTGCACAAAGAAAAGGCGATTGAACGCGCTCCGTTCAACCGCCTTTTTCAAGGTGTTTTTATGCGTCTTTTTGCAACTGTTTGACCACCTGATTGCCGTAAACGGCAACGCCGGTAATCAACACGCCCTGTATAACCGAATCCACGGACAGTCCCGTCAGCGCAATCGCGCCGAGTTCGCCGAACATAAGCAGAATTAACGGGATATATTTATCGGGGATTTTTTCCACCCGTTTTAAGAGCATACCGATGATGTTCAGCACCGGAATCAAAATTAACATTTTTTCGGTGATATACTGCAAAAACTCCATATTAGCCTCCTTTGGTCATTGTCAGCAAAAGCGCCGTACCCAACCCCGTGCCAAGCGCGGAAAGCAGAGCAAAAATCAATTTATCCCAAAACCTTGTGGGTCGTTCGCTGACGGATTTTATACTTTCTTTGAGTTCCCCCAAGGTGACAAGCATACTGTCAAGTTTCGTGTTCATTTCGGCACTTGCCACAGCAAAGCCGTTCACCTTGGAGTACAGATGTTTGACATCCGATTCAAGCGTGGCAATTCTGTGTTCGTACAAATCCTTTTCGGGCACCGTTGTCACCTCAAGTCGGTCTTATCGACATAGCCTGTGACATTTTCGCCCACGGGGGTTTTCCCTGCGCGTTCGGGAGACGAGGTGATGCGGTATCTGCCGTTTATCTCCTTGCCGTCGTAAATATAAAATGTGCCTGATTTTCGTGCGGCGGGAGTTTTTGCCGTTGCCGAAACATACAGCGGTGTATTTTGAAGCGTCACCATCATTTTTGCAGGGAAACCTGCGGCAGGCGTGCTCGGCGCGGCAGGGGCAGACGGCTTTTTATAGCCATTCAAACCGTTTGCCGCCATAATTGCCGGATAGTTTTTGTAGGCATAATCCAAATCTACCCGACCAGTAATCCCGTCTACTGTGCCGTTGGATGAATACTGCCATAACCCGTAATCGCGTGCAAAGGTTGTTTTTTGCGTCCAATGCGCAAGCCAAATATCGTATTTCTCGAAAATATCCTCACGCACTTTGGTATTCAACCAATGCAGATTCATATACACGCTGACATAATACCCGGCGTTTTCCAAGGTTTCGCAAAACGCGGTGATAATATCGGAGAGTTCATCCTTCGTCAAATCCTTTTGGACATCGTCCTCCACATCGTAACAAATCGGGAATGCAAAGGTTTTCCCTTTGATAAGCGACAGGCAATACACCGCTTCCGCTTTCGCCTGCTCCACGGTTTTTGCGTAGCTGTAATGATACGCGCCGACCGAAATGCCCGCCGAAGAAGCCGCCTGATAATTTTTCTCGAAGGTTTCGTCCGCCTGTCCCGCAAAACGCCCATATCCTGCGCGCAGCATGGCGAACTGCACGCCGGACGCTTTCACTTTTTGCCAATCTATATTGCCTTGCCATTTAGACACATCAATACCGTAAAACTGTTTTTCCATAAATATTCCTCCTGTTATATTCTATTCTCTAACGCGGTAAGTCTTGACTGCAAATTGTTCATTGCATTGGAAATATTCGCCTTGCACAAAAGATGCGCGCTGACCGTTTCAGGGGAAATATACGCTTTCACGGGCACGGCGGGCAAGGTGACAGATACAGGTGAAAATGTTTCTGTGCGCTCGGCGGTGGCATACACAATTTCAATCGGCGTTTGCGCAAGTTGCGCCGTAAAATCCGCAGGGGCAACCGTGCTCAAAACACAAACCGTACCGTCCGCTATGCCGAAATAAATCCCGGTTGTTTGCGCGGTATCCGCAACATACCGTTTGTACGCCGCATCATTCGTTACATCATAAGACATTGTGGGAAACGATGCGCACAATCCGTTTGCCGCACCGCAAATGCGCGGAATGCTTTCGGCGGGCAAAGAAAACACATACCGATACGCCGTTTTGCTGCCGCCCGTAAGGGTGAGGGGCGTTTCGGCGGACAGACATTCGGCAGTCAAAGCCGTTTTCGCCGTGCGGCGGGAAAGCACACCGCTGACAAAATCAAATGCGTCGGCATACGCTTCTGATACGCCGTACAAAGGCGTGTCAAAATGCTGTTGCAAAGTTACGCTGTTTTGAAGTTCTGTGAGGGTCAACCCCTGCCACCCTGCTTGCAATACCTCGCTGTAAAACGGTTGAGAACTGTATACATAGGTGGAACGCAAGGTGACCAAGCCATCGTTGCCTGTGGTAAAAGCAATGTATTTTCGGTTGTTGCCGGCGGCAGTTCGGTGACAAAAATAATACGAAACGCCGCCAACCACCACGGCAGAATAATAAGATTTTGCCATTTCATCGGAAAGTTTAGAAAGCACATAAGCCGTATTCGGTTTTAACGCAATCGGCAAATTGGTGTAGTTGCTTTCCGCAGGCGGAAATACCGCATAGTTTTCGGGAACCAAAAGCCATTCGATTTCGTTGTTGCCGAGCGTGACCTTCAGGTCGGAAATGCCGTCCGGCGTATACACCGTCGGCGAAATCGACAGCGAAGTGACGGCAGCCGTTTGCTGTGCGCCGCCGAGGGGTGTGGTTTTTGAGAGCGTGTAATCCATTTCCAACGGCAATCCGTAAAACGCTTCGTTCATTTGCGCGGCTATTTCGGTGCGGTCTGCATCCGTCAAGAGATAAGCGTCGCCCTTCTCCCCTTTTTCGCCCTTGAAGGTGTTTTGACGAATGGCTTCGAGCAATTGGTTGACCGAAAATGCGTGTTCTTCATCAATCAGGCGGTCGGTATTTTCCAAAGAAGAAAAATAAAGCCGCACGGTTTTTGCCTTGATGACTTGTTCGGTTTTTCCGTTTTCTGCCACTTTCACAAT
>DAVZHM010000022.1:0-22428 GCA_052273845.1 Candidatus Fimenecus sp. | reverse complement strand
GCAAAAGTTCAATAAAACGCGTTGCACCCGACAGCGCAATCGGGAGCACGCCCGTCGCCATCGGGTCCAAAGTGCCGGTATGCCCGGCCTTTTTACATCCCAAAATTGCACGCGCACGGTTTGCCGCCGTGAATGAGGTCATATTTTGGGGTTTGTCAATACAAATAAATCCTGTCATACAGTTTCCAATTCCGCGCGGATAATCTCCAACAGTTTTTGCTTTTCCGCTTCGAGATTGTCCGCCTGCAATTCACAGCCTGCCGCGCGTGCATGCCCGCCGCCGCCCATTTTGCCGCAGACCTTTGCCGCATCCACGGGCGCATACGTGCGAAGGGATACTTTGAATGTGCCGTCCTCGCGTTCACGCAAGGTGACGCCGACCACAACGCCCTCGATTTTGCGAGGCAGCGATGCAATGCCGTCGCACTCGCTTTCATCGGAGCCGCTTATGCGGAACATTTCCTGTGTAATGGTCACCACGGCACAGCGGCCGTCAAAAAACATCTCGAGTGTTTTTAAGACCAATTCTTCGAGTTTTAAATAGGTACGGGTTTTGGTTTCAAACATTACGCGGTTGATTTCCGCCGCGTCCGCGCCCGCTTCGAGCATTTTTGCCGCCAATTTCAGCGTGTCGGGCGTGACGTTGGAATACCGAAAACAGCCTGTGTCGGTGGAAAGCCCCGTATACAAACAATCGGCAATTTCCCGCGTTATGACAACGCCCAAGGCAACAAGCACTTCGTAAATCAGCTCACAGGCTGCCGCACATTCCCGCAAATACAGCGCATCGGCATAGCGAGTGTTAGACAAATGGTGGTCAATGCACAAATCCACCTTGTCGCCGAACGCGCTGTAAAGCGGCTCGCCGAGGAGTTTTTCGTCGGCAATATCTACCGCGACCACATAGTCGGGTGCGAAATCCGCTTGCGAAATCCCCGTCCACATATAGGCGTATTTTTGCGGAATTGCGTCGCTGCACGCCACGCGCGCCGTTTTTCCGAGTGATAAAAGCCCGCGCAAAAGCGCAAAAGCGCAGCCGAGGGTGTCCCCGTCGGGATTGCGGTGCGTTACTATAAGGATGTTGTTTTGCTCTTTTAAAGATGCCGCCGCCTGTGCGGCGTTCCACTCACGCATCGTGCCCCTCCGAAACCTGTTCGAGTTTCTTAAAGATTTCCATACCGTGCGCCACGGAATCGTCCGCAATAAATTTGAGCTTCGGCGTTTTGCGCAAGTGCAGACGCGCACCCACCTCGCGGCGGATACGCCCCGTTGCGCTGACAAGCCCTTTCACCGCTTCTTTGGCGGTATCCAAGCCCTCAAGTGCGCTGACATAAACCTTTGCATACGAAAGGTCGGAACTGACTTCCACGCGCACCACCGTAAGCATTTTATCTTTGACTCGCGGATCTTTCAGTTCCCGAATCATCGCCACGATTTCGCGTTTGATGTCCTCGGAAACACGGTCCGTTCTGTAGCCTGCCATACTTTTACCTCTTTTTATCGGTTTTCAGTAGGATAAACCGTTTTAGTCCTTATATTCTTCCATCACGAAGGCTTCGAAAATGTCGCCCTCTTTTAAGTCGTTGAATTTCTCAAGACCGATACCGCATTCGTAGCCTTGCGCAACTTCTTTCACATCGTCCTTAAAGCGTTTGAGTGAGGAAATCGCATCCTCGGCAATCACGATGCCGTCACGAACCACGCGGATTTGCGCGTTGCGCGTGACCTTGCCGTCCAAAACATAAGAACCGGCAATCATGCCCGACGAAGACAGTTTAAAGACGTTACGCACTTCAATTCTGCCCAAAATGACTTCGCGGAATTTCGGCGCAAGCATACCTTTGATAGCCGCTTCGATTTCTTCAATGCAATCGTAAATGATGCGGTACATACGCATATCAATACCGTCGCGTTCGGCAACTTCCGCCGCAACGGGGTCGGGACGAACGTTAAATCCGACGATAATCGCGTTCGATGCGTTTGCAAGCATGACATCGGACTCGCTGACAGCACCCACGCCGCCGTGAATGACCTTAACTTTAACTTCTTCGTTCGACAGTTTTTCCAAATTCTGCCGTACGGCTTCCACAGAACCCTGCACATCGGCTTTGACGATGATGTTGAGTTCTTTCATTTCGCCTTGGTTAATCGAAGCAAAGAGATTGTCAAGCGTGACTTTATGGAATTGGTTGAATTCTTCTTCTTTCGCCTCGCGTTTTCTCTGTTCCACGAGTTCGCGCGCCAAGCGTTCATCGGAAACCGCGTCGAAGGTGTCGCCTGCCTGCGGCACATCCACAAGACCGGTAATTTCGACCGGCACAGCAGGGCCTGAGTGCTCCACGCGTTGACCGCGGTCGTTGGTCATTACGCGCACACGCCCGACGGACATACCCGCCACAATCGTGTCGCCCGCGTTCAAAGTACCGTTCTGCACCAAAAGCGTTGCCACGGGGCCTCTGCCCTTGTCAAGACGCGCTTCAATGACAATACCCTTGCCCGCGCGGTTGGGATTGGCTTTGAGTTCTTTCATTTCGGCAACCAGCAAAATGGATTCGAGCAATTTGTCAATGTTCATATGTGTTTTCGCCGAAACGGGCACGCAAATCACATCGCCGCCCCATTCTTCGGGAATGAGTTCGTACTCGGTGAGTTGCTGCATAATTTTATCGGTCGTCGCGCCGGGTTTATCCATTTTATTGATTGCCACAATGATGCTGACATTTGCGGCTTTTGCGTGGTTAATCGCTTCCACGGTCTGCGGCATAATGCCGTCGTCCGCCGCAACAACCAAAACGGCAATATCCGTTGCCTGTGCGCCGCGTGCACGCATCGAGGTGAACGCCGCGTGGCCGGGGGTGTCAAGGAAGGTAATCTTCTGCCCGTCCACATCGACGCGGTATGCACCGATGTGCTGTGTGATGCCGCCTGCTTCCGTTTCGGTAACGGCGGTATTGCGAATGGCGTCAAGAATAGATGTTTTGCCGTGGTCAACGTGTCCCATAACCACCACAACGGGGTCACGCGGCTGCAAATTCGCTTCGTCGTCCACGGTATCGTCAATGATGCGTTCCTCAATGGTCACAACCACTTCTTTTTCGACCTTTGCGCCGAGTTCGGTTGCGACGATTTCCGCGGTATCATAGTCAATCACTTCGTTGACGGTCGCCATCTGCCCCAAAGAGAACAGTTTTTTGATGACTTCGGCGGCGGTCATTTTCAAAAGTGCCGCCAAATCCCCGACGGTGATTTCCTCAGGCACGGTAATTTTGATTTGTTTTTTCGCACGCTCGGCGGCAATACGCGCCATACGCTCTTTTTCGGTTTCGCGTTTTCTCGAACGCATACCCTGCTTTCTGTACTGCTGGGATTTCTGTTTTAATTTCTGTTTGCGCACGGTATTGTCGTTGGCGCGGTCGCTTACGGGTGCGATGTTTTCATAGCGCTCGTTGTATTTGTCGAGCTCCACATTGCCCGCACGGGTATCCACGTGACGCACGGCGCCTTTGGTGCGCGACTGCATGGGACGGTCTTTGTCCTTTTCCTTTTTCGGTTTTTCGGATGCGGTCGAGCCGCTTGCAGGCTTGTCGGTTGCCGATTTTCCCGCAGACGGTTTCTTTTCCGTTTTTCCTTTCTTTTCCGCCTTCGGTTTTTCGTCAGCGGTTTTTTGCATAGCGAAATAACTGTCCAAACTGTCCACCGCAGTTTCGGCGGTCAGCACATCGAACAGAACATCCAATTCTTTTTCTTCCAACGCGGTTTGCGATTTCTTTTCGCCTTCAAAGTATTTCGACAAAATGTCCGTCAGTTTTTTTGCGGACACGCCGAAATCCTTTGCGGCTTCATGGAGTTTGTATTTTTTGGTCATAAAATCATTCCCTCCCGATAAGTTCCGTAATTCCGTCAGCAAAGCCTTGGTCGTCTACGGTAAGCACCGCCGTTTTTTTCGTTCCCAAGACCTGCCCGAATTCTACCATCGTATACTCGGATTTGATAAGCGGGGTTTTCCCGCCGAAGGCCTTTGCTGCTCTTGCAAATTCCGTAAAAAGCCGTTCGGAGGCATCCGCCGCAACAAAGCAAAGATGCGCTTTGCCGTTTTTGATTTGGGTGATTGCCGCGTCGTGCCCGAGGCTGACTTTCCCCGCGCGGCGCGCCAATCCCAAAAGCCCGTTAAGTTTCGGATTGGTCATTTTGCAGCGTTTCCTCCATTTCGGCATAAACCGCCTCGGGGATAGCACACTCCAAAACGCGTTCAAATCGTTTGGCCTTTTGCGCTTTTTTCAGGCAGTCCGTATTCGGGCACACATAAGCGCCGCGGCCGGGCTTTTTGCCCGTCAAATCCAAACTGACTTCTCCCTCGGGAGAACGCACCACGCGCACAAGCTCTTTCTTCGGCTTTTGCGCGCCGCAGCCATTGCATTTGCGCTGCGGGATTTTCTTTTGTTTCATACGGTTCGTCTCCTTTCCGACGGTTTAAAAAATGTACTGTATAACGGCTTTTTAGCCTTCGTAGAACCCGCTTTCGGGTTTGATGTCGATTTTCCAGCCGGTCAAACGCGCCGCGAGGCGTGCGTTCTGCCCTTTGTTGCCGATGGCAAGCGACAGTTGATTGTCAGGCACGGTAACCTGGCAGGATTTTGCGTTTTCATCCACGATTTCGACTTTCAGCACGTTTGCAGGGGCAAGCGCCGCAGCAATGAATTCCTCGGGCTTTTCACTGTAAACCACAATATCGATTTTCTCGCCGCCGAGTTCTTCCACAATTTTGTTGACACGTGCACCGCGCGGCCCGATGCAGGCGCCGACGGCGTCCACTTCTTCCTCTTTGCTGTGTACGGCGATTTTGGTTCTTGCGCCCGCTTCACGCGAAACGGCTTCAATCACAACGGTACCGTCATAAATTTCGGGTACTTCGGTTTCAAACAAACGCTTCACAAGGCCGGGATGTGTGCGCGAAATCATCGCTTTGGGGCCTTTTTCGGTGTCGCGAACATCCACAATAAATACCTTGATGAGTTCGCCTTCGGTAAATTCTTCGCCCGGTACCTGTTCCGCTTTCGGCAAAATTGCGTCCGCCTTGCCGATTTCGAGGGTAGCGTTGCCCGTTACGGGGTCGATGCGCTCGACTTTCGCAGTAACCAATTCCTGCTGTTTGGATTGGAATTCCATCATAATCTGCCCGCGTTCCGCGTCACGAATGCCTTGGCGAATGACGTGTTTTGCGGTCTGTGCGGCAATTCTGCCGAAATCTTTAATGCCCAGCGAGATTTGGATTTCATCGCCCACGGCGGCGTCTGCTTTGTACTGTGCCGCGTCTTGCACCGAGATTTCGCAATCTTCGTCTTCCACGGTATCCACCACGGTTTTGTGGAGATACACAGCCATCTCGTTCTTTTCGGGATGGATTTCGCAGGAGATAACATCCTTGCCGTTATAATCTTTTTTCACGGCAACCACGATTGCCGCCTTGATTTTTTCGTACAGGTATTCCGCCGGAACGCCCTTTTCCTTTTCCAAATCCTTGACTGCCTCAAAAAATTCTTTGTTCATTTTTTTAAAAACCTCCAAAATCATCGAGTTTAATCCACGATGCATCTTTTTTATCAAATATCATAGTGCGCCCGTCCGCCGAAAGCAGCGTAACCGTGCCGTTCTCATAATCGGAGAGCGTGCCTTTAAACTCCCGAACGCCGTCCACGGCACGAATGAACCGCACCATAATCTTTTCGCCGAGATTGCTTGTAAAATGAAAATCCCGTGTGAGTTCGCGTTCAATCCCGGGGGATTGCACCTGCAAACTGTAACTGCACGCAATGGGGTCTGCTTCGTCAAGCGGCGCGTCCAGCGCCTGGCTCATTGCCACGCAATCCTCAATACCGACGGATTCTCCCGCCTTATCAATAATAATGCGCAAGTACCAATCCGCGCCCTCTTTCAAGAAGCGAACGTCCCATAAAATCAACCCGAGACTTTTGGCAATCGGTTCTGCCAAATCCCAAACCACCGAAACGGTGTTCTTTTTCTTTTCTGCCATAAATCGCCCGCCAAGGCTCCTTTCCCACTGAAAATTTGAACAGGTCCTTACAAAAGTAAGAGAGCGGGTTGCCCCACTCTCCTTCATAACCTGTATTCTTACAATGCAATCATAGCACAACCCGCGTAAAAAAGCAAGCCTTTTTTATAAATCGTCCGCGTCCTGCACGGGGTGCACGGTATTGTCGGTCGGTGTGCCCGTGTAACTGCCCAAAACGTCGTTTCGTACGCCGTCCTCGGAAAAGCCGTTCCAAATGTCGGCAATTTCCTCGGTGACTTCGCTGATTTTTTCGATTGCGCGGGCGGACGGTTTCTTTTTCTCTTTTCCGTAATGCATATGCAACTTCCTTTCTATATAGTATATGGTTATTGTGCGGCGCCGCTCGGAAAACATACGCAGAAAATTCTGCCGAAAATCTTTTAAAAAAATTGTTTTTTTCGGTTGACTTTTACAAGTGCCGTTGTTATAATACAGATGTATATTTGACGAGTAGTCTGCATTTTATGTTGATTCAGAAAGGAATATTGCAGTTATGAAAAAGATTTTTTCTGTTTTGGTTGCTTTAACCATGCTGTTTGCGCTCTGCGTTCCGGCATTCGCGGGGGAAGCCGTTGAGGCGTTGACCGACCCCAACGCAAAAGCCATTGCCACAGCGTTGGAGCAATACATAGGCTCATATGCATACTCTTTTGCCGATGCAGAAGGCAGAACAGAGGCAGCTAAATTTGTTACAACCAAACTTCAGATTTCCAATTTCGGTGAAGACCTCAAAAATGCAATTTACACCGAATCGGCTGTGAACGCGTTCGCTACCGATTACAGCGAAATCATTACCGAAGAAGAAGCCACCGCGTTGAAAGACACGCTTTTGGCGGAAATCCGCACCGCATATGCAAATCGTCCCGGCGTCAGCACATATGACCCGAGCCAGGTTGTGGACAATATCGCTGACGGCTTCTCGGACAAAGACCTCGCAGGTTTGTTTGACACTTTGAGAAACACCATCAACGATTTGAGCGACAGACTCTCCGGCGCGATAGCGGATAACAGCACACCGGAAGGCGACGGCAAAGGCAACGGCGACTCCACCACAAAAGATGGCGGTTCTGCATCAAACGGCAACAATAAATACGGCGGCACCGAGCCGACCGGCGATACCGCGGTTTATGCGGTTGCAGGCGTTGCAGCGGTTGCAGCAGTTGCTTTGGTACTGACCAAGAAAAAATCCAAATAACTTGCTTCATTAAAACTTCAATTCCCGCGCTTTTGGCGCGGGAATTTTTTTATGCTTTGCTTTTATTTTGCACTTTACACTTTCAAAGCGAAACCCGCCGTATGCCGGTTTCAGCATACAGCGGGTTTCATACTCTGTATAAAATTGGATGGTATTGTCAGTTCGGCGTATACAAATTTGCATACGGACGCGAAGTGGTGGGCATCAATTTAGCAAAGGGTGCGTCCATAATCGCGTCAAAATCCGCTTGGAATCGTTCGCAGTATGTGCGCACATGGCGTTCCAAATCCGCGCGGTCTTTTTCGTTCAATTCCAACACGGAAATGTGTTCGCTGATGTTTTCCCGCGGGAAATCCCCACGCAGGAAAATTCTGCCGCCGTGCATACCCGTGGCGCAATGTGCGCCGACCAAAGGCTGGTTATGCTCGCTATGCAGACCGAGCACAATCAGCGTGCCGCCTGCCATATACTCGCCTAAAAATGCGCCGACCACGCCGCCGATGACCACCACAGGCTGCATCTGCTCGAATTCTTTCATATGAATGCCCGCGCGCGAGCCTGCACGCTTTTCGACAAATATCTCGCCGTCGCGCATGGCATACCCGAGCGTATCGCCGACATGCCCGTGTACCGTGACACTGCCGCCGCCCATTGTGTTGCCGATGGCTTCCTGCCCGTTACCGAACACTTCCAGCGTACCGCCGTTTAAATATGCCGCCATATCGTTGCCGGGCGTACCGTGGATTTCCAAGGTTTTTCCCTTATCCAATCCCGCGCCCATATACCGCTGTCCGTTGACATCTTCCACGCGGACGGTGTTTTCCTGTTCCAACGCGGTGCGAATTTCGGTATTCAGGTCCCGAAAACCGCGTCTGCCTGCCGTAATAATCATACGCGCACACCTCCCGTCAGTTTTTCGGTGCGTACCGCTTTGGAAAACAGCATCAACTGCGGCGCATCCAAAATGTTGCCCTCCAAAGTATGCAGCGGCACTTTCTTTTGAATAAGTCCTGTGTAAATGCCTGCGCGCTCCGAGCAGTTAATCAGCACAAATCCAACCAAAACACTGTCTTTTACGAGCAGGCGTTTGTATTCCGTATCCGTTTTGCGCACCAAAACCGTGGCATCTGTGCTGTTTATCAGTCCGCAGGTGCAAATGCGCTGCCCGAAAAAGTCAATCGCATTTACCGCGAAACTGCCCGTATCGGGCGTGGGCACGCCTGCCATATACTGCGCGGCGGTTTTGCCTTCGCGCACGGCATTGGGCCAAAGTGCAATGATTTTTTCCTGCCCGTCCAAAATATCGTAACTGCGCACGCAATCGCCTGCGGCAAACACATCGGGCACGGTGGTTTCCATCGTTTCGCGATTTACGGTAATGCCGCGGTTTATTTGGGCGCCGACACTTTCGGCAAGTGCGGTATTCGGGCGCACGCCGACAGCGAGCACCAACAAATCGCACATCAGCGTTTTGCCGCTTTTTAAAGTGACAGAGGTGATTTTTTCATCCCCGTGTGCTTTCGTTACCGTGTCGCCCAACAGCGTTTCAATGCCGTTTTTATTTAAGTGCGCCTGCACCATAGGGGCGGCATCATCGTCTAAAATCGAGGGCAAGACCTTATCGGCAAGTTCCGCAACCGTAACGCTTTGCACAAGCGAGCGCAAGCCCTCCGCCGCTTTCAAACCGATTAAACCCGCGCCGATGACCACCGCGTGCATATTCGGCTTGGCGTATGCTTTTAAGCGTTCGCTTTCGCCCATGGTCAAAAAGGTAAATACATTTTCCTGTGCGCCGACATTTTCCATCGGCGGCACAAAAGGCACAGAGCCTGTTGCCAAAAGCAATTTGTCGAAATCAAACCGTTCGCCGTTTTCGGCAAGAAGGTTTTTTCCGTCGATTTTTACGATTTTGGTATTCAAATGCACGGTGATGCGATTTTCTGCATAGAAAGATGCGTCTTGCAAATAGATGTTTTCTTTTTCGACCTTGCTTTTTAAATAATACGAGATAATCGGGCGGGAGTAGGGCAAATACCCCTCCTCCGTGAACAGGTGGATTTCGGCATTTTCGTCTAAATTACGCAAAGTTTTCGCGCAGGAAAGTCCCGCCGCAGATGCGCCGACAATGGCATATTTCTTCATTCTTCGACACCTCCGACTTCCACATATACAAGTGCCCGATTGGGGCAGTTTTTCACACAGGCAGGTTCGCCTGTCTCCTGACACAAATCACATTTGACCGCCGCCTTGCCTGTTTTAATGCACCCCACAGGGCACACCGCAAGGCAGGTCATACAACCGATGCAACGGCTTTCGTCACAGGCAACAATGCCTGTGACCGGGTCTTTTTGCATAGCGCCCGTAATGCACGCCGCCACGCAAGCGGGTTCGTCACAATGGCGGCAGTTGACCGCCACGGAATCGAAATTGTCCCCCTCCACGGTAATGCGCGACACCGGCGTCGGCGTTTCTTTCAAATGTGCCCGCACAACATCTTTGGAAGCAGAGTGCGCGGTGCGGCAATAGACCTCACACAGTTTGCAGTTGAGGCACAATTCTTCTCTCGCAATGACTTTTTTCATATTGTACCTCCTGTTTACTGCCCGGCATGCGCAATGCCGAGGATTTCAAGCTCGCGGTCGGTAAGCCCGATGCCGCGCAACATCAAACGGTTGCCGCGCAAAGAGTCGATGGAGTTCAACCCCATACCGCCGAGCATTTCTTTGATTTCGTGATTCCACGCGTTGATAAGATTGACCACGCGTTCGTGCATAATTTCGGGATTCAAGCGTTTGACAAGTTCAGGCCGCTGTGTGGCAATGCCCCAGTTACATTTGCCCGTATGGCATTGTTGGCACATATGGCAACCCATCGCAATCAGCGGTGCCGAAGCCACATAGACCGCGTCCGCGCCGAGGGCAATCGCCTTGACGATGTCCGCCGAGTTGCGGAACGAACCTGCCGCCACCAAAGAAATGGTGTTGCGGATGCTCTCATCACGCAAGCGTTGGTCCACCGCGGCAAGCGCCAATTCAATCGGGATACCCACATTGTCACGAATACGCGTCGGAGCCGCGCCTGTGCCGCCGCGGAAACCGTCCATCACGATGATGTCCGCGCCTGCTCTCGCTACGCCCGAAACGATTGCCGAGCAGTTGTGCACCGCCGCGATTTTCACCGCCACGGGTTTCTTATACTGCGTGGCTTCTTTCAGCGACCAAATCAACTGCCGCAAATCTTCAATCGAGTAAATATCGTGGTGCGGCGCGGGAGAAATCGCGTCCGAACCCTCGGGAATCATACGCGCGTTGCTGACATCTACCGTGACTTTTTCGCCCGGAAGATGGCCGCCGATGCCCGGCTTTGCGCCCTGCCCGATTTTGATTTCAATAAAACGACTGCCTTCAAGATACCCTTTGTGCACGCCGAAACGTCCGGAAGCAACCTGCACCACGGCATAATCTTTGTAATCGGCAAGACCGGGGTGCAAACCGCCCTCCCCTGTGTTGAACAGCGTGCCGAGTTCTTTTGCCGCCATTGCAAGGGATTTTTGCGCGTTAAAGGAAATCGAGCCAAACGACATTGCCGAGAACATAATCGGTGTTTCGAGTTGAATTTGCGGCTCCAATTGCGTCAGCAGTTTGCCGTTTTCGTCAAATTCGAGTTTCTTCGGCTTTCTGCCGAGGAATGTGCGGATTTCCATCGGTTCGCGCAAGGGGTCAATGGACGGATTCGTCACCTGACTTGCATTTAATAAAATTTTGTCCCAATAAATCGGATACGGCTTGTTGTTGGACATACCCGACAGCAAAACGCCGCCCGTTTGTGCCTGCTTCAAAATCTCTTTTTGCGTTTGCGGCGTCCAGTTGTGGTGGGTTTTATAAGCCATTTCATAATCTTTAATTTTAATCGCGTGCGTCGGGCACATTACCGCGCAACGGTGGCAAGCAACGCATTTGGACTCATCTGCCAAAACGGTTTTGCCATCGTCATCAAAATAATGCACGCCGTAAGAACATTGGCGCACGCACGCCCCGCAGGAAATACAGCGCGCGGGGTTACGCTCCACTTCAAAATCCGGTACGGTAAAATTCATCCTCAGTCACTCCCCTTTGCAAACGGAATAAACACAGGCGTGCCGCCCTCGACCGCCATAATTTTTTCGGGGTCGGGGCAAATAACGCGAATGGCGGATTCTTCCGACGCGAAAAAGGTTTTGCTGCCCTTTTCGGCGGTAATCAACGAACGCAGTTTCAAGCGGTCGTTAAGTGCCAAAAGCCCGTGTTTGGAGCCGACCAAAATGGAAAACGGCCCGTTGATAAGTGCGCCCGAATACACGGTGCGCAGTGCAGTATAGATTTCGCGGTCTTCTTCGGGCATACGGTCAATGACGTCCCATTCGGGAGCAGCCAAAATTTTCGCCGCCGTTTCGAGCGTCAATCCTTGCCGACGCACCAACAAATCAAACAAATAGGTAATGACTTCCGTGTCGGTCTGCAAATTACATTTGTAGCCGAACTGTTCCACATAGCGGCGGTTGGCATCATAACTCGAAATTTCGCCGTTGTGCACAATCGACCAATCCAAAAGCGTAAAGGGATGCGCGCCGCCCCACCAACCGGGGGTATTCGTCGGGAATCGCCCGTGCGCCGTCCAAGTGTGCGCCTTGTATTCGTCGAGCATATAGTATTCACCGACGTCTTCGGGGTAGCCGACCGCCTTAAACGCGCCCATATTTTTGCCGCTGGAGAACACAAACGCGCCGGGAATGGAATTGTTAATCCGAATCACACAACGGGCGGTGTATTCTTCCTCGTCAAAATCGTTCTTTTTGATTTTGCTTTGCGGCACCGAGGCGAAATACCGCCAAATCAGCGGTGAATGTTTTATGGCTTTCACTTTGCGCGTCGGGATTTGCTCAAACGTTTCCACATCGAAATGGCGGAACAAAAATTCCTCCGTTTTAATTCGCGCGTCGTTGTCATCATAAAAAATATGAAACGCAAACAAATCCTTGTATTCGGGATAAATCCCGTAAGCGGCAAAGCCACCGCCGAGACCGTTGGAACGGTCATGCATCAACGCGATACAGTCAATGATATCCGCACCGCTGAAACACGCGCCGCTTCGGTCCGTCACAGCGGCAATCGCGCACCCTGCGGGGATGCGCACCTCACCTTCTCGCAGTAACATACTCTCACACCCTGTTTTTAGAAAATTTATTGCATAAAATTTTGCTTTTTTGAACAAATTTGCAAGATATGAAAACGGAACTTGCAAAATTTTAAAAATATGTTCCTTATTTTAAAAGAAAAACAAGAAATTTGCAAGATATTTTTTTAATATTTTATTCTACGCATGCAAAAAAAGCAGATTGCCGAAGAATGTTTTTTCTTTAGCGCCCGTTTTTATGAAAAATGACGGAAAAGCAAAAAAATTGCCCCTCCGCAAAAGCGGAGAGACAATTTAAAACCCAATATTTGAGAAAGAACAGCGGTTCTCAGTCCATATAAACATCCACAACATTTTCGTCATTTTGGAGCGTGGAGATAATCACCTTTAACGCATCGTCGGTTTTCGGGAAAATCAACGCCTTAATGGTCGAAGTTTCCTTCTTTTTGCGCAGTTTGGAATCGTTGTCATATAAGATTTCCATAGAATGCACCACGGTGCCCGTGCGTTTGATGAGTTTGGAAATTTTCGGCACCTGCTCGGCAAGGTCTTTGACCTCAACATACAGCGCTTTGCCCGCTTTGCCGCGCACAACCACCTTTTTGAGCGAATTGAGAGTGATATAAATTACCAGCGTTGCCACCACGGCGCCCGCAATAAATCCCGCGCCGATGGCGATACCGATACACGAAACCGCCCAAAGGCTCGCCGCCGTGGTCAACCCTTTGACGGAAAACCCCTCGCGCAAAATCGTGCCCGCACCGAGGAACCCGATACCGCTGACCACCTGCCCGCTCATACGGGTGATGTCCACATTCATTTGCCCTTTGTATTTTTCGGCGATGTAAACCGAAGTCAACATAATCAGCGCCGAGCCAACCGCCACCAAAATATGTGTGCGGAAGCCTGCCGGACGGTGCGAATGCTCGCGTTCAAAACCGATGATGCCGCTTAACAGCACAGCAAGTCCCAATTTCCACGCCGCATCCAATATAAAACGGAATTCCTGATTGTGCCACAGCCACAAAGCCGCTTCGCGAATCCAATCCATATAAAAGACCTACCTTACACTTTTTTTGCATTCGGCAAAAGCACAGCAATTGCCGTCCAAAGCAATTCAAATACCAATACCTCAAAGGCGCCCGCCTGCCGAAGCCCTGTGAAGAAACTCAAAACCGAAAGCAAGGTGATGCTCAAGCCCACACCGACATACAGAAGAATCTGCGCCAATTTATATTTTTCCTCCAAAATAAATGCCGAAAGGAACGCGCGTAAAAACGCCGGCGCGCGACCGTTATGTAAAATCCCGCAATCCGCAGGTTGGGGCGGCATTTCCGTTAATTCGCGGAACATACTGCCCGCCACGGGATTGATGATTTTAACGAGATTGTGCGGCAAGTCGAAATACTGCTCCACAAGCCCTTCGGTGATATTCGGGTCTGCGGTACGCACCAAAATGCTGATCCCGTATTTTTCCAACCGCTGTAAATACCCGGTCAAGCGTGCATTCGCGGCATATTCCACCACGAACAGCGCGGCGGTTTTTCCCTCTACGGCAAGGTAAAGGACCTCACAGCCGTCCCGCAAAAACCGTTGTTCTTCCTCACGGGTGGGAGCGTCCACATTGTGTTTCAAAAGCAAATCGCGGCTGCCGACCAACACGCGCTGGTTGTAAATCCAACCCGAACAGCCCAAGCGGTCCTCATAAGCGAGGGATTCCACTTGCGGAAGCATTTCATTCTTATTTTGAATCACGCCCTCGAACACCGCCGACAGCGTGCCGCCCGATTGAATGGTCATGGCGGCTGTATACAGCAAGGCTTCGTCCACGCGCATTTTGTGATAGATTTTCATACCGCGCAAACGGCAATTTGCCGCGTCAAACAACTCGGCGGCATCAAGCACCACCGCATTTGCCGTGGTTGCGTCAAACGCCGCGTCAAATCCCGAAACCAAAGCACCTTCGCGCAAAAGGCTTCGGTTGGTACTGCGAAGCGCCGCCGCCGCGACCAACCCCGCAGACATCGGCATCCCCGCCAAGACCACAGCGCACATTGCCGAAACACCCGTAAATGCATCGCCCGAAGTAAAACAGGAGATTGCGCCGACCACGCCCGCCGCAATCAGCACAACGGGAAGCGCAAGCGCATGCACTTGCGGTGCCGAATCGTTGCGTTTGGAAATTTCCACAAAACGCGACGGGAACGAAATCCGTTTCGCATAGCGCACATCGGGGTCACCCAATAACAAGCCTCTGCCGATTTCAAACGCTGTGCCTGCGTCGTCGATTTTCCCGATTTCGTAAAAGCGGTTGTACCCGTGCGCCACGGTTTCAAAATTGCAAATATCGTTTTTCAGTTTTCGTTTTCTGCCTGCGAAATAGAGCGTGAACACAAAAAGCGCCACGGTGGTGTATAACGGCACCGCCGTCAGCCGTTCGGGGAACGCATAAGAAGCGCCCACCTGAATGAACCCGAACAAAAGCGCGCACAAAAGTCCCGTTTGCGCATCGGCGCGTCCGGAAACAACGCCCGCAATGGCGTGTTTCAGTTCTTTGAGCGACAAAATCGCCGCCACAACAAGGAACACCAAATTCACCGAAGAATACACGGACGGGTTGCCGTTGAACAATCCGAAATCGCCTGTCAGCCGCACGGACAATGCCGCCACAGCCGCCGCAAGCGTTAAAATGCCGTAAACAATCATCCGAATACCGCTACCGCGTTTTTCGGAGAGGTAAATATCGTAAACCGCTGCGGCGTCTTTCGGGCCGTAAAATTCGCGCAGCACCGTAATCGGTTCTGCCGCTTTTTTCGGCCGACGGCGTGCTTTGCGCACGGGGGCATCCGCCGTTTCGTCGGGTTCTTCCGCAAAATCCAACGGTTCTTCGCTGTCCTCTTCTTCGGGCAGTTGTGACTCTATATCGGAGTAATCGGGTTGAACGCGTGTTTTTTCCGCTTCCAAATCCGCCGCATCAAACGGGGTTTCGTCCGCCTGCGGCAAATCCGTTTCGGGTTCGCTTTCGTTTTCGAGCCCCGGGAATAAGCGGAATTTTTTTGCTTTTTCCCAGCGGCGTTCCATCAACGAAAGTTCCGCCTCTGCTTCATCAATATATGCAATCGGCTCTTCTTTTGTGTCAAAGCCTTCCAACATCATTTGGTCTTCGAGCGGCGCGTTTTCCTCTTCCACCGCTTCATGTGCCATACTTTTAAGCGTTCCCGCCTGCACGCGCGTCTGTGCTTCTTTTTGCGCTTTCAGTTCGTCCTCGGGCAATACGAGTGTCGGGATGGCTTGCAACCCGTCCGTCCCCGGAGATTGCTCTGCCGCCTTGCGGACAATCACGCCCGGGCGCTCAATCGTTTTCGGCGGGAGTTTCGAGAGCAGTTCTTTGTGCTCCATCGTCTTTTCCAACTTTTGTTCGGGACGGTTCAAAAAGCGTTCGCGCTGAGCGTCCGTTTCCATGCCCGACCGTTTTTTCGGTGTCGGAATGGGGTCCAACTCCCCTGTGGTGGTACGCAAAATCGGATTGCCGATGCGATGCTCGATTCCCGCGTTGTGCACGGCGTGGGATTCCACTTCGTTAAATACGCGGGTTTTTTCAATGGAAATTTGCCCCGGAATGGGGTTTTCGGGCATTTGTGCAGGCGCTTCGCTTGCCGGCTCGCTCGACTTTTGCGGCGTTACGCCCTCCAAAAGCGGTGCAAACGGCTCGGAAACTTCCGCCTGTACCTTCACGGGCGCAATCGGCTCGGTGGGCGACGCAGAGACTTCGTCTGCCGTGTTCGGTTCAATATGCTGTGCGGCGCGTCTTGCCGCCGCTTTTAAGGAAGAATCCGCAGTAGAGACGCTCGGCTTTTGCGGTTGCGTCGTTTTCTGCGCGCGCGGCAAAGATGCAACAGCCTCTGCCGCCTTTTGTGCCGATTGCACGCGCGGCTCTGCATTTTGCGGCGCAGGTACATTGTCGTCTTCCGCAAGTAATTTGTCGATTTCGTCCAACGACCAAATTTTCATTTTTTCCCCCTGCTTTTCCTTGACGTCCGACAGGATTTTATCGATCGAAAGTCCCGAAAAAATATCGTTTTGCGCCATTGCTTACACCTCAAATCCGATTTCTCTTTGGGATGAAATTTCATACATCAAAATGCCCGCCGCGACCGATGCGTTGAGGGAGTTGATTTTCCCTTTCATCGGGAGTGACACGATAAAATCACATTTTTCGCGCACGAGCCTGCCCATACCCTTTCCTTCGGAGCCGACCACCAAAACCACCGCGCCCGAAAAAGAGGTTTTGCGGTAATTTTCGCCGTCCATATCCGCGCCGTAAACCCAACAGCCCGCTTTTTTGAGTTCGTCAAGCGTTGCAGGGAGATTGGCAACACGCGCCACACGCATATATTCGAGTGCGCCCGCCGAGGTTTTGCCGACCGCGTAACTCAAAGACGCACTGCGCCGTTTCGGAATGATGATGCCGTGCGCGCCAGCCGCTTCCGCGGTGCGGATAATCGCGCCGAGGTTATGCGGGTCCTCCAACTCGTCACAGACGACCACAAACGGCGGCTCGTTTTTTTCGCGGGCGTAGTCGAGGATTTCTTCCACGCTCGAATAGGTGTGCGCCGCGACAAACGCCGCAACGCCCTGATGATTTGCGCCGCCGCAGAGGCTGTCTAACTTTTTGCGGTCCACCTCTTTGACAACGCCGCCCGCCGCGCGGCAAAGCGAAGCAAACCGCGTCAACGCAGGATTTTTTTCGCCGCGCAGAAGATACAGCGTATCCACCGTGCGGTCGGATTTGAACACCTCCGCCACAGCGTTTCTGCCGATGATTAAATCTTGCCTTTGCTGTTCTTCATGCATAGCCTGCCGCTCCGTTCCCCGCATCGGCGTTTTTCGCGCGCCGATACAGATGGGTATAGTTATTATAAGATTATACCATATCTTGTGCATGAGTACAACATATTTTTTTGTTTTATAACCTATTTTGTGCACGCTTTCCAAGAATGAAAAAATGCGCCGCAAAAAGGAGAAAAATCCTTCTTGCGGCGTTGTGTTTCTTATAAGTTTATGCAATATTTTGCATCAGTTTTTCATACCGTTTGAACACGGCTTTGATGATTTTTTCGCTGTCGCGGTTGACGAACGCCACCGAAACGCCGCTTCCTTTGCGGCGTGGGCGGATGCGTTCTTTTACGCGTGCCGAGACCGCCTCACTCGGATAAAACGCGCCGAGTGCCTGTTTTACATAGTTTTCCACATCAAACATCTGTTACGCCCTCCGTTTGCAAAGTGATTTTAAAGTGTTCTTTTGCCTTTTGCAGTCTTGTGCGCACCGCCGAGCCGCTGACGCCGAGCATTTCGCCGATTTCTTCGCTCGTAAAGCCCAGACTTTTCAAAGTGAGCAGTTCGCGTTCCGCACCCGAAAGTTGCGCCAATGCGTTTTGCACGGATAACCCCGCACCGTCAGGCGGTTGCGCGGCGGGGAGCACCGCCGTTTCCGCGCTTTGCACGCCGCTTTCCGCGTATTTTTTACGCAAAAAATCATTTTTCAAATTGACCGCGCACCGAAACACCCACGCGCGCCAATTTTCGGGGATTTTGCCGCTGTCCACGGCTTTCCACACACGCAAAAACGCTTCTTGTGCTAAATCCTCGGCGGTCTGCGCGCCGAAGCACACATTGAAATAGGCAAATACATCGCCGAACAGTTGGGCGTATACCGCGTCAAATTGCGCGTCTTTGCCGCCGCTCATCGTCTGCGAACGCTCCCTACATCGTGACAGCAAAGTTGCACAACATCAAAGGTATCTTTGGTTGCGCGCACCGTGCCGATATCCATCAGCAGCAACACCTTTTCGCGCAGCAATTCCGCGCTGACATTTTTGTCAATGCGCACCGTGCCGATGTCTGTCAACACCAATTTCCCCGAAAGGCTCTCCAACAGCGTTTCGGTCAAGTAAAATTCAGCCAAATCCTCTTTGAACAAAATTTCACATTCGGTATCGGTATACAGCACCGTTTCGGCATTCAATGTAATCCCGCTTGCGCGCACGCTCGGGTGTGCAAAAATCACCTTTGCACGAAGCGCACCGTGCGCGGTCGGCGGTACCGCCTGCACCACGGCGAAATTCTCCGTGTAATATTTGTTTGCCCCGTCGAGCGCAAACTTTTCCGCAGGCAGAATACTTTTATTCGGCAAAATCTCGGTGTTTTGAAAATCAAACGGCTCCGCTTGCCCGTTGACCGACAGCAGTTGTATGCTGTTTTCGCTGTTTTCATCGTATTGCACTTTGCCGTTGACAATCAAGGAAACATGTTTTTCGGGCGGCAGCGGCAATATCCGCGCTTCGCCGTTGATAACATAGATATTTTCCCCGTTGGACAAGTTGGTGTCGCTCAAAGTCACGCTGCCGTTATAGATATTGATTTTCGCATCCATATCGCAATATACGGTAGACGCCACATTGGACATTTCAATTTTTGCGAATGCCGCGCGTGTTTCGTCGTCACTCGTTTTCGGCAAAATCAGCAACGCCACATTGTGCACAGACTCAATCACGCTTGCCGCTTCGACGGAATTGTATCCGCGCAAATCGCAGACCGACATATTTCTGAATTTCATTCGGTACGCCCCTTTATATGCCTTTTCGTTTCTGTAAAGAAAGACGCAGAAAGCGGGTGTGCCGTCTGCGTCTTTTGAAAATTATTTGTAGAAGTTATATAAAACGGTTGTGTCTGTGGCGGTATTGTCCACATACCACGAATTTTTGATTTGCACCACCGTCACATCGGGTTCGGCAACGGTTTTGCCGTCTTCGGTTTGCACTTCCACGGTGTAGGATTTCACTGCGCCGATTTCATCAGCCGAAATGCCGTATGTTGCGAGTTTTTCTGCATTTAGCGCCGCTTTGTAACTTTCCAAAGCGATTTCGTTTTCCGATTTTACGCACGCGGTGAATTTGTAGTCCTCGCCGTAAGCGGTTTGATATGCACCGGTGGATTTGAAACTGATTTGCTCTTTTGTATTTTTGTCAAATTCGTCCTTGGTGCCCGTCAAACTCTCCCCGTAGGTTTTCACATTGGCTTCCAACGCGGTGAACATAATTTCATCGGTCATATAGGTGTCGCCGAATACCGCTTTGCGTACTTCGACAAGTTTATCGAAATACTTCGTGAAAATTGCGTCATAATCGTCCCAGCCGTTTGCGACCAATTCGACGAAATACCCGTACATTGTATCAATGACCTGCCCTTGCAGGGTGCCGTTGTCGGTTTTCGACTTTTCGCCCATAAGTGCTTCGTCATTAAGCCCTTTTAAAGCGTCGGTTTTATCGCCCGGTTTATACCCCGCCTCACGGTAAATGATGGGGTACATATAATTTTGGCGAATGAAATCGCCGTATTTTTCACGCACGCTCAAAAGCGAATTTTTATAAGCGTTGTAGCCGTCGCCCGTTTGCACCACGGTATCCACATACACGCGCGCCACCTCTTCGGGGTGGTAGGCGGTGTATTTCGCCTTAAAGGTCAAGGTCACCATCAGTACAAGAGAAGCCGCCACAGCGAAGAACGCGACCAAAGCATACAGTTTTACATGAAAGGTTTTTTCTTTGTTTGTCATATTCCCGCCCCCCTTACGCTTCTGTGGCGTCGCCTACGGCGTCCGCCTTTTGCGCTTCGCGGCGTTCGGCGAGCGCTTTGGTAATCATTTCTTTCTTTTCGCCGACCATATCATAGAACAAAATCGGCACGCCTTGCAAAATAACGAAAACAGCGGGAATGATGGTGTAAATCATCAGCATTTTGTTGAGCGTACTGTCGGCCTGTGCAACATACGCCACATTGGCGTCAGTAGAGGTCATATACCCCGACCAAGTGTACAAAAGCCACGGCCCCAAACCTTTTGTAAGGGCAGAAGCCACTTTCGAAAACAGTCCGTACCCCGCATACGCAAGGCCGTCTTGCCGTTTGCCGGTTTTGTATTCGATTTCGTCCACGCAGTCGGCAATCATAATATTCGGTGTTACATTCGTGTTGCCGTGCTGCAATCCGCAGAAGAAATTGAGAATCAGGAACGGAATAATCAACCCGTCGTTAAAGCCGATACCGCGCGACACCAAGAACAAAATGCCCAAAGAGGATGCGCCGTACAGGCAGAACAAAATGAAGGTCTGTTTGGTGCTGAATTTTTTCAAGACCAAATTGACAAGCAGCGTACCCACCGCCGTGCCGATGCCCATGGGCAAAAGCAGAGCCAATTTCAGGTTTTTCGACCCGAGCAAATAAATCGCTATGTAAAGGGAAACCGTGCCGTATACGCCGCGCCCGAAGCCGCAGAGTTTCGTTAAGGAAACCATCAACAGGTTTTTGTGGGCAAACACAACTTTAATTGCGTCTTTCAAACTGACTTTTTCCTGTGTGAACGGCACGTTTTCCTTGTTGTTCGCAAAGAAAATCATCACGAACAGCACAAGTCCCAACGCGCAGACCGCCGTGGAGATAACCAGGTCAAGCCCCTGCCCCTCGGCGTTTTTATACTGTTGCTCGCCCATAATCGCTTTCATAATTAAGCCGACTGCAAGCACCACAACCATACCGCCCGACTGCCCGACCGAACGCAGGAACGAGGCGATGGAAATCGCGCTCGACCGTTCCGCGGGGTTGGGAGAACACAGAGAGCCGAAGCAGTTTGCGGGACTTTCGACCGCGCAGCTAAACGCCGTATACAGCGAGTAAATGACGAACATCCAAATGATGGCGACCGTTTGGCTGTTGGTATTGGGCGCAATAAACACAAGCATTGCCACAAGCGCCAACGGCACCACGCCAAAGCCAACCCAAGGTTTCACCTTGCCGAATTTGGTGCGCGTATTGTCCACAAGATAACCGATAACCAATTCGCAAATTGCCCCGACAAAACCCGCGACCAAGAACACGGTGGAAATCACATTTGCCATCGTATCGGGGTCAAAGCCCTTGCCTTTAAAAGCAAAATCCGCAAAAAAGGTTGCGGTGTAATCGGGCATCCAGCCCGTCATCAGTGCGACACCGAACAACCCGATGCCGAAAGTCCATATTTCGGACTTTTTCATATACTTTTTCATAAGACACCCCTTCAAAGAATTTTGGGTAAAACAGAAAAGAGTGCCGTCCGACACTCTTTCCCATCAGATGATATATCATTATACACTTTACTATGCAAAAGCACAATACACGATTTTCACAAATTTTACACAAAATTTACATCAATTTGACAAGTTGTCCGCGAATTCTCATTCGCCGTCGCCCACCGTTGCGAAATATGCCGCTTTATCGGGGACAATCAAGGGCAATGCACCCTCAAGCAAACGGAACGTGCTTTCCGTCACATAATCGCACTCGCCGTCCACATTGACCGCCGCGGGATTTTTGCTTAAAATCTGCATTTTTTTGCCGCGTACAAACGTGGTGAAATCCCAACTGAGATGCTCGCCGCGTTTGTATTTGCCGACCAGCCCCGCAAGTTTCAACCGACCCACGGTTTTGCGCACGATGATGAAATCCAAAAGCCCGTCATTCGGCACGGCTTTCGGCGCACCTTTATAGCCGCCGCCGTACCAACGCCCGCTGGCGCACAGTGAAAACAGCATTGTGCCTTCATATGTTTCTTTGTCATCAATTATAATTTTAAACTCGCTGTTCAAACGGCGCAAAAGGCAATAAAACAGCGACATCGTGTAGGCAAACTCCCCGCCTACGCCCGGCAGTTTTTTGAAATATGCCTGTTTGGCGCAAACCTCTGCGTCCAAGCCCATAGAGCATTGGTTAATCGCGACATGGCCGCCCGCGTCAATCAAATCGAACGGCATGGTTTCGCCGTTTACTTGTGCGTCAATGTCAAACAACTTTTCACTGCCGCCGAATATGCGCGCAAAATCGTTGCCCGAACCCAAAGGGATAATTCCCACCGCCGCGTTCGGATATTTATACGCGCCGTTGACCACCTCATACAGCGTGC
>DAVZHM010000021.1:0-22577 GCA_052273845.1 Candidatus Fimenecus sp. | reverse complement strand
AGAGCGGCGAATATAACGGAAGCGGCAGAAATTCTTCAGTCCGGAGGAGCGGTAGTTCTGCTGATCGGTGTCATTATTTGTGCCTTTATCGGCGCAATGATCGGAAAGAAAATTGCAAAGAAACATTTGTCAGCGATGAATTGATGCGCACGACCTCGCGTGGAATATAGTTGCTTTGCAACATGCGGTCGGCGCAGCAGAAAACGACGAAAATTATTTTCTATTTCAAGGAGGAAAGATATGTCAGAAAAGAAAACGAGTTCGGAAACGGCGAATTCCGTGCAAACATCCATAAACCCCAATGGTGTGAAATGGTTGATGCACTTTGCGGGAGGGCGAAAGAGACAATATATTTTCAGTGTACTTTGCGCCCTGATCGGCGTAGCGGCATCGATAGCCCCATATTTTATTTTAGCGGATATCATCAGGGAACTAATCGGCGGAAACAGGGAATGGAACTTTTATTTAAACAAAGGACTTTTAATAGGAATGCTTTGGATTCTGCGTTACTTATTCCACTCTATATCCACCATGGCATCTCACTCTGCAACTTTTGATGTTTTGGCGGATATCAGAAAAGCTCTGCTGGCGAAGCTCTCTGCCCTGCCTTTGGGAACCGTGCAGGAGCAGTCATCAGGCTCTTACAAAAATATCATCTGTGAGAGGGTAGAATCCATAGAGACAACCCTTGCCCATATTGTACCGGAGTTTACATCCAATATCTGCGGAGCGGTGGTACTGTTTATCTATATGATGACGGTGGACTGGAGAGTGACCCTGTGGTCGCTTTCGGCGGTGGCAATCGGATTTGCCGCATTTATGATTATGATGGCGAGTATGCCGAAATATTTCCCGGCTACCGTTGAGAAAACCAAGATCTTAAACGACACGGCGGTGGAATACATCAACGGAATTGAAGTGATTAAAGCATTCGGACAGTCAAAAACATCTTATGAGAAATTTGTGAAAGCCGCGAAAGAGGGCGCCGATTGTTTCATTGACTGGATGCGATCACAGAACCTTTGGCAGAATCTGGGCATGGCGTGTTTTCCCGCTACCCTTTTGGGACTTTTGCCTGCAGGAGTTGTCTATATGCTGAATGGTTCGCTTACACAGCCGGATTTTATCCTGTTAGTGATTCTTTCCTTTGGCGTTATGACGCCGCTTATCATTGTCTTTGGGTTTACGGATGATATTTCTGTGGTAAGAGTGATTATGGGAGAGATTGCCGATATTCTTGACAAAGAGGATTTAAAAAGACCGGAGCAGTCTGCGGAGTTTCCCACAGATAACGATATTACGCTATCCAATGTTCATTTTGCATATAATGATAAAGAAATTCTGCATGGTGTCAGCCTTCAGATGAAACCGGGAACGCTCAATGCCCTGGTGGGACCATCAGGCTCCGGCAAATCTACCATTGCCAAGCTGATTGCATCTCTTTGGGATGTGGGAGAGGGCAGTATTTTAATCGGCGGCGTGGATGTTAAGAATATGCCCCTTTCAGACTGCAATCAATACATCGCATACGTTTCACAGGATAATTACCTGTTCAATCTTTCGGTCATGGATAACATCCGCATGGGTAACGGAAGGGCAAGCGATGAGGAGGTCATAGCCGCCGCAAAGAAGTGTGGCTGTCACGATTTTATTATGAGCCTTGAACATGGATACCAGACCATTTGCGGAGGAGCGGGCGGACATCTGTCGGGAGGAGAGCGGCAGCGGATTGCTATTGCGAGGGCAATGCTTAAAAATGCTCCCATCGTAATTTTGGATGAGGCGACCAGCTATACAGATCCGGAGAGCGAGGCAGTGCTGCAAAATGCCCTGTCCCGGCTTGTGCAGGAGAAAACAGTGCTGATGATTGCCCACAGGCTGTCCACGGTGACTGACTGTGACTGTATTCATGTGGTTCAGGACGGAAATATCATTGCATCTGGCACACATGAGGAGCTGCTTTCCGGTTGTCTGCTCTATCAGAAGATGTGGAATGCGCATATGTCCGCAAAAGATAGGATGGAGGTGGTCGTATGATTAAAACACTTCGTAAATTTTTCAATTTTTCCGGTGAAGAAAACAAAAAGAAATTTGAGCTTGCCATTGTGCTGGGCGTTTTGTCTGCATTCTTCTTAGCCTTAAGAATTCCTGCGGCTTATGTGGTAATCAAAGATATGCTGGACGGAACGCTTACGAAAGAAACGGGGTGGATTGGATGCGGAATTATCGTGCTGTCCATTCTTTTGCAGACAGTAATCAACATGAAAACCACCACGCTTCAGACCGAAGCAGGCTATCATGCAACGGCAAGAAAAAGAATTGAAATTGCGGAACATCTGCGCTATGTGCCTATGGGGTATTTTAATGAAAAGGGACTTGGCAGTATTGCGTCCGTTGCTACAAACACCATGGAAAACCTCGCCAATGTGGGAACCCGTGTTGTGATGATGGTGACAAAGGGCTACATTACCACAGCGGTGATCATTGCCATGCTGTTTGCTTTTGACCGGCGCATTGCCTTTGTGGCACTTTTGGGATTTGTCATAGCCGTTTCGGTTTCAGCTGTTCAGCAGAAGATCATCCTGCCCCATTCCGCAAAAAAGCTGAATGCGGATGAAGCCATGCTGTCAAAGGTTTTAGAATATACACAGGGAATTGCGGAAGTCAAAAACTTCAATCTGTTTGGTTCAAAAATCACAGAAGTAAATGCTGCGGTAGATCATGTTCGTGATGTGGACTTTGCTCTGGAGAAACCGGCTGTCATCATTAGCTTTATACAGAATGTGACCACCAAGCTGACAGGAGTGGCGACAGCGCTGCTCTCCATTGCCTTTTACTTAAACGGCAGCATGAGCCTGATTTACTGTATTATGATGATTCTTTGTTCGTTCATGATTTTTGAAGCTTTAGATGTTGCCGGCACCTATGGAACGCTGCTGCGTGTCATAGATATGTGTGTGGACTTAGGGAATGAAGCCATGTCTGCCCCTACCATGGAAGTGGAGGGTAAGGAGATAGCACCTGAAAGCTCCGCGCTCGTGATGAGCGGCGTTGATTTTTCCTATGACACAAGAAAAATCATTGATAATGTATCCCTGGTCATCCCGGAGAAAAAAGCGACTGCCATTGTGGGACCATCCGGCGGCGGCAAGACGACCCTGACGCATCTTTTAGCAAGATTTTGGGATGTGGATAAAGGGAGCGTCACGTTAGGCGGAGTAAATGTAAAAGATTACAGCTATGACAGCCTGATGCAGAACTTTTCCTTTGTTTTCCAGAATGTTTATTTGTTTAACGATACCATTGCCAACAATATCCGTTTTGGAAAGCCGGACACACCGATGGAGAAAGTGATTGCAGCAGCGAAAAAAGCCTGCTGTCACGATTTTATCATGCGGCTTCCGAAGGGCTATGAAACGATCATCGGCGAGGGCGGGGCATCTCTTTCCGGAGGTGAGAAGCAGCGGATTTCCATCGCCAGAGCCATTATGAAGGATTCCCCGATCATTATTTTGGATGAGGCGACCGCAAATGTTGACCCGGAAAATGAGCAGGAGCTTGTGCGGGCAATCGAGGCACTGACGAAAGAGAAAACCGTCATCATGATTGCTCATCGGCTGAAGACCGTGCAAAATGCCGACCAGATTCTGGTGATTGACAGAGGAAAGGTTGTACAATGTGGAAAGCATGACGAACTGATGCTGGAAGAGGGAATTTACCGGAATTTTGTCAGGAGCAGGGAAAAGGCTGCGTCGTGGAAAATTCATACCGTCTAAGTGGTTTTGTAAGGAAGAAATTATGGCAATTCATGCGTCCGGCGAAGATTACCCGGAGGCCATCCTTGTCCTCCAGAAGAAGATGGGCATGGTACGCTCCGAGGATGTTACCGGGCACATGGAGATTACAAAACCAAGCGTGTGCCATGCTGTAAACACCCTAAAAGACGGCGGCTTTCTGACGATGGACAGCGACTATTTCCTGCACCTGACCGATATAGGGCGGGAGGTTGCCGAAAAATCTACGAGCGGCACTGCTTCTTTACAGAGCAGCGCATCGCCGCAGGCGTTGACCCCAAAACAGCGGAGGCCGACGCCTGCCGACAGGAACACGTTATCAGTAAGGAAAGCTTTCGGAAGCTAAAGGAAGCAGCCCGAACAGATAAGCCGGAAAATGAATAAGTAAGAACAAATTCGGAAAGAGGGGCGCAGCCATGAAACTGCACCCCTCTTTTTGTCTGTCACCGCTCCAGTTCTCTGTTTAGCAAAATATAAACTCCTATCAATACAACAACAGTAACGCCAAGTATCATATACATCGATGAAATGCTTACCTGTTCTCCCGAAAAATAGAGATTGCAATCAAGTGAATCTTTTATTCCTTCAATAACACTTGTTGGAACACCCTGATTTTGCATTTCAGCAAGAGCACCTTGCATTGTGTGATTTCGAATAAGTGATGTACCATAAGTGCCGGGCAAAAAAGAAATTATCTTTTGCAGTCCTTCATTAAAAGATGAAATAGGCATATATGCGCCACAAATGAAACCATATCCTGCACTGATAATTGTGCCTACTGCTGAAATTTGTCCTTGTGTTGATAAGAAAAAGTTAATAATTGAAGACAGTGCTGTTCCAAACAAAACAAGGAGTAAAATATCCAGAAACAAAAAGAGTACATCTGCAAGAGACATATACCAACCGACAAAAGCCACATAAGCAAGACAGATACCGGTTGCAGCAAAGCAAATTATAAGCGTTGAAATCAATGTTGCTATATAATAGCTCAGCGAAAGTGTGGCGGATTTTACAGGCGATATTCTTAAATCCTTTATCACCCCAGTTACTTTATCTTGTACCATTAAAAAATTTGAACAAAAAGCAACAGTCACACACGAAACTGCAAGAATAGAGGATATAAGCTGACCGCCTACAAGTCCCTCTATTATACTGTCAGAAAGTTTAAATGTATCAGGTAAATTAGATGTAAAACTATCACGGTACACATTTCCGAGAAAAGTTGCATAAAGTACGAGCAAAATAGCAGGTGTTATCAAAGAGGTAAAGAACATTCCTTTATCTTTAAAAAACAGTTTTATATTTCTTTTAATAAGTCTTAAAGATGTGCTCATTTTTCCGCACCTCCTACCAATGCTTTTCCTGTAACTGCAAGGAAAACATCGTCCATTTTTCCTTTTGTTATTTCGTAATCGTTAAACAACTGAGGATTACCAATAATCAAATCAGTTGCTGCCTTTGTATTTGGAACCGAAAGACGATATCCGTTCCCAATCCGCCCGTATTCTATATCAAGTGCCCTAATAGTATCTTCGCTTGCACCGTAGATTGTGATGTAATCTCCGGTATAAGTATTTTTGAGTTCAAGCGGAGTGCCTTCGGCGGATATTTTACCGCTGTCAATAATTACAACATAATCGGCTTCTGCGGCTTCTTCCATATAGTGCGTAGTTAGGAATACAGTCATATTTTCATTTTTACGAAAGTTGGATATGACATTCCAAAGGGTTTTGCGGGTTTGAGGGTCAAGCCCTGTTGTCGGTTCATCAAGAATAAGGATTTTAGGCTTATGAAACAATGCCCTTGCAATATCGATTCTTCTGCGTTGTCCTCCCGATAATTTACCAACTGTGCGTTTCAATAAATCCTCAAAATCAAGTATTCTTGCAAGCTCTGCCAGTCTTTCCTTAAACTCCCCCCCTACAATGCCGTACAAAGCAGCACGACTTTCTAAATTATCATAAACCGAAAGGGCAGAATCAAGTGCAGAAGATTGAAAAATAACGCCGAGTTCACTCTTAACTACATCGATATCCTTGTCTAAATCGTGACCATCAATCAAAACGCTGCCGCTATCTTTAGACAGTTGTCCGCACATTATATTGATTGTGGTAGATTTTCCTGCACCATTGATACCTAAAAAGGCAAATAGCTCTCCCTCCTTCACACGAAAGCTCAAATCTTGAACGGCTTTAACTTCACCAAAGCTTTTATTGAGATGATTGATTTGAATAATATTGCTCATTTAATTTCCTCCTGTATAGCGGTGCTTTAATCCGGTATAAACATCTGTCAATGTTTTGTTTATAAATTCTATATCCCAATTTAAGTAGGATGTTGCTGCCATTGTTGCAATACCGTGAACATAAATCCACATTTCCAAATGAAACAAGTAAGCGTCATCTTCATTGATATTCAGATTTTGTTTTATTAACTCAATTAAAGGTCTTATTTCTTCTTTGTTTTCGCTTAGCTTCTCTTGGCTGCGGTCTCGCATAAAAAGCAATTTAAAAAGTTCCTTTTCTTCTTTTGCAAAACGAATGTAAGCCATTCCGCTTGACTTATAAGGCGGATATTTTTTGCTTTTCATATCTATTTCAAGATAGTTTTGATAAAGCTGATTTGCAGATTTCAAAACTTCTTGTTGCACCTCGTCCATATTTTGAAATACCGTAAAAATAGGACTTGAAGATGTGCCGAGCTTTGCCCCCAATGCTCTGGCTGTTAATGCTTGTAATCCTTCAGATTTTACAATATTTACGGCAGCTTCTGTAATTTCTTCTTTTGAAAACTTTGCTTTCGGTGGCATAATTATCCTCCCTTTCTTTAACGGTAACGCTTGTTTTGTAACGCCTGTTCTAATTATAATTAAAATAGCTGTAAAAGTCAATAGGCGGCAGAGATTTCTCTCTGCTGCTTTGCTTTATGTGTAGATTAAATCTGCATTTACAATTTCCGCAGCGCGATTACGGATATTATTCATACGCCGTACCCACAGCATTTGATTTTCAGCTTTGAGCTTTTCGGTTACATTTTCCTTTTCGGCAAGGTCTTTTACCAGCCGAGAAAACATATCTTCCGCCTGCTCTTCAACATCTGCGAGGTAACTGT
Source organism: Candidatus Fimenecus sp. (assembly GCA_052273845.1). GTDB lineage: Bacteria > Bacillota > Clostridia > Oscillospirales > Acutalibacteraceae > Fimenecus. The sequence goes on along the minus strand of DAVZHM010000021.1, from coordinate 15,672 downwards.
TCAGCTCGCAAGAGGTCAAAAGATTTGCGTAAAAGACACGCTTATGCTGCTTAATATAACGCAGGTGGCGACGGTCTCGCCTGCCGGCTCGGTCGGTGCTTCTGACTTCGTCAGAGGTCTCCACCGGAGACCCGAACCCCCAAATGCCGATAGGCTTCTATTCTTCTTCGGGAAGCGTCAAGTTTGGAAGCAGATAATCGCCAAACTGTGTATATGTACCGCCCATTTGCTCAAATATAGATTTTTTCATAATAATTAACCCTCCACATTTTTGATTTTGAATTTCTTTTTCGGTGCTTCAATGATTTTAACTAAGACTTCATCAACTGCGTCGGTGTATTTCCCGTTTTGGATAAGTTTGTTGCGTTTGCCATTGAGTGCGTGAATTAGCAAGCTGTGTTCGTAATCGTCAAGTGCCATATAATATTTTTTACTCATCTCGGAAACCTCCTTTAAGTTTCTGTCATAATTGTACTCAAAGGCAGTTTATAAGTCGAATGTGCGGATTAAAAAGCATAGAAAAATACCGAGAAAAACTTTTTACGGTTCTTCTCGGTATTCGTCTTTCACGGTTGCCTTTGCAATGCCCGATAATTCAGTACATTTAATGTTTTCTAAAATACTTCCTTATCAGGCGTTCGCGAACGAACTCTCCTTTTGGTTGGATTTTTGGGCGCGGCGTTGCCGATGCACCTGACGATGTGCATCATTCGCCACAAAACACGGCATAAAAAATTTATGATATTGTTGCCCGTGTTCTATATTTTGCACGGGCGCACGGATTATTTTATATCTGTTTTATTTATGAATTTTGTTCGGAATCCGTTTCTTCGGTTTTGACTTTGTCAGAACCGATTTTTCTTTCTTCGCCTTTAATAATCCGTTTGATGTTGGAACGGTGCATAAAGATAATCAGCATCGCAAGCAGTGCTGTGCCAACGGTGGGCACAACGGGATTCTCCCCTTTGAAATAATAAATGCAAAAGGTCACCACAGGCAACAGCGCACCCGAAATGAGAGAGGCAAGCGACACCATTTTGGTGGTCAGCACCACGATGAAAAACGGAACCATCACCAAAGGAAAGGTCAGCGGTTGGAGTGCGGTAGTCGCACCAAGCGCCGTTGCCGCGCCTTTGCCACCTTTGAATTTGAAATACACAGGGAACATATGCCCCAAAACCACAAAGAACATCGCAATATACGCGCACAACACGGGGTCTTGGTCACCGCACAAAAGATATTTTGCCAACAGCACTGCCACGACGCCTTTTAACGCATCGAAAATAAACACGAACGCCGCCGCGCGTTTGCCGAAAGTGCGCAAAGTGTTGGTCATACCTGCGTTATTCGAGCCGTAATCCCGAATATCTTTTTTATATTTCACTTTGGAAAGAATAATACCGAAACTCAACGAGCCGAGCAAATAGGCAACTGCCGCCGATAAAAACCAGTTTAACATATGGAAAACGCTCCTGTAATTTGATACAATTCTAAAATGTAAAAGGTATTATAAACAGACAAGTTGTTTTTGTCAATGGAAAAAAAGTCGAAAGACAAAGACAAGTCCGTTTTCAGAGAAACAGCTGAAAAAAATCCCTCTTGACACAAACTATCAAGAGGGATTTGTAATTACAGATAGCTTTTCAGAAGCGCATTACTTCTTTTTGTTGGAATCTTCAAACTCAACATTGCCCATATTTTCTGCTGCACCGGACAGTGCGTCGGGGCTTTCCTCTTCGCATGTGCCCATTTTGCCGCCGTTGACAACAAGGTTGGTGATAATACCGAAAATAAGCGCGGTAGCAAGTGCAGTAATCGTAAGCAACGGGCCGCCGGTTGCGGAGTTTTTGCCGAAGTTTAAGGACAAGCCGCCGATACCGCTGACCAAAATCGCGCTGACCACAAAGAGGTTTTTGTTGTTGCCAAGGTCAACTCTTTTGAGCATCTGCAAGCCCGATACGGCGATAAATCCGTACAGTGCAACGCAAGCGCCGCCCATAACACATTTCGGAACGGAGTTGATAAGCGCTACAAAAGGCGTGATGAACGAAAGCAGCATGCAGCCGAACGAAGCCGTGATAATGGAAACAACGGAAGCGTTCCCGGTAATGGCAACACAGCCGATGGATTCACCGTAGGTGGTGTTTGCCGCGCCGCCGAACAAACCGCCGACGACGGAGCCGAGACCGTCGCCTACAAGGGTTTTGTCAAGGCCGGGGTCGGTAATCAAATCTTTGTTGATAATCGAGCTCAAATTCTTATGGTCTGCGATATGCTGTGCAAGCTCAACAACCGCAATCGGCACAAAGGTCATTGCGATGTTGCCCAAAGCCGCGCCGTCAATCGGCAAAACGCCTTCGGGATGCTCGGTGATGGCTTTGAGGAAGGTGAATTTCGGATAATCTACAATGGAAGTGATGCCGAACGGCTCAAACGCCGCTTTGAATGCGTCAAAGCTCAAAACCTGCAATTCGGGGATATCTGCCGCCATACCGATTAAGGTAAATACGAGTGCAAGAATATAGCCTGCGCCGACACCAATGATAAAGGGAATCAGACGCAATGTTTTTGAACCCTTGGCGGAAACCAACACAATCGTCAGGAAAGTAACTGCACCGATGAGGATGGTTAAAAGGCTGTAATCACTGCCGCCGTTGCCGGACATCCAAGAAGTAGCCGTGCCCGAGAGCGACAAACCGATTAAGGTAACGATGGGCCCGATAATGACGGCCGGCATCAGTTTATTTACCCAATCGGAGCCGACAAGTTTAATGATAACAGCAAGCAAAACATACACAAGGCCTGCAAATGTAATACCGATTATCACGCCCCAATAGCCGTAATTCATACCGATTACGGAAGCATACGCACCGAGGAAGGTGAATGAAGACCCCAAGAAAACGGGACTTCTGCGTTTGGTGCAAAGAATGTAAACCAAGGTGCCGATACCTGCACCGAAAAGCGCGGCCGCAGGGTCAAAGCTCAAGGTTTCGCCGTTGCTCATCGCGTAAGTGGACATCAAGATGGGCACGAGCAGTGTTGCCGCCATAATTGCAATCATCTGTTGGAATGCAAAAATCAGCGTTTTGCTGAATTTCGGGCGGTCGCCGATGTCGTAAATGAGTTTCATTTGAATACTCCTCCTTATTTTTCCCGGCAATGCAATAAAAAGAACCTTGCCCGTACAGACAGACAAGGTTCATATGCAACATAAAACAGCCCTATTGCAAAGTATGCCTCACATGCATCTTGTCGATATCTCTGTATCGAATTTAAAGATTGCCGCAATTTGAATGTAGTATAGCACAAGAAATCGGATTTTGTCAATAAAAATCCGAAATTGGCAAAAAAAGATTTTTACACCGATAAATTCTGATTTTCGTCCAAAAATGCCGTCAGTTCATCGATTTCGTTTTCGGTAAACACCTGTATCCCGGATGCGGCGAACAGTTTGGCGGTTACACCGTCACCGACCGTCTTCGCCCCCGTAAAAGTGCCGTCATAAATCACGCCTTTTCCGCAGGAAGGGCTGTTCGCCTTAAGCACGGCGACATCTGCGCCCACGGTTTTTGCAATATACAGCGCGGTTTCGGCACCTTTCTTATACTCGGCAGTCACATCTTTTCCGGCATTGGACATAACCTTATCGCCGCAGATTTCAGCCGGATTGCGCGGCGTAGCAAGCCCGCCGAGTTGTTCGGGGCAGACGGGAACGAGCGTATGCTGTTTTGCAAGCGCCAAAAGCGCGTCGTTTTTGCAGTTATCACCTTTGTAACGGCAGTCACAGCCGAAAAGGCATCCGCTTACTACTATTTTTGCCATTGTTTTCACCTATTTTCAATCTCGTATTACCTTACAAATATCCACGCCCGTTTTGTTGTCCGTGGCGTCAATATGCACTTTGATAACCTCTGTAAGCGCGGTCGGGATATTTTTTCCCACATAATCGGGGCGGATAGGCAATTCCCTGTGCCCGCGGTCCACCAAAACCGCCAAACGGATTTTTCCCGGTCTGCCCACAGAAAATAAAGCGTCGATTGCCGCCCGTACCGTGCGCCCTGTATACAGCACATCGTCTACCAAAACGATTTCTTTGCCGGTTATATCCCCGTCGATTTTTGTGTCGCTCAATTTCGGGGACTCGTCGATTTTTTCAAGGTCATCACGGTAAAAAGTAATATCCAACGAGCCGACGGGAACGGTAACGCCGCTGTTTTTTTGAATGTTCGCGGCAATGATTTGTGCAATCGGCACACCCCTTGTGCGAATACCGACCAACATAAGGTTGGACAGGTCGGCGCACTTTTCCACTATTTCATAGGAAATTCGCATCAACGCCCGATTGACCGCCGCCGCGTCTAACACTTGCACCTTGGTTTCCAGGCGATTTTGTCGGTTTTCCATCACTATAAACACCTCTTTTTTGCTGAAAAAAGTATAGCATAGCCGAAATTATCTGTCAACCGAGACACGCACGCAAGAAGTTGGCGGGAACGCACTTGTCAAAGACGAAATAATGTGCTATTATGGGAAAAATAGTGAAAACGAGGAATCGATATGGAAGAATTTACAAAAAACCTCACCAGCTTTAACGCTCACCCTTTGGTTGCGCACAAGGTTACGCATCTTTGCGACATCAACACAGGCTCCAAGGAATTTTGCGAAATCGTTGATGAACTTACGATGCTTATGGGCTTTGAAGCGTTAAAAGATTTAAAGACCAAAAATGTACCCATTCAAGCACCGCTTGCCGATTTTGACTCCCCTGTTCTTGCCGAGGACTTTACGATTGTACCGATTCTTCGCGCGGGGCTTGGCATGGTCGAGGGGCTTCGCCGCCTTTCGCCGACAGCAAAAGTGGGGCATATCGGTCTTTACCGTGACCAGGAGACCTTAAAACCTGTTACCTATTACTACAAGATGCCCGTAGACATTACCAAAGGACCGGTAATGATTGTAGACCCGGCACTTGCAACCGGCGGCAGTGTGGACGCCGCGATTGACTACCTCAAAAAAGAGGGTTGCGAAGAGATTAAGGTGATGTGCATTTTTGCATCGGATGTCGGTGTGAAACTCTTATACGAAAAGCATCCCGATGTGAAAATCTACGCCGCGAAATATATCCCCGGCGGTTTAAATAAAGACGGTTACATTGTGACCGCCGCAGGCGACGCGGGCGACCGCATTTGCGGCACTTGCAGTTACAAACCCGCAAGACCGGCAAAACCGTAACCGCAAAAAGGAGTAAACTATGCATATTCCGCTTTGCGAAACCAACGAGATTGAAGTTACGGATTTCGCTCCCGCACTCAAGCGCGCATTGCTTCCTGCAAAAGCGTACGATGTGCAAAAATGGCTGTTCGTGCCGAATCAGTATGAGGAATACCGTTACATACTCGGCACGCGTGGAGAAAATCCGCTGATTTGCTACGGCATTAACCCCTCCACCGCCGCGCCCGACGCGCTCGACAACACGCTGAAATCCGCAGAGCGCATCGCCCTGCATAACGGATTTGACAGTTTTATTATGCTCAATGTCTATGCACAGCGCGCGACGAATCCCGACGATATGGAGCGCAATTTCAATGCGCATTTGCATGAGGAAAACAAAAAAGCGTTTGAATACGCTTTGCGCCTTTGCAAAGGAGAACGCCCGACGGTTTGGGCGGCGTGGGGCAATATTGTGGAAAAACGCAAATACTTAAATTTGTGTCTGCGGGAAATTATTGAAGTCGGAAACAGCCACAACGCACATTGGGTCTCGGCGGGAAAAATCTCCGTAAAAGGACACCCGCATCACCCGCTGTATTTGAAAAAAGACAGTCCGTTAGACGATTTCGATATGGTGAATTATGCAAAACGATTTACAACTTTATGAGATTTTAGAAACCGAATCGGTGTGGGAAGCTTTTTCCCGCACCGATTTGCCGATTTTGCTCTATGGAACGGGAAACGGCGCGGATAAAATCTTAGATGACTTTCAAAAATACGCGCTTCCCCTTGGGGGTGTGTTTGCGAGCGACGATTTTGCGCGCACACGCACTTTTCGCGGCTTTCCCGTGCTTCGATACAGCGAGGCGAAAAATACTTTCGGGGATTTCGCGGTTGCGTTGGGGTTCGGTTCATCAAGAACAGAGGTTTTGGCGCGGTTTCACGCGTTGGAGCAAGCGCATTTTGTGCGCGTACCGTGCGTGCCTGTATACGGCGAAGAACGCTTTGACCGCGCATTCCTTTCGGCACACCGCGATGAAATTGCAGAAAGTTTTGACTTGCTCGCAGACGCGCAGTCAAAAATTGTCTATCGCAATTTTCTGCTGTTTCAAATCACAGGGAAACTCCCCTATTTATGGGCAAGCGACACCGAAAAAAACGAGGCGTTCCATAAGATTTTGCGTCTGGGGCAGGACGAACAGTATTTAGACCTCGGCGCATACCGCGGCGACACGGTTGCGGAATTTTTGCACTATACAAACGGGCAGTACGCTTCGGTAACGGCGGTGGAGCCGAACCGAAAGAGTTTTGAAAAACTGACCGCGTACTGCGAAAATATGCAAAACGCGAAACTTATAGAAGCGTGTGTTGCCGACACCTGCGGCTCGCGCACATTTTCGGGCGACGGGCGGCACAACGCGGCAACGAAATTGGGGAAAACGGTGCCTTGTTTCACCGTGGACGCGCTGAAAGCGAAACAAAAATGCACCTATTTAAAAGCGGATATTGAGGGGTTGGAGTGCGAAATGCTCCTCGGTGCAAAAGAAACGCTGCAAACACAAAAGCCGAAGTTAAACATCGCCGCGTATCACAAAAGCCGCGATATTTTTGCAATACCGCGGCTGATTAACCGAATCAATCCTACATACAAAATTTATTTGCGCAAGCACCCGTATGTGCCGTTTTGGGATTTGAATTATTATTGTGTTTAATCGGCGTTTTCGCCGCTTACATCGCGTTTGGAGAAAATACAGCCGCAATCGGTTTGGCGGTAGAGGTCAAACGCTTTTGACAGTTCAATCGACCGTTTGTAGCCTTCTTTCTTTTTAAAATCCGACATCAAAAAGCGTACGCCGTATTGTTTTTCGAGTTGCAAGCCAATTTCGTTTAACAGTGCGGCGTTTTTGTGGGGGCTGACGGTAAGCGTTGTGGTGAAATAATCAAAACCCATTTCTTTTGCCGTTTTTGCGGTTTGCGACAAGCGCAATTTAAAACATTCGGTACAGCGCGCGCCGCCTTCGGGTTCATTTTCCAACCCCTTGACCGCATCGAAAAAAGCTTCGGGATTATAGGGCGCGTCCAGCGTTTTTACCGTTTGGTAAATTTCTGCTGAAAGCAGTTTTGGGAATTGTAAAAGGCGTTTTTCGTACTCCGCCTGCGGGTGGATATTCGGATTATAAAAATACACTGTGACATCAAAATTTTTTACGAGCGTTTCCAACACCGCACTTGAGCACGGCGCGCAACAGCACTGTAACAACAGCATTGGGCGCGTGTTTTGCGGCAAGCGGGCAATTTCCTTTTCCATTTCGGTTTGATAATTGGTTTTCATCGGATACCTCTGTATTGCAAGTTCTTTTCTACTTTCATAGTAAGCGGTTTTTTGAGTTTTGTCAAGGCGGAGAAAATTTGATTTTTCGGTAAATCTGCGTTCACTTTTGGTTGAAATTCCCGCGCAGGTGTGCTATACTGAATATAATTTGTGGGAATCAATGGAAAACGGCGCAATTTTCCGTTATGCCCGCTGATTTTTGTGAAAAACGGAGGTAAATGTATGAAAGTATTTATGATCGGCGGTACAGGCCTTTTGGGCTGTGAAGCTGCCAGAATCCTCATCGAGAGAGGGCACGAGGTCAAAAGCGTTGCGCTTCCTCCTCTCCCCGAAGGCGCACCCATTCCGAAAGAAATGGAATTGATTTTCCAAAACATCAATGAAATGTCGGATGACGAAATCCGCGAAATGCTCAAAGGCTGCGATTGCTTCGTATTCGCCGCGGGCATTGACGAGCGTAAGGAATGCCCCGCGCCCGTTTATGACGCCTATTACAAATATAACATTGCGCCGCTTGAGAGAATTCTTCCCCTTTGCAAAGAGGCAGGGTTAAAACGCGCAGTCGTGCTTGGTTCGTACTTCAGCTGGCTTGCCAAAGAGCGCACCGATATGCCGATTTGCGAAAAGAACCCCTACATTAAGAGCCGTATTGACCAGGAAAAGGTCTGCGAGAAATATGCCGACGAAAACTTTGACGTTTCCGTTTTGGAACTGCCCTACATTTTCGGCACACAGCCCGGCAGAAAACCTGTTTGGGTTATCCTCATTGAGCAGATTGAGTTTATGGACAAATGGCCCTTCACGATGTATCCGAAGGGCGGCACCACCATGCTTACCGTTCGTCAGGTCGGTCAGGCGATTGCAGGCGCTGTTGAAAAAGAAGTCGGCGGCTTCCGTGCTTTCAAAATCGGTATGTACAATATGACCTGGAAAGAGTTCCTTGCTATCGTCTTTGAAGCACGCGGTATGAAAGGCAGAAAAGTTGTTACCGTGGCACCGTGGATGATGAAAATGGGCATGGGCAAAGTAGTGAAAGACTATGCCGCACGCGGCATTGAAAGCGGTATGGACCCGATGTTCCTCCCCTATATTATGGACTTGAACATCTTCACCGAACAAAAAGATTGCTTGGAATTGGGCGTTACCGAGGATGACATCAAAGCGGCGATTTTCGATTCCATCAAAGTCAGCGAAGATGCTTTCAGAGGCAAAGTAAAATTGCTGGAAATGAAAGGCGAATAATCGTTTTCAAACTACATAACACAAAAGCGATGAAATGGGAAAGCCCAATTCATCGCTTTTCTTTTTACCTTATTTGGCTTTATTTGCGTTTTAATAGCGCATAAGCAAGTCCGCCGACGGCTGCCGCCGCTGCTGCAATGCCGACTTTTTTCAGCGTCGGCAACACCGACTCTACGCTCGGCGGTGCATAAGAATACAGCAGATATTTCGGCTTGTTTTGAATCTCTTTTGCCTTGAATAAATCGCCGTACAAAAGCGTGTGCGTTTGAAATTCACGCGGGTTTTGAGCATCTAAATCAATCAGCCGCACGCCGCGGTTGAGGCGCGGGCCGTAAACATTGAAGCCGCAACCTTGGGTATAGCCCAAAAGCATATTTTTGTATTTGCACACAAAACTGTTGTTATGGTCATGCCCGAAAAACATGGCAAGCGTGTCGCCTTTTTCCGAAACGGCTGAAAATTCACCCGAATTTTCGGCAGGCGTTGCGGGGGTTTCCAACAGGAAATCGCAATTTCCCTTTTGCAAATACCGTTCGTCAATATCGTAATATTTTCCGTAATGCTCCCGAAAACCCTGTGCGTGCGGTTTGTGCGACTTCGGCACTTCTTTGAGCACTTCCCACATCTCGGGCACGGGGATGTGCTGAAAGAGAATGGAGGGCACATAGTCGCCTGTTTCCTGCTGTAATGCGTCGCGCACGGTGCGATACCAGTTGATTTGTGCTTCGGACACGCTTGCGCATTTGCCGTCGAGCGTGGTGGAAAGCGAATCCAAAAGATACAAATTGAACAGAATTTTTTCGCCGTCCGCAGAACGGATATTCAAATATTGGTTGCAAAGTCCGGGGAGCGTTGTATCGCCTGCCACGGCAAGGCAATTCTCGAAATTTTGATACAGTTCGAGTTGCTTTTCCTTCGGAATCCCGAAGGCTTGGTCATCGTGATTGCCGAACACAAACGTGAACGGAATGTTGCGCTTTGCAAGCGGCGAAATAATATTTTCAATCGCCTTTTTATAGTTTTGCTCGCGGTCACCGAGGAGAAAACTAACGCCGTAGCCCTTAAATTGGTCACCCGTAAACACCACCAAATCGGGATACGCCGTATCAAGCGCGCGTTCGAGAAGAGCAATGGTGTCTTTGGATGTGATTTGGGTATCTTGTGTGTCCGCGATTTGCATAATGCGGAACTTGCCGTCCGCGGAAAAACGCAAATCCGCAGTTTTACCGAGTGGTAACGCCATAATTACACCGCCGATTCCGTTCAGTCCGCTTTCGCGGCTTTTTCTTTTTTGGAGAATAATTTGTCTACCTTTTGCCCAACGGCTCTGTCAAACGGCGGATAGACATATTTGGCAATCAGGAAGTAGGCAAGAACTGCATAAATTATGCCGAACAGCGCACCAAACAGGACATCGGTCGGATAGTGCACCATCAAATAGTTGCGCGAAAACCCGATGAGAATTGCGAGAATAAAGGCGGGAATACCGACTTTCCATTTTTTGTTTAAAAGAATTGCCGTTGCCGCCGCAAACGAGGATGAGGTGTGTCCCGACGGGAACGAGAAACTGGACGGCAAAGAAGCCAAAAGAATCGGTTTTCCGTTTTCGCCGATTGAGAATGCTGCATACAAATCCGCAAATTCCGCGAAATTGAACGGGCGCACACGCGCAAATATATTTTTCAAAATCAAATCGTTCACAACAAGCATCACAATCAGCGCAAACGCCATGGTGACACCCGTTTTGCGGTTTTTTTTCATAAACAGGAAAAGCACCGCAAGCACAATCCAAAACCAACCGCCCTCGCCCAAAATGGTGATGACGGGCATTACCGCGTCTAAAAACGCGCACCAAATGTGGTCTTGAATCCACTGAAACGCCGCGTGGTCAAACGCGGAAAACATACTGAAATCCATTGAAATTACCTCCTGATTCAATTTATTCTAAAGATAACAGTGTGACTTTTAATGCGTCTACAATATACAACGCGTTGGTGACCACCGTCGCCACCGTGAGAAAATTCGTAATATCCTTTCGCCGGGAAACGGCAGGAATACGAAACAATCGGCAATAACGCGAACAAAACGATGTAAACACCTGCTTTCGGTGCGCAGAACACCGCCAAATAAATCACCAATGCGACGATATCCCATATGCGGATTTTTTCGGCAGTATAGGCAAGATGCATACACAATGCCAAATAATAAAACGCAAAGGCGATAATCACCGAATCATAAGAGAAAGATGCCGCCTGTTGAAGCGTTAGAGGCAGTAGCGCCGCCACAAAGAAAATATTTTTGCCGAAAGGCATTTTCTTGACGGCACACGCGCCGACAGCGAGAATCCCGCAACATCCAAACCGTATAGGCAACGGAGCAAACAAGCATCAAAACACAAGTGAGTATGTGGAAAGAAAAATATTGCGGGAATGAAAACTGTTTGTAGATATCCGTGGATTGGAACGGGCGCACCTCAAACATACCCACGGTAAGCATCATCAAACTGACGGAAAAACCCAAAGAGAAAATTCCCGCTTTTTCGTCCCCGAGAGAGCGCGTGACCATCATCAACAGCACCACCGATGCGGCGGCGTTGACAAGACTGCCCATCATATTCCAAAACGCAACGGCTTTGCCCGACGGCGTTTTTTGCATCCACTTTTCAAGCATAAAAGTCGCTGTACCGCGCGAAACAAGCTTTGCTTGCTTTACCGCACGCCTTTCCGATTTTATAAACGATAGTTAATTAAGGTATTTTAACATAAAAGTGCGTTTTTTGCAACATTTTGTCTATGCATTTTGTCGAATTGTTTTCGCAAAAATGTGTATACTAATCCAAAGAAAGGAAGTGTGCACAATGCAAAATCCGCAAGACCGACACAAAATTTCCACAACGGTGCGCGACCGTCTTTTGCGCGCGTGGGAAGATTCGATGGAAATGGCGAAAGAATTTGAAAGTTATGCCGATGAATACAGCGGCGAACCGCAATACCGTGATGTTTTCAAGAAATACGCCATAGAGGAAGCCGAACACGCCGCGGCACTCAAAGACCTTTTGCACGCCTATCAGCACGAGCAAGGCAATCAAGCATAAAACCAAATACAAACAACTTTCCCCTCCGTTAAGGTAAGGAGCGCCGAACACAATATGCCGAAAATGCAGAGCAGTTTCAGCGGAAAGATACCGTTTTAAACCATATCGGGTTCGCTTCTCCTTCCCTTATGCATATACTGTAAGGGCGCTGAGTCAAATCAGACGCCCTTACCAAAACGGAGGTGTTTTTTTGTATACATTTCAAAAAGAAAACTCAAATTTTGTGCGCATTCTGTCCACACGAAAACCTTATGCCGCCGCATATATCAAGGGAAGTGATGCCTACCCGAGCATTGCGGGGCGCGTGCTGTTTTTCCCAGCGGGGGAACGCGGTGTTTTGGTGGTGACAAGCGTGCGGGGACTGCCTGTTTCTGCGTCCGACTGTGCAACGCGGGTATTTGCAATACACCTGCACGAAAACGGCACTTGCAGCGGGAATGAGCGTGACCCGTTCAAAGATACAGGCGGTCACTACAACCCGTACGGTTGCCCTCACCCTGCGCACGCGGGCGATTTGGCACCGCTGTTTGCTACGGCAAAAGGAAATGCGTGGAATATTACGCTGTATGACCGCTTCGGGCTTGCCGAAATTGTCGGCAGAAGCGTGATTATCCACCGAAATCCCGATGATTTTACCACACAACCTTCCGGAAGCTCCGGCACAAAAATCGCTTGCGGCACCGTGGTAAAAAAAGTGATGCATAGATAATTGTTCCCCAAAAAGCGCTCCCACGCCTTGCTTTTTCTGCGGAATTGTGATAAATTTTTTACAATAAAATTCCGCGGAGGTGGCGACTTGGAGACATATGTTTGGATTTTTGTTTTTCTCCTGATTATGCTCGCCCTGCAACGGAAAAACAACAAAAAGCAAATCGCCGTGCGGCATCTGCTACAATCACGGCGCAACAAAAAGGAGAAACAGAAAATGGTGGAACTTGCGAAACAGTTTATCGGCAAAGAATGCATTCTGTATACGCTGAACAATCAGGTGAACGGCACCATAACGGAAGTTTCGGACGGTGCGGTTGTGTTGGAGAACGGCAACACACGGGAAATCGTGAATTTGGACTACATCATTCGCATTCGGGAATACCCGCGCAACAAAAACGGCAAAAAGAAATCGCTCGTTTTAGACTAATCAAGAAAACCCATACAAAACAAATCGCCCCGATACCGTTTTGGATATCGGGGCGTTGCTATTGTTTTGAGATATTGCCGAAATCAGAAAGCGTCAATCCCGCCGAAGTGCTTCAATCGGAGGCATCTTTGCGGCTCTGCGCGCAGGATACACACCGAAAATTACGCCGATTGCCGTGGAGAAGCCAATAGCAATTGCCACGGTAGAGGGTTTGACTTCCAACGGAATACTCATCCAATGCGACACAACCGCCGCACCAAACACACCGAGCAGCAGCCCGATAAGGCCGCCGATTAAGCAAAGAATAATGGACTCCGTTAAGAATTGGAACAAAATCGTGGAGGTTTTGGCGCCCAACGCTTTACGGATACCGATTTCCCGCGTGCGTTCGGTGATGGAAACAAGCATAATGTTCATAACACCGATGCCGCCAACCACCAAAGAAATGGCGCTGACCGCCGCAATAAAGATTGTGAAAATATTGATAACGGTATCCAAAAGGTCAATATAAGTCGCCATGTTGGTAACAATGTAACAATCTCTGTCGCTGTTGTTGTGGCGCGCGCGCAAACGGTTGAGTGCGGCACTACCCGCGCCTTCCAAATCGTTTTCGTCATTCGCCATAATGTAAATCGTGTCAAAGCAATCCGACACGCCCATTACCTGCGCAGAGAGCGTGGACGGCACCATCAGCATACCGCTCGCCATTTGCCCGCCGCCCATAGCCTGCATAGACTCCATAATTTCTTCGGAGTCCATACCGAACGAACTCGCCATATCGGTTACGCCGACGATTTTAATCCGCGTTACCACATCGTTATAGGTAAAATTCACATATTCGCCGACCACATCGGATTTGCCGAACAGTTGGCGTGCGCTCGTGGCGTCGATAACGCCGACCGGTCTGCCCGCCTCATATTCCGCTTCGTTAAAGTACCTGCCGTAAATACAGTCACCGCTGGTCACATAGCGCAAATCCGTATTGCCGCCGACCAAAATCCCAATCGCGGTTTTGTCGTTCACCTGCATAGAACCCATGGTCATCACATACGGGGAAACATGGTCAACGGTATCTAACGCTTTAATCGCCTTGACATCTTCCATTGTGATGTAATCCGACGGTTGTGCGGTCTGCGAGTCCACCATAATGTTAATCGCACTGTTGCCCATATCGCGTATCATACCGATAATGTAATCACGGCTGCCGTTGCCGACGGTAATAATCGCGATTACCGAGCCGACGCCGATGATGATGCCGAGCATGGTTAAAAGCGAACGCATCAAATTGGTGCGGATGCTGAAAATGGCTATGCGTATGTTTTCTCGAATATCCAATACGCCACCGCCTTATTTCACTTGAATTTTGTCGCCGTCTTTGAGCGCGGTTTTGGGATTCAAGACCACTTGTTCGCCGACTTGCAAGCCTTCAAGCACCTCATATGCCGTATCCGAACCGATACCCAGAGTAACAATGCGCTTCGAAACGGTTTTCTCTTTTTCATTATACACAAACACGCAGTTTTCGCCGTCATTCGTGGAAACCGCTTCGACGGGAACGGTGATAACATTTTCTAATTTTTCGGTATCAATGCTGATGTCTACATCGAATCCGATGACTATTTTTTCATCGGGATTTTCGATTTTCACCTTGACGGGTGCGCTGTTTGAGGAGGACGAAGTGCCGCCTGTAAGCGACGAGGTAATGGAACCGATATCCAACCCCGCGGTGGAACTCGCCGTTGCGCTGACATAACTGACCGCACCTTCATACGCCTTATCAATCGAAGTAATCTTGGCTTTTTGCCCGACTTTCAAATCCAGCAAATCATATTTGCCGACGGTGAAAGAAGCATAAAACGCGCCGTAATGCTCCACAACCATACCGGTGGCAACGGATGTATCCGCACCGCTTGTGGCGGAGAAAATATCGGTAAGCGTGGCGGCAACATCGCTGTTCCCGGAAGCCATATTTATAAGTGATGACAAATCCATACCGCTGCTTTGCTCTGTGCTCGGCACGAACGGCTGCCCTGCCGTGAGATTGACTTCAGTCACAATGCCGTCGGCAGATGCCGTCCAACCGTTTTTCAGAGACTCTACAACCGCTTTGTAACTTTCGTATTCTTTTTTCTTTTGCTCCATCACGGATTTATACAAATCTGTAACGGTTTCGTCGGTTTGCGATTCGTAAACGGTTTTTTGTATTTCCAAGGCCGACAGTTGCGCTTGCTTTTGTGCAAGTTCCGCTTTTTTCGCGGCGGCGGAATTTTGAATTGCCGCTTTCAAATCCACATTGCCCGCCTGTGCTTTTACTGCGGCAATGATTTCTTCAATCTGTGCTTGCTCCATACCGCCCGCAAGCAACTGCTCGGCAAGCGCCTGCAATTCTGCTTCGGTATACTGCGGCGCACTCGGTACGGTAGCCTGTGCATTTTCCGCCGCATCTACATCGGCTTTCAATTGCGTGATTTCACGCTCCACCGTCGTGATTTTTGCGTTGACATCTGCCAAATTCTTTTTTGCATCGGCAACGCCCGCGGCAGATTTGTTATAAGATGCTTTCGCCTTATCGTAAGCGGATTTATACGCGGCAAGTTCATCGTTTAAGGAAGATACATCAAAGGTTGCAAGTTGCTGCCCTTCGGAAACACGGTC
>DAVZHM010000020.1:0-22988 GCA_052273845.1 Candidatus Fimenecus sp. | reverse complement strand
TTGTCTTTTGCAAGGCGCATCTTTTCTGCGTCCAACACATAAATGCCTTTTTGTGCTTCATATTCTTCTTTGGAGCGGAACCGTTCCTGCTGAATCCGCGTCATATACAGCACATCCAACTCGCCAATGGATTTTTCGAGGCTGTCCGAAAAACTGTACTGACAGCCGCTCTCCTCCAAAATATCCAACATATATTGCGGCAACTGCAATTCGGGCGTGGAAATCATCACAAAGCGGTTGTTTTTGTATTGCGAAAGGGTTTTAATCAGCGAATGCACGGTTCTGCCGTTTTTCATATCGCCGCAAAGCCCGATGGTCAGCCCGTCCAAAGTGCCTTTTTCAAACGAAAGGGTAACCACATCCGTCAAAGTCTGTGTCGGGTGTAAATGGCCGCCGTCGCCCGCGTTGATAATCGGACTTTTGGAATACAGCGATGCCGCCAACGCCGAACCCTCCACGGGGTTGCGCATGACAATCAAATCCGCATAGCCGCTGACCACGCGAATGGTGTCTTTCAAACTTTCCCCTTTGGCAACCGAGGCATTCGAGGGGTTGTCAAACCCGATAATCTGCCCGCCCAAACGAAGCATTGCGGTTTGAAAGGACATCTGTGTGCGGGTGGATGGCTCGTAAAAGAGCGTTGCCATAATTTTGCCGTGGCACGCGTCGGTAAAAATCGACGGGTGCGCTTCAATCATCTGCGCCAAGCGGATAATTTCCTGTAAATCTGCTTTGGAAATGTCCTCCAGGTCAATTAAGTTGTGTGTTTGCATAGCCTGAGCCCTCCGTTCTGTCTTTGTAAGTATTTTAACAATTTCAAGGCAAAAATGCAATAATTTCAACAGATTTCATTCAAAATAAAAAGGAACACAATGTGTTCCTTCTTACTTCTGTTCAAATCTTTTTTTCACGCGCATATCCTCGCCGTAAAAGCGGCACACTTGGTAGCATCCCAAAATGCGCGAAACAACGCGGTTGGTATATTTGTCCTCTAACTCCTCAAAGGTTAGGTTGGTGCTTATCACGGTGGGTTTGCCGGAAAGCAGGCGCGTGTTCACAATATTGTAGAACGCTGCCGTCACAAATCCCGTGGTAAATTCCGTACCGAGGTCATCTAAAATCAGCAAATCGCAATCGAGCAAGCGTTCTTCGGTGTCCGCATTGTCCGTTCTGCCGAAATGCTCTTTTTCAAGCTTAGAAAACAGCGTTTGTGCCGAACCGTACACCACGCCGTAGCCTTTTTCCAACACCGCGGCGGCAATCGCCAAAGACAAATGCGTTTTCCCGAGTCCCGTATTGCCGAAAAACAAAAGACTCGGCGCATCTTGTGTAAAGGTATCCGCATATTTTTTGCAAAAATCCAAAACTTTTTCCATCTTTTGCCGCGGCACAACGCCGTCCGCGTCGGGGGTATCCCGATAATACGAAAGCGAAAACGTATCAAATTTGCAAAGTTTTAACGGGGTTTGCGCAGAAAGTTCCTTGTAAGCAAGTTCCTTTAAAAGTTTTTGATAGCAGACACATTCTTTGCCGTCTACGGTTCCTGTATCTTCGCAAATTGCGCAGGTGTAGGCAGGTTTTAAATACTCTTCGGGAAATCCGTTTTCCAAAAGCAATGACCGCCGCTGTGCCTGCAATTCCAAATTGTATTTCGCCAGTTTTTGAATCACTTCTACGGCGTCCTTGCCCGCGCCTACGGCTTTCACGGCGGCAAGCCCCGTTTTTGCCATTTCACGCTCGATTTCCAATACCTGCGGGCACTTTTCTAAAAACTGTGCTTTATGAAATTCTGCTTCCTTTTCGGCTTTTTCGCGCCGCGCGCGCAGAACTGCGGCGGCTTGCATATAAATCTGTTTTGAAAATCCCATACTATCAAAGCCCCTATGCGTTATTTTCGGTTTCGCTCAAAATTTTCGAGAGCGCATCGTCCAAATCGTAAGAGCGTTTCGCGGCGGTTTCGCTTCGTTTTGCGGCAGCTTTTTGATTTTTCTGTTTTTCCACATCGCTGTCGGTTTTCAAGCCGTCGTTATACCAGTTTTTGAGGATTTTATCCATATACGCGAACGAAAGTTTCCCGGTGCGCTCTACGGTTTCTTCGTATGCTTTTAAAAGCAGTTCCATCGGCAATCCCATTTTTGTCCACGAAAGCAAAAAATCGCTTTGCTTTTGCGTGGGGCGGGGATTGGAAATGCCCGTTGCCGTGCGAAACTCCGTAAATAAACGGTTGATTTGCGTGTCGTTTTGTATGTATTCGTTGGCGGCATCGAGCGTGTTGATTTCGCGTTCCGCCCACAGTTTACCAACGCGCAAAACGGTTGCCGTAGCCCCTCTGCCGTGTTCGGAGAGATGTTGCACAAGCGTTAAAATGACTTCTTTCGTAAGCCCATAGGTATCAAACAGGGTAAGCAGGGTGGATTGCATATCCAAGCCTATCGTGCGGCCCAAAATGTTTTGTGCTTCCGACAAAAGGCTTCGCACGGTTTTGTCCTCTCGCATACGCGTCGCAATTTGTTCCATAGTCGGTTTGGGAAGCACTTCCGCCACAGGCGCAAATTCTGCACTTTGCGGTGCAGGCGCAGAAACTTGTGAAACAGGTTGCGGGGGCGGGGAGACGGTTTTTTTCTCTTTCGGCACATATTTTACATTGCCTGCGTCGTCGGTGAACAGCAAAATGCCCTTTTTTACCCAAAAATCCAAGCAGACCAACACTTCGTCTGCGGTAAGCCCCAAACGCTCGGAAATGGCGCTGACGGAAACCGCCTCGCCGGGATTTCTCAAAATCAACAGCAAAGCTTTTACGCAGTCGCCGGAGGCTTCTGCGAGATATTCGTCCGCAACGCTTGCGGGTATGGCAAACATCGCGCCGTAGCATTCGGGATTGGGCTTATACATAAATCCTTTGAACCTTTCTTAAAAGTCTATTGTCAAATTTTCTTTTTGCAGAATTCCTGCAAACGGCATTTTTCGCAATATGCCTTGCGTGCGGTGCAGACCGCGCGTCCGTGCAAAACGGCGCGGTGGCAAAAATCGTTGCTTTCTTGCGGCGGCAACAGTTTTTTGAGTGCCACTTCCACCTTGTACGGGTCTTTTGTCGCCACAAGACCGATGCGGTTGGACAGGCGAATGAGGTGCGTGTCTGCCACAACGGCGGGCTGTTTATAAACATCGCCCATAATCAGGTTGGCGGTTTTTCTGCCGACGCCCTGCAATGAGGTCAAATCTTCAATCGTATCGGGCACTTTACCACCGAAATCGGATTTGATTTTTTGCGCCATAGCAATAATATCCCGCGCTTTACCGTGATAAAACCCACAGGAATGAATGAGCGCTTCAATGTCTTGCACATCGGCGTTGCAGTAGTCATCCAACGTAGGATATTTCTCGAACAGCGCGGGGGTAACTAAATTGACGCGTGCGTCGGTGCATTGCGCCGAAAGGCGTGTAGCAATGAGCAGTTCCAACGGATTGGAAGCGGTAAGGGAACACAGCGCATCGGGATATTCGGTTTTCAGCGCCTCCACACTCAAAAGCGCAAGTTCTTTTTTTGTCATAATTGATTCGGATACTCCATATCATGGGGCAACCCCAAAAGATAGTCCGCAGACACATTAAAATACCGACAGATTGCCGCAATATCGCGAAGCGAAGGCTCCGATGCCCCTGTTTCCAAAAACGAAATCTTGCGTTGCGTCACGCCAATGGCGTTGGCAAGGTCTGTTTGCGTCAGCGGCGGCAGCTTTGCGCATCTTAAATTTTTTAAGTTTTTGCCGAAAGACATCGCACAAAACTCCCTTTCGTAAAGTGACAAATTCAAAGAGAACTGTCGAAGTGGGTATTATTGTAACACAGAAAAAGCCGTTCTATCAAGTATAAAAAAATTTCAAAAAGTAAAAATTTAACTACGATTTTTGTGCAATTTGAGATTTATACCACATTTGGTATTTTTGAACCGAAATTCGCCGAAAAAGCACTATTTTCTATTGTAATATTTTACGGAATTTGGTATACTGCTTTTGTAAAAACGCACACTTTTCAAAGGAGGGTGTATATGAAACATACCTTTTTTCGCCGCGTGCTGTGTATTTTCACAGTGCTCACGGTGCTTTTGACTTTGGCGCTTCCGGTCTTTGCTGAGGAAGCGGCAGTTCCCGAAGCCTATACGGTGCTGAAAAACCCGTTGGGGGATTTGGTGGCAGTTTCCAAATTCGGCGATACGGTTCACTATCCCGAGCAATCCGTAGAAGGGTTGTTAGCCGCCGCCGAGGCGGGCGCAGATATGGTGTATGTCCGCGTTCGAAAAACGGCAGACGGCTATATCGTTTTAATGCAAGACGAAAACTTATCGCGTATGTGCGTGGATGGGTTGGGCAATGTTGCCGAGAAAAATGTGCAGGATATCGGTTATCACGAACTTTCCAACTACCGGTTACGCAACAGCACGGGCAGTTTGCACGAAAAAATCACCGCGTATTCCGTGCCTACCTTGCAAGAGGCGGCGCAAAAACTTTCGGGGAAAGCATTGTTGCTCGTGGATGGTGGTTGGGAATTCCGCGATGAAATTTACGATGCAATGCGCAACGAAAATCTGTTGAACAGCGTTGTACTGCTCGCAGACGGCGATAAGAAAGAGGTCAAAAATTGGATTGCCGAAAAACCGACAATGCCGCTTGTGCTTTCCGCATACCACGGCAATGTGGTGTTCAGCGCCAAATCCGTCGCCTCTAAAACGCTTTCGGGCGGTGCGGTCGGTACGTTGCTTTCTTCCTCGAACCCGTACGGTGTGGTGTACGGCAATTCCGTGCTGAAAGAATTTTCGGGCAAGGGAAGAGCTGCGGTTGATATGACCGACCCCGCGCTTTGCGGCAAGCGGGAAGACAACGCCATTGGTTGGAACGATGTCACCGCACGCGGATACAGCATTATCATTACAAACAATATTACGGAATTTTGCGAATACCGTGACCGCGTAAACTTGCAAAAAGAACGTTTGACCGCGGCGCTTGACGCAGCACAGGCGGTGGATGTCACACTGTGTAGCACCGCTTCGGCAAACGCGTTGAAAGACGCCATTGCCGCCGGCAAAGAAGCACTGCAAAGTCCCGCTTCCGAAAACAGTTTGATGCAGGCAAATTACAATTTGCGCACGGCTGTGGAAGGTTTGACCAATCAAACCGCCGCGGGGGAAAAGGACGGCTTAACGGTTACACCCGGTAAAATTGTCACGGCAATCTTGGTTGTGATTGCTTTAATTCTTTTGGAAGTCGTATTGGAAACGGCAAGACGAAAGAAAAATCAAAAACGCAAACAACAACGTGCGCGCCGTTCGCCAGGCAATGCTTCGGAGCAAAACAGACCGAATTCGTAAAAATGTTTATTGTAAATCCATTTGGTTTCTGTTATGATGTATATATACCCAAAACGGAGAAAAAAGGGAGTGTGTTTTTTGGATAAACAGACAAAACCCGCAATGAAACTGAATTACGGCAAAACCATTTTGACCGGTTTCGGCTTCCTTGCCACCTCAATCGCTTGGGCGATTTACGACCCGTACATCACCAAAATTCTCAACCGTTTGCTTTCGGGCAGTGCAATGGTCACTTCTTGGAGCAACGCGTTGGTCGAAAAAATGCCGATTTTGGCGCGTCTTGCCGAAGCGCAGGGCGAAAATGTTGCCTTGGTCGGCGGCGGATTTACGCTGGTTCCGTTGTTCATCGGTATTATAATGACCTTTGACAATATCTTCGGCGTGATTTTCCAACCGGCATTCGGAAAACTGTCGGACAATTGCCATTCCAAACTCGGCAAACGCCGTCCGTTTATCGTTTCCTGCGCACCGATTTCCGCCGTGCTGTTTTTCTTAATCCCGATGATCGCATTGCATACCAACAATTTGTTGGCGACCATGATTTGCATCATTTTGTTTGTGTTTGTTATGTCTTTATGGCGCGCACCCGTTGTGGCGCTGATGCCCGACTTAACCCCGCCGGAACTTCGTTCTGAAGGGAACGCCGTTATCAACTTAATGGGCGGTCTTGGCAGCGCCATCGGTATGGTTGCCGGTACGCTTGCGCTTCTCCTTTGCAAACTGTTTGCGGGCGCCACAGATGAGCAGATTAAAGCGAACGAAACCATCACATTCCCGTATGTCTTCGCCATCGGCTCTGTTGTGATGATTATCGGTATGCTTGTGCTTCTGTTCTTCGTTAAAGAGGAAGATACGAGCATTAAACTGAAAGGCGAAGCGAATGCCTACGCAGATGCCGCCGCCCGTAAAAAGGCGGAAAAGGAAGCCAAAAAAGCAGAAAAGGCCGCAAGAAAAGCCATCAAACTGACCAAAGGCGAGAAACGCAGTTTGGTATTTATGCTGGCGTGTCTGTTCTTCCTGTTCTGCGGCACGAACGCCATTACCACATTTTTCTCCTTGTTCGCGCAGGAAATCTTACATAAAATCACATCCGAAGCCACCATTTTGATGCTGATTTTCGCCGTGGTTTCCGCCCTTGCGGCTTTGCCCGCGGGCAAGATGGGCAAAAAGTTCGGCAGAAAGAAAACCATTATGGCAGGGCTTGCCATCTTTATGTCCGCATTTGTAATTTTCTTTGCGATTTTCATCGGAATGCTCAGCAGTAAAGGGCTTTCCATCAGCAACTATGTAACGGTGAACAACGCTTATATCGCGGTCAATGACCAAATCAACGCTTACAACTCCGAAATTTCCGACAAAGCCAAAGCGGCAGGGGAAACAGTAGGCGAAAATGAATTGGTCTCTATGGACGGTTACATCGCATACAGAACCGCTTTGGAAGCAGGCGAGGATGTATCCGCGCTGACAAGCAATATAGCTTTTGACAACTACTTAAAGGCATATTCCGATGGAGCGGCAAAAACCGCAATTGCCAACGGTGCGGACCCCGCCTCGGTCAATGATATTTATGCAAGCGTCATCACCGTCGCACAGTCGGTGCTCGGAAAATCCGATGTTTCGACCTTCTCAGCGGCATTGACGGCGGTTTCCGACGCGGTAAAAGATGTTACCCGTATCCTTTCCGTGTTGATTTATCCCGTTCTGATTTTGGGCGGTGCGGCGAATATGTTTATCACCGTCAACACCTTGCCGTTGGTACTGGAAATCGGCGGGATTCAAAAAGTCGGTACGTTTACGGGATACTATTACACCGCTACTTTCTCGGCACAGATTGCGTCCCCGATTGTTTACGGTTTCATACGAATGTTTGCCGGCACATATATGTCGCTGTTCTATTACAGCCCCTTGCTGTTCCTGCTGGCGATTTTGATGCTCGCATTCGTGAAACACGGTGAAGCCATTCCGCAAGAAGTGATTGATAAAGTCGAAGAAGAAAACGCAGACTAAACTCTTTACAGCATACAAATAAAAGTCCTCGAAGCAATTGCTTCGAGGACTTTTTTGTGCCTGAATGAAAGGACTTATTTCACTCTGCGTAAGGCAACGGCAACGCCTTTGCCGACTGCCGAGCCGAGCACGGCGCACACGAGCAATTCGATCGGCGCGTTTACACCTGCTGCAATGGCAATCACGGTTTTTAAAACCGTATCTACACCGCCGAGTGCTTCTGCTTGATCGGGGGTAAACTGTACACCCCAAAACAGAAGCGCGAGCGTGCCCAAAAAGAACAAAGTGTTGAAAAGCGAGCCGGAAACACCCGCCACAACATAACTCCAACTACCTTTTTTGTCATGCGAAATGCACGCGCGGAAAATCAAACCGCACAGCCAACCCGCCAAAACACGGGTTACAACGCAAATCACAAAGGTTTTCGGAATGCTCAAAGATACGAGTATCGCGCCTAAGGGGCTTCCCATAAAGCACTGAACGAAACTCGTAATACCGAATACACCGCCGAGCACTGCGCCGACTGTCGGACCGCAGGTGACTGCACCAATAATGACGGGAACCATAATCAGCGTCAGTTCCAAGGGGCCCACGCGTAAGTATCCGAGCGGGGTGAGTGCCATAACCACGACGATTGCCGCGAGCATGGCGGTTTCGACGAGCAGAACGGTTTTTTGTCTGCGCGTCTTAGGGGTTTTTGCTGTTGACATATATATTCCTCCTTGCTGCTGCTCCGAAAACCGGATGCAACGCAAAATTTGGCGAAATAAAAGATTTTTATTGATTTTTTTCGTAGATTTTCTTTAAGCCCTTTAACACCAAATGGCTGTCATAGGTGATTTCATGTTTACAAACGGGGGTAATAAAGGCGGAAAGACCGCCGGTTGCCAAAATGGTTTTCGGTACGCCGAGTTCTTCCTCAAACCGTTCCAATAACCCGTCTACCATTGCCGCTGTGCCCAAAATAATGCCGCTTTGCATACTTTCAATAGAATTGGTGCCGCAAGCCTTTTTCGGAGGCTCTAAGCTGATGGTAGGCAGTAATGAACTTGTATCTGTCAGTGCTTTTAAAGAAATGGCAACGCCGGGGGCAATCATACAACCGCGGAACCCTTTTTCGTCAATTGCATAAATTTTGGTTGCCGTGCCAAGGTCGATTACAAACGCGGGGAGGGGATAGTTTGCCACGGCTCCCACAGCGCCTGCTGCAAGGTCGGCACCCAACTGTGCAGGATTGTCAATCAAAATGTTCAGTCCCGTTTTTACTCCGGGGGTGAGCACAAGCACTTTTTTCTTGGTCAACCGTTCCACAGCGCGTTTCAAAGAAGCGGTGATTTCCGGCACAACGGAACTGATGATGCTACCGCAAATTTCCGCAAGGTCAAGCGCGTGCATTTGAAAAATCTGATAAAACTCGGCGGCGAATTGGTCTTCGGTTTTCTCACGCTCGGTTGCCATTCGTGCGCTCATACAAAGCGCATCATCCTGAAATAAGCCGAGGTTGATGTTTGTATTGCCGATGTCTATCGTTAAAATCATACGGTAGCCCTCCTTATAATATGCCCGCCTATTGTATCATAATACAGTCAAAAAAACAAGTTTATTTCGAGCATAAAAAAACAAGCGGCTTTCTTTAAAGACGCTTGTTTTTATCAGGACTTACAGTTTATTATTTCTGTTTTTTCTTAGTCAACACAAGTGCTACGCCTGCAACAGCAGCAACTGCCGCAACAGAAAGGATTGCTGTGTCGCCGGTGGGTTCTTTACCTTCGTATGAACCGGGTTTGGTTGTGGAGCCATTGCCGCTATTGTCGCCTTTGCCGCCACTGCCAAATGCATCTTTAAGCTTGTCAACAATATTACCAAGGAAACCGCCGATACCGCCTGCATTGGAAGCATCTGTTGTAGCTTCGGAAGAGTCGAGCTGTTTAATGATTTCGTCATACACATTCTGCGGAATGGTGCCATTCTCATACAATTTGTCAACAACGGATTTCAATTGGTCATTCGGAACGCCTAATTTTTTCAGGGCGATGATAATACTGGCAGCTGCTTTTGCCGCGTCTTCGTCGCTGATGCCGGGTGTACCGGTAACATCTTCCGCCGCTTCAATTGCATCGCAAAGATTCTTGTAGGAAGCATCGGAAAGCTGACCGTCTGCATACATTTTGTCAACAGCCTTCTGAATGTCAGCTTTTTTTGCGCCGCTTCTCAGCAGTGCGTTAACAATGTTCTTGGCGTCTGCAGCGGAAATTTCACCAAATTGTGCGCCGCCGGTAGGAGAAGTTGTGTCGCCGCCGCCGCCGATAAAGCCGCGGAGGAATTCAATAATGGAGCCAATGTCCATACCGGAACCGCTGCTGCCGGAAGAACCGAACCCGCCAAGAATCTTACCGATCACACCGGTAATGGTGTCCATAATGGAGTCAAGGTCAATCCCGCCGCCTGCAGAACCGGTTGTTTCTGCGAAACTCGGTACGCAGAATGCAAAAGCCATCACAAGCGCCATAACAACCGCAAGTACTTTTTTCATGATAAGTCCCTCTTTTTTCTAAAGAATTTGCGAACCTTACTTCTTAGTTCGGTAATATTCTACTATACATTTCCTCTGTTGTCAAGAATAAAACATAAAAAAGGCGCATATTTCCGACTTTTTTAACATTTCTTTAATATTGTTTTTACAGAGATTATGCTGCAAATTTGCGCCGAAAATCTGTTTAAATTTTCAAGGCCTCTTGACCGGATATATTTTTTTCGGTACAATACAAGAAATTTCAGTCGAAAGGCGTTTTGCATATGAAAAAGTCAGAACGGATTTGGTTTTCGGTTGGGGCGGCAATGCTGTTTTTAAGCCTTTTGGCGGGCGCTGCCGAACTGTTCGGTGTGTCGGTTTGTTTTTTCGGCACGCCGCTTCACGGTTACCTTGCTTTGCCGATTTGCCTGTTTTCCGTGTTGGTCTGTTGCCTTTTGTGTAAGTGGATTGCCTCAGGTACACAAGCACAAACACATCCCTTGCAAAGCAAATTGCTGCGGGGAACGCTCATTGTGCTTTGCGTATTGTTCGTTTTTTTCACCGCTGTTTTGGCACTGTGGACAAAAACTGCGTATGTGGGGCAAACCGTATCCGAAGATAAGGCGTATAAGGTCTTTTATGAAATAGAAACCGAGGACGCCGAACCGATTGCGCATCTGTACCGTCGGTATTCCCCGTTTTTAATGACCTATCGAAATTCCGCCGTGTTATACGGCTTTACGGGTGAGTTGCGCGATGTGCAGACCGAATGGACGCCGTCATATTGTGCGATTTCGTACCAAGGATACGGCGATGATGCCCAATCTGTGGAAGACTTGCAGGTGCTGACGCGCAAACTCTATTATGAGAACAGAAGCACTGCGGAATAGGTTGCGTTTAATCTTTGGATTTGTAGTACAAGCGACAATGGCAGTACCCTTCAAAATCGGGGTCGGCAATTTGCTCGCGGAACTCTTTGCAAATGCACTTGTTGTCCTCGCTTTTTTCCAAACGGCACGGGCAATATCCGCCCTTGCGGCGTAAACCCTCTTGAATTTTTTTGACCATATTTTCGTCTTCGTTAAATCGTACAGACATCGTTTTCACCCTTTATATATAGTATGGATAACAGCAGTATATAATATTCGTTTTGCACGCGTCAAACGCGAACAGCTTTACAAAATCCCTCGAATCGTATAGATGCCAAGGTTCAAAACCCCGCACAGGCACATCACCAAAATCGGGTTCCATTTGCATTTGCGCAAGACGAAAAACGCGGCGGCAAACAGCAAAATACCGATGTAGTTGACGGATTGCAAAGATATGCCGCCCTCGCCGAATGCGACCAACAACAGAATATTCAATCCCGCCCCCAAAATCAAAGCAACCACGGCGGGGCGTAAGGTTTGCAGCACGGCTTGAAACGCCGTGTTTTTTTTGAACTTGGCATACAAAAGTGCCAACGCGGAAACAATCAACAAAGAGGGGAAAATGCACCCGAGCGTCGCGACAACCGCACCGCCCACGCCCGCGATTTGGATTCCCGTAAAGGTCGCGGCGTTCACGCCAATGGGGCCGGGCGTCATTTCGGCAACGGTGACGAGGTTCGTAAATTCCGACAAACTCAACCACCCGTATTTGTCCACCGCCTGGCTTTGAATCAGCGGTATGGCGGCATATCCACCACCGATTGAGAACAGCCCGACTTGCAAAAAGCTGAAAAACAACTGCAAATAAATCATTTTTCGCACCCCTTTCCGTGCGAAAGCGCCTCTTTCAGTATGCCGAGGGCAAGCACGCCTAAAATAATGTAAATCACATTGACTTTCAGGAAAAAGGTTAAAACAAATGCCGCAAGCAGTATGATGTAGTGCAAGGCGTTTTTATTCCGCAGCACTGTACTGCCGAGACTGCACGCCGCGTCTAAAATTACGGCGGCAACGCCTGCCTGCATCCCTTGCAAAACAAGGGCAACATATGTGTTTTCGGCGAACATTTGATAAAAAAAGGAAATGACCGAAAGAATAACCATCGGTGGAATTACGGTGCCGAGCACCGCTGTGAGCATTCCGAAAAAACCTTGCACTTTCCATCCGACCAAAATGGCGGCGTTTACGGCAATAGCGCCGGGCGCAGATTGCGCGAGGGCGGTCATATCCAGCATTTCCTGTTCGTCTATCCAATGCAGTTCGTCCACGAATTTTCGCTTCATCAAGGTGACGATGACAAAGCCGCCGCCAAACGTAAAACTGCTGATGTAAAGCATGGACATAAAGAGTTTCAACAGCGTTTTTCCGTGCAGTTTCAATCCGCATTTCCTTTCTTAAACAGAATCATCCGTAAATAAAAACCGCCGAAATGGCGGTTTTTAAATCGTTAGGTGTTTTTCATAACCACCGTATCCACGCAGTCGCCGACATGTTCGCAGGCATCCGCGCAGTCTTCCATTTTGTCGTAAATTTCGCGCCAGGAAATGATTTCCAAAACGTCGGTGCAGTGGGTTCGGATTTTCATCGTTGCTTCCAAATACATTTTGTCGCATTCTTCTTCGTAGTGGTTCAGTTCCACAATCATTTCGTGGAGTTTCGCAGGTTTTTTGAAATTGCCGAATTCCGAAAGCATTTGTTTCATCAGTTGGCAACTGCCGACCAATTTTTCGGCAAAGGTGATGGATTCAGGCAGTACGGTTGTAACCTGATTTACGTAAATCCGTTGCAAAATCTCCTCGACGCAGTCGGTAACTTCGTCAATATTTTGGCTGATGAGCGCCAAATCCTCGCGGTCAATCGGTGTAACGAACGCTTTGGCGAGCGCGGCGGACATTTCATGTTTTTTGGTGTCGCCTGCGTGCTCATAGTGGTGCATTTCCTGAAGCATTTCGGGGAGTTTTGCCGTGTCATAGCCTTTTAAGCATTTTACGAGATATTCCGCGGCGGTGCAGGCAGCGTCCGAGGCGTCAACGAAGTTTTCAAAATAGAAACGGTCTGCTTTGTTTTTCATATTTTTATATCCTTTCTTTTCACATCAGAACAGCCAAATAAAGAGTTTGGTCATTAAAAATCCGATAAGACCGCAACCGGGGAAGGTGAGTATCCAAGTCAGCATCATTTCCTTGACCACGGAGAAATTGATGGCAGAAAGCCGTTTTACCGCGCCAACGCCCATAATTGCGGTAGTTTTGGCGTGGGTTGTGGAAACGGGAATACCGAATACAGAACTGAAAAGCAGAGAAATCGAAGCGGCAATATCTGCCGAGAACCCTTGGTATTTTTCGAGTTTTACCATATCCATACCGACGGATTTGATAATCTTTTTGCCGCCGATGGAAGTACCGAGTCCCATCACAATGGAGCACAAAAGCATCAGCCAAACGGGCATTTTTACAGCGGCGCCCGAACTTTGCCCGTTGATTAAAAACAAGCTTAACAAAATAACGCCCATAAACTTTTGCCCGTCTTGCGCGCCGTGCATAAAACTCATACAAGCGGCGCCGAAAATCTGCGCCCAACGGAACAGCACTTCGGTTTTGCGGCGTTCGGCTTTGCGGAAAAGCAATACCACGATTTTGCAGACGATGTACCCCAAAACGAAGCCCAAAACCACGGAAATCACAAGACCGTAAAGTACCTTAACCCACTCACTGCCGTTAACGCCCTCAAGCCCGCCGTGCAGTGCAATCGCGCCGCCCGTAAGTCCCGCGATGAGCGCATGGCTTTCGCTTGTGGGAATGCCGAATTTCCAAGCGAGCGTTGCCCACACCACAATGGCGAACAGCGCGCCGCTTAACGCGACAATGGCTTCGTGCGAATTGTCGCCGAAATCAACCATTTTCGTAATGGTTTCGGCAACCGTGGCGTTGAATATACTCATTAAAAATACACCTAAGAAATTGAACACGGCCGCCATCAGAATTGCGGCTCGCGCAGACATACATCGTGTTACAACGCAGGTGGCAATCGCGTTCGGTGCGTCTGTCCACCCGTTGACAAGAATGACACCGAGTGTCAGCAAAATGGCGAGCGCCAACAGCGGATTGCTCGTGCAAGCCTGCCAAAAATACTGAAATGTTAAATCCATACCGTTCCTCCGAAAGAATGTATCGGGGTTAAAGGGGAAATAAGCACAATCCCCAAGTATATTCAATTATATTAAAATTTCAATGCGCGGTCAAGTGCTTTCCGAGATTTCTCACTTGGAAATTGAAATGCGAAAGTTTTTATTGACAAAAAAGTCTATTTATGATAGATTTATTTTGGCAGAATACACGAATATTGAAAGAAGGTCATTATATGAAAATCACTTACAAATTGGGGGAAGTCGAATCCCGTTTTGCCGACATCGTCTGGGAAAATGCCCCCTTAACTTCGCATGAATTGGTGGAGCGCTGCGCAGAGGCGCTCAATTGGAAAAAATCCACCACCTACACCGTGCTCAAAAAACTCTGCGTGCGCGGATTTTTTGAAAATGTAAAAGGTACGGTTCGTGTAGTCACCACCAAAGCGGAATATGAATCCATGCAGAGCGAACAGTTCGTTGACGAGAATTTCCAAGGTTCTCTGCCTGCATTTTTCGCCGCTTTCATCGCACGCAAATCTCTTTCCAAAAAAGAAGCGGACGAAATTCGCCGTATGATTGACAACGCGGAGGAAAAATAAGGTGCTTTGCCGCAACCCTGAAATATAGAATGCATTTTCAAAAACGGAGTAAACTATGCAAACCATTGAAAAAAACTATGCGTTCCCATCCCATTCCGGCGTAGGGGAGATACAAGCGGTTTCTCTTGCACCGCAAAACGGCGAAATCAAAGGCGTTGTGCAGCTTTCGCACGGTATGGCGGAGCACGCCGCGCGGTATCGCCGTTTCGCCGAATATCTTTGTGCGAACGGCTTTGCGGTATTCTTTCATGACCACATCGGGCACGGCGTATCGGTTGCTTCTCCCGAACTTCTCGGATATTTCGGAGACGCAAACGGAGAAACGCACTTTGTCGAGGATTTAAAAACCGTCACCGATTGGTGCAAACGGGAATACCCCGACTTACCGCTGTTCCTTTTGGGGCACGGTATGGGCTCTTTGATCGCCCGAAAATATACCGCGCAGTACGGCGAAAACTTGCGCGGCGCAATTTACAGCGGCACAAGCGGCGCCAACCCCGCGCTCGGCGTCGGTTTGTTACTTTGCAATCTCCTTATAAAGGTAAAAGGGCCTCGCCACCGTTCCGCGATGCTGGATAAAATCGCGTTCGGCGCATACAACAAGAAAACCGAAAAACGCACGCCCTGCGATTGGGCTTCGCGCGACGAAGCGGAAGTGGACAAATTCATTGCCGACCCGCTTTGCGGCTACAAATATACCGTCAGCGGGTTGAAAGCCTTGTTTTTAACAGTCCGGGAGATTTCCAAAGACAGTTGGTACCGCGCGGTGCCCGCCGATTTACCGATTTTGCTGATTTCCGGCACGATGGACCCCATCGGCAATTACGGAAAAGGCGTAAAAGAAGTGTTCGAGCGCCTCGAAAGCACAAATCACCGCCGCGTGCAAATGAAACTCTACAAGGATGCCCGCCACGAAATCTTAAACGAAATCAATCGTGACGAAGTGTTCGCTGACATTTTATCTTTCTTATGCGCGAATTTGTAAAATCATAATTTTCCGCCTCGCAAATAAGTTTTGCGGGGCTTTTTTCGTGCAATTTACCGAGCATACGCCCTGAATCCTTGCCAAACTGCACAAATTTTCTGTGACCGCAAAATATCTCTTTATTTTGTAAATTCGGTATAGTATAATATAAAAACAGTCTGTATTTTTATGCAGATTTTCAAAAAACCATGGAATCAGAGAGGGAGATTTATGGCAGTAAAAGACTTGGTAAAGCAGGTGAAAGGGGTTCCTGCCTATGTGAAATCCCATTGGAAGCACCCGAACGAAGGGGAGTATCTGTCTTTGGAAGAAGTGGTGGCTTACACCGCGTCGCAGGCAGGTTCTTACATATTCTTAACCGTTTCGGGCATTATGACCTTTGCTTCCAACTATTTCTGCGGCGCAATTATGGGCATTGCCGCAATGGATTTTTATGTGATTAACCTCATTAGCACAATTGTCGGCTATGCGTTGATATTCTTAAATCCTTTAAGCGTGCTGATTTACGAAAACCACGGGCGGTTAACCCCGAAAATGCGCGTGTTTGCCCACGCCGCTTATATCGGGCAGACCGTTTTGGGGATTGCCTGTTATTTTGTACCGTCTGCGCAGTTCGAGTTTATTATGAAAGGCTTGCCGCAAATTTTGGGCAACATTTTGGTGATTAACGGCTTAACAGGGTACATCAACTGGTTTATCCGCAAAAAGTTTTGCGCGAAATACGGCAGATTAAAGCCGTTCATTATGCTGTGCGGTGTTCCCGCGGCAATTTTGATGTCAATTATTCCGTTCTTGCCCGTGCAGAGTTTGAGTTATACGCACAAAATGGTGGTTCTGCATTTTGCGTTCACTTTGATGAATTACTTTTATCAGGCATTCATCGGCATAAACGGCATGGTCACTTTTATGACGCCGAATTCACAGGAGCGTCAGCGGCTGTATTCGATTGTCCCGATTGTGACAGGGCTGTTCCCGTCAATTATCAGTATGTTCTTCCCGATTTTGATTGCTTCTACGGGCGGCTATTTGAGTTTGACCACCTACAAGGTTTTCGTGCCGATTTTCTGCTTTGTGGGCGTAGTCATCACTTTGGCGATTGCCAAGTGCAAAGAGCGTATTATTGAGCCGCCGATGGAAAAACGCAAAACCGTTACTTTTTGGCGCGGCGCAAAGCAAGTGCTGCAAAATAAATATTTTTGGATTACCAACATTTCCAATATTATCGGGCAATGGCAGGGCTTAGTCGGCAATTTGCTTGCGTGGTGGTTCATTTATTCTCTCCGTATGGAATGGTTTTCCGGCATTGCCGCGAACATTGTTGTGGTCGGTATGACGGCGGGCAATTTGCTCTGCCCCGTGCTTACAAAGCGCTTCCAAAAGCGCGATATTCTCATTTCATTCCGCGCGGTCACGCTGTTGACCGTATTGGGCGTTGCGCTCGCGGTCAAAACGGGGAACATTGTCATCTTTATGGTGTCTATGTTCTTAAAAAATACCGTTGCACCCATTGTGGACGGTGTCAACGGGGGATTGGGTGCCGATATTCTCAATTATCATCAATGGAGATTCGGCGAGCGTGCCGACTCTATGTCGGGCGTGTTCAGTTGGTTCTTAAACCCCATCAATATGGCAATCGGTTTCATTATTCCGTGGCTTTTGAAACTTGTCGGCTTTACTTCGGATTGGGATGTGCTGTTTGACTCGCAAATTCTCAATAATGTGTTTAATATTTATACATGGGCGTCTGTTGTGGGGCTCGTTTTGATTACCGTACCGTTCTTCTTCTACGATTTGACAAAAGAAAAACACGAACAGTGCGTCAAAGAATTGCAGGAGCGCGTGCGCGCGATGGAAGAAGCGGACGCAATACCTGCCGCCGCTTTGGCAGAGGAGGTGTAACCGATGCGAAAAAACAAAGTTCCTGCCATACTGATTTTGCTTGTGCTGCTCATCGGTACACTGTTTACCGGCTGTGGCGAGCAAATGGCTTTCGGCGAAGTGAAAATCAAATATAAAACGGAAAACGGTGAAGCAACCGTGCGGGAAGTGCCCAATAAATCCACCCTGTTGTCGGTGGAAATCCCCGATACATACGAGGATTGCCCCGTAACGGCGATTGCGGATTTCGCGGCGGTGAATTTGGAAAACGTCGAAACGATTTATATCGGAAAGAATGTGCGTGCAATCGGCACTTGGGCGTTTGCGAATAACCAAAAACTGCAAGCGATAAAAGTCAGTGCGGAAAATCCGTATTTTTGCGATGTGGACGGCGTTTTATTCACAAAAGATATGAAAACGCTGCTTTGCTATCCGCCTGCGCGTGACAAGCAAACCAAAACCGAAACCGATGCAAACGGCGCACAAACCAAGACGGAATTTATCGAGTATACCATTCCCGACGGGGTGGAAACCGTGCGTACCAAAGCGTTTTACAAATGTCAGTCTTTGACCAAAGTAACCCTGCCCGACTCGGTGACGCGCATTGAAGAAAAAGCGTTTTTCCGCTGTGCGTTAAAAGAACTTAACTTGCCTGCATCGTTGGAATTTATCGGAAAAGATGCGTTTTCTTACTGCGGAAGGTTGCAAACGGTAGAAATCCCCGCAAGTATTCGGCAAATTGACGAATACGCATTTTACAACTGCACTTCTCTGAAATCCGTTACCGTGAACGCCGCCGAAAGCGATATTGCCCTCGGCGAAAAGTGGTATCCGACCGACAACGGCAGAAATTTGGATGGGTTGGAAGTCCATTGGGCATCGTAATATAAGGAAAACAAACGAACCGGCGGCTTTAAGCATACGCTTAAAGCCGCCGGGTTATTTGTGTAAGTTTTTTCTTTGCCTTATTGAATCAGTCCGCTTTCTTTCAGCAGAATTTCCAAATCGGTGCCTTTTATCTTCTTCAATGCAATTTTGAGCATTTCTTTTTCCGCAAGGGTAAGTTTGATTTCTGTCACGGGCTTTTTGTCAATCGCGTAGTAGCAAGCACGAAGCAGCTCACGAACATCATATTTACTGCCCCAAACCTCCGGCACGCCGCGGTCAACATCAAGGAGTGTGTAAACGGATTCCATACCGGTGCGCATCGAGTATTCAATGGTGAAAATGGTGTCGCGAGGCGTTTCTGCAAATTGCCCGAGGAATGCAAAGTTTACTGCACCGTCCGGAACAACATGCGGTCTGTCTTCGTTCTTTCTCGGTTGGAAGAACGCGTTGATGTACGGCATAAAGCAGGTTGTCGTGTTGCAGGCGTTTTTCGCCAGCTCCTCAATTTCATTCTCCGGAATACCGATGTGATACAGCCATTCACGGCAAACTTCCTCGCCGGTGCAGTCGCGCATGGCTTTTTTCACATAGTTACCTTCTTTGTTGGTGCTTAAAGCATACAGCCAAACCAGAACGGTGTCTTTATCCTGCGATTTAAACTGTGGCTGACGGTTAATCGTCCAAGAGAGATACCAATGATCGGTACTGTCTTTTACGGTAACAATGCCGCCTGTGGTTACTTTTCCCTCTCTCGGGTCACGCTTGCAAACTTTAATAATGTGCTGAATGATTTCTTCGTTCGAAGTGGCAACCGTTGCGCTCATCCAGTTGGTTGCTTCAACATTGCTGCAAAAAGCGTCGGGATTGCCGAATTCGCCGTGCTTTGCCTGCTTTGCAATGTTTTTCCACATATCCCATGACTCACCGGCACCGTTTTTGATTTTGGAGAGATCCGGTGCGTGCGTCTGATCGCCGTAGCAAGAGGTATCTGTGCAGCAACCGTTGGTAATGAAAACAAGATCGTTTTCAGTTAAATCCATGGTCTGCTCAACGCCGTCTTTTTTATAAACGATTTGCTTAGCAATTTTTTTCTCACCAACGGTATCAATAATGACATTCTTTACATCCATACCGTATTCAATTTTAACACCGTGGGATTCCAAATGCTTCACCAACGGCATAATCAAACTTTCATATTGATTGTACTTTGTGAAGCGAAGCGCGCTGAAGTCCGGCAAACCGTCAATGTGATGCACATAGCGGCAAAGATACCGCTTCATCTCCAAAGCACTTGACCAACGCTGGAAAGCGAACATCGTCTGCCAATAAAGCCAGAAGTTTGTATCCCAAAACGAATCGGGTAATACATCGGAAATTTTCTTGTCCTCCAAGTCCTTTTCGGATGTGATAAACAGTTTTGACAGTGCAATCGCAGACTCTCTGTCCAAACCGAATTTCTTGTCGGTGTGGGCATCTTCCCCGCGGTTTACAGAAGCTCTGCAAAGCGAGTAGTTCGGATCGTGTTTGTTCAGCCAATAATATTCGTCAAGCACGGAAACGCCGGGCGTTTCAAGCGAGGGGACATCGCGGAAAATATCCCACATAACCTCAAAGTGGTTATCCATTTCTCTTCCGCCGCGCATATAGAAGCCTTTGGTTATATCTTTGCGTCCGTCGCAGCTGCCGCCGGCAAGTTCCAATTTCTCAAGAAGGTGAATATGTTCCCCCTGCATTTGACCGTCACGAACAAGATAAAATGCGGCGGAAAGTCCCGCAAGACCTGTCCCGATGATGTATGCGGATTTTTTATCTACATCTTTCGGCTTTTCGGGATGGGCAAATGACTCATAAGTACCTGCAGAATAATACATAGAAAAACCTCCTAATATATTTTATGTTTTCATTATATTGATTTTCAGAATGTATGCAATAAACAGAAAAACCGCCCTGATAAAGAATTTATCAGAGCGGTAAAATTGTAAAAAATTTTAGCAAACAGGCGGATTTGATGTGCTTTTGTTCATACTGAAATCGCTTAACGCTTTTTCGATATTTCCGTGCAATAGAGTGGCGATGCGGTCGGTCAAAATTTCGGGGTTTTCCCGCAGTCCGTCATGTATCCAGTTGAGCATAATACCCACAAGCGCGTATTCGTAAAAACTCGCAATAAAAGTTTTGTCGTCTTCGCTGACACAAAGTCCGACAGCCTTTTCCTCGACAATCGACAATATCAGGGCGCGCACCAACGGATTTAAATACCGTTCCAGTTGCTCAAGGTCAACACAATGATACACATTGAGAATCAGAGTTTTGTTTTCAAGCACCGCGTGGAAAATATTTAAAAGTCCTTCTTGCCAAGTGTCATAGGTTTTCTTACCTTCAATGGCTCTTTTAGCGTTTTCAACGCAAGCCCATTCTGCCAAATCGTAAATATTTTCAAAGTGATAATAAAAGGTCATTCGGTTGATACCGCAATCTTCGGTGATATCGCTGATGGTAATTTTATTTAACGGCTTTTTCGCCAACAGGTTTTTCAGCGATTGTTCTAACGCACGCTTTGTAATATCGGACATTTTTTCACCCTTTCCAAGAACAGATTTCCTTTATATTATTATACAAAATCGAAAAAAAGCAGTCAAGGCAAAATTTATATATTCTATGTATATTTTTTTCATTTTTACAGTATAATTTCATCGATTTTTATTGATTTTTTACAAGAATTTCGGTATGATAAAAGCAGTTTTGAAAAAGGGGTGGAAATTTTGTGCAATTCGGAGAAAAAAGTGCCGCCGTTCGGAATGAAGGACAAATGCGGCTACGCTTTGGGCGACCTCGGCTGTAATTTATCGTTTCAGCTGGTTTCGTCCTATATGTTTTTATTTTACACGCAGTGCATCGGGCTTAGTGCGAAGCATTGGGCGTGGATTATTATTGTTTCCAAGGTTTGGGACGCAATTAACGATGTGTTAATCGGCGGTATGGTAGACCGCAAACACATCGGCAAAAAAAGCAAATTTATGCCGTGGATTACCATCGGTTCTGTCGGTCTTGTTGCGCTGACGGTGATGATTTTCACCCCTGTACAGTCATTTTCGCAAATCGGCAAAATTTTGTGGTGCCTCATTTCGTATTGCCTTTGGTCGGTGGCGTACACAATGATTAACGTGCCGTACGGCTCGTTGCATTCGGTTATTACCGATGACCCGAAACAGCGCACCACGCTTTCCACATTTCGCAGCATCGGAGCGGGGTTCGGCGCGGTGCTGACCATGCTGTTGCCGAAACTCGTTTATCAAGACAACACGCTTTCGGCAAACCGCCTGTTCTGGGTTGCCGTGGTGTTTTCCGTTGTGGCGTTTTTCGTGTTTTTGGCGATGCGCAATATGGTGTCCGAGCGCGTTGTGCGGGAAGAAAAAGCCGAAAAAGTCAGTTACATTTCCACGGTCAAATCCTTCTTCACCAACCGTGCGCTGTTGGGAATCACCATCGCAACGGTTGCCGTGGTGGTATTCTACAACTCGTCTATGTCCGTCAACAATTTGGTGTTCCAATTCTATTTTAACGATGCGGAAAAAGCCACTTTTGCGATGCTCGCTTCTTATGCGCCTTTGGTGGCGTTGATGCCGTTTGCTTCGCCGATTGTTGCCAAAATCGGCAAAAAACGGTTTATTTGCATTTCGGGTGCAATCAGCATTTTGGTGGGTATTTTGATGCTGCTTTTGCCGATTACCCCCGACGGCAAAGGTATGGCGCTTTACATAGGCGGTTTAATGGTTATCAATGTCGGGTGCTGTGTGTTCCAAATCATCGTTTGGGCGATTGTGGCGGACTGCATCGAAAAGAGTTATCGCGAAAAAGGTGTGCGCGAGGAAGGCTCTTTGTACGCGCTGTATTCGTTCTTCCGCAAACTGTCGCAGGGCATCGGCTCGGCGGTGGTGGCGTTGGCACTTGCAAAAGTGGGTTATGTCGAAACAGCCGTTACGCAAAGTGCCGAAGTGGCGAACAACATCAAAAATCTGTATATCATTTTGCTGATTGCAGGACTTGCCATTATGGTGCTTTCCATGCAATTTGTGTATAACATCGGTTATAAGGAGGAACAGGCGTTCGCCGTGCATGCGGACAGCGGAAAAGAGGAAGCACAAGGAAACGGTTAACCGGTATATTCTGTTCATCATCGGGTTGTTTTTCCCGGGGCTTGGTGTCGCAATTACAAAACGGGGCGGGCTCGGCGTGTCGCCGATTTCCTCTGCGCCGAATGTCATTAGTCTGAAATGGTCTTTTTTACCCTCGGGAC
This sequence comes from Candidatus Fimenecus sp., assembly GCA_052273845.1. GTDB lineage: Bacteria > Bacillota > Clostridia > Oscillospirales > Acutalibacteraceae > Fimenecus. The sequence goes on along the minus strand of DAVZHM010000020.1, from coordinate 401 downwards.
TTGGTTGCTCATATGGAATTGCATTCTGCTTTTGGGGCAAATCCGCATTCTTCGTAAAAAATTCAAACCGATTCAACTTTTGCAAATTCCGCTGTCGGTTTTGTTCGGTTGGTTTACGGATTTCAGCTTGTGGCTTGCGGGGTTTATTCCTGCAAACTTCTATCCCGTGCGACTGTTGCTTGTGGTGGCGGGCACGGCGTTGCTCGGATTCGGTATCGCTTTGTCGGTTATAGCCAATGTGATTATGAATTCGGGCGAGGCGTTTGTCAAAGCGATTGCAGATGAAACAAAGTTCGCGTTCGGGAATGTGAAAATCGTGTTTGATGTAACCAATGTTGTGCCGGCGCTGCTTATCTCCCTTTTACTTTTCAGGGGAGAAGCGGTCGGTATGCGGGAGGGCA